>JAVHVN010000199.1:0-3626 GCA_032160545.1 Pseudonocardiales bacterium | reverse complement strand
CCCTCGATGACGTCACCGTCACCCGGGATGACGTCGCCCGCCTCGCAGACGACCCGGTCGCCCTGCTGCAACTGCGGAGCGGGCACCGGCTCCTCACCGCCGGTGAAGTCGTCGCGATTGATCAGCCTTCGCGCGACCGTGTCGGTCTTGGCCCTGCGCAGCGCGTCGGCCTGCGCCTTGCCTCGGCCCTCGGCCACAGCCTCGGCGAGGTTGGCGAACAGAACGGTGAGCCAGAGGAACACCACGATCAGCCACGCGAACGTCGAGGAGTTCGCCACGGCGATCACGGTGGTGAACACCGCGCCGATCTCGACGATGAACATGACCGGGTTCTTCCAGAGCGTCGCCGGATTGAGCTTGCGCAGCGCGTCCGGGGTCGAGGTCCAGAGCAGGTGCGGGTCGAGCAGCCCCGCCTGAATTCGGTGTGGACCACCGCGTTCAGGTTCGTGCGAGGGCGTGCCACCGCCCGCGGAAATGTCGATCGTGGTCGTGACAGTCATCAGTGCAGACCCTCCGCGAGGGGTCCCAGCGCGAGCGCGGGGAAGTAGGTGAGGGCGACCACGATCAACGTGACGCCGGTGAGCATCCCGACGAACAGAAGTCGATGCGTGGGCAGCGTGCCCTCCGATGCCGGCACAGGTCTCTGCCGGGCAAGCGACCCGGCCAGACCGAGGACGAAGACGATCGGAAGGAAGCGGCCGAGCAGCATCACGATTCCGAGCACCGTGTTGTAGAAGACCGTGTTGACGGAGATGCCGGCGAACGCGCTGCCGTTGTTGTTGCCGGCAGAGGTGAATGCGTACAGCACCTCGGAGAACCCGTGCGAGCCGGTATTGAGCATGCCGGCTCGTTCACCCGGTAAGGCCATCGCCACTGCCGTGCCGACGAGCACGAGTGCGGGTGTCGTCAGCAGGTACAGGGAAGCGAACTTCACCTCCCTGCCGCCCAGCTTCTTGCCGAGGTACTCGGGCGTCCGTCCGACCATCAGCCCCGCCACGAAGACGGTGAGGACGGCGAGGACCAAGATGCCGTACAACCCGGAGCCGGTGCCGCCGGGTGCGACCTCGCCGAGCATCATGTTCAGCAGGGTCATCGCGCCGCCGAGGCTGGTGTACGAGTCGTGAAAGCTGTTCACAGCCCCGGTCGACGTCAGCGTCGTCCCGGTCGCGAAGATCGCCGAGTCAGGCACCCCGAATCGTTGTTCGGTGCCCTCGGTCGAGGCCCCCACCGCCGTCGGCACCGTCCCGTGGTGCATCGTCTGCACGGTGATCATCAGCACGACCGACAGGATCGCCAGGACGCCCATCACGGCGACGATCGCGCGGCCCTGGCGCTTGTCGCCCACCAGAACGCCGAAGGTGCGGGGAAGCGAGAACGAGATGCACAGCAGCAGGAAGATCTCGAGCCAGTTCGTCCATACCGTCGGGTTCTCCCACGGGTGAGCCGAGTTGGCGTTGAAGAAGCCGCCGCCGTTCGTGCCCAGCTCCTTGATCACCTCTTGGCTCGCGACCGGGCCGCCCGGCAGGGTCTGGGCGCCACCGGCGGCGGTCCGGATGGTCGCGTAGTGGTGGAAGTTCTCGATCATCCCGGCACCCACGAAGACGATCGCGAACACGATCGAGATCGGCAGCAAGATCCGCAAGCTGATCCGGGTGAGATCGACCCAGAAGTTGCCGAGCCGGTCGGTGCGATTGCGGGTGAAGCCGCGCACGAGTGCGATCGCCACTGCGATGCCGACGGCGGCCGAGGCGAAGTTCTGCACCGTCAGGCCGACCATCTGGACGATGTAACCCAGCGCGTTCTCGCCCGAGTACGACTGCCAGTTCGTGTTGGTGACGAAGCTCGCCGCGGTGTTGAACGCCTGGCTGTGGCTCATCTGCGGCACCGCGTACGGATGCCCGAAGTGGTTCTGCAGACGCAGGAACGCGTAGAGGAACACGACCGAGACGCCGCTGAACCACAACACCGAGCGCAGGTAGCCACTCCACGTCTGGTCGGCCTGCGCGTCGATCCCGCCGGCGCGATAGATGACGCGCTCGACACGAAAGTGCCGCCGGCCCATGACCACCCGCGCCATGTAGTCGCCGAGCGGCTTGTGCACCAGCACCAGCGCCGCGATCAGGGTGCCGAGGAAGACGATCCCGGCCACGGTGTCGCTCATCGCTGTCTCCCGTCCGCTGCGGGCGAGGAGGCGCCCATCAGAACTTGTCCGGGAACACGAGTGCGACGACGAGGAACACCGTCACGAGGACCGACAGGATCAGCCCCACCAGGTTCGTAGCGCTCACAGCTTCTCCGCTCCCTTGGCGCACAACGCCAGGAACACGAAGACCCCGATAGCCAGCAGGACGAACAACACGTCATGCACTGCGACTCCAAACCGCTGGATGAACGGCATTCCATACCGGCCCACGGAGCGCCCGGGACCTCGGAAGTGAACGCCCCCGGCCGTGCGCAGCGCATCCCCCGACCAGGCGGATTCACGCCGTCGTCACGGCACCCTCACGGCTCGCACACGCTGGGACTGATTCCCACGATTTCGTCACGCCGGACCGGGTGTCACTGCGGTTTCCGGCACCTACCCTGGACGTATGGGCAACATCGGTCGCGAGCGACGCCGCATCGAAGCGCTTCCCCTCGAGGCACCGTCGGCGCCATCGGCGCCGTCCGAACCCGTGCCGCCTCCCCCGCAGCAGCCGGCCCGCCCCGCGGAACCCGCAACGGAACCCGCCGCGGAACCCGCTTCGTCCAGCTGAGAGCCGCGATGGATGCCTACTCGGGTGTCGAACTCCACGTCGGCGAGATCCGGGCCCTCCGGACATTCCGCGTCGGCGCGGGGGGTGTGCTGTACCCGCTTTTCAGCCCGGACCCGTGGATGCCGGGCGCCAACGCCGCGCGCTGCGTCCGGCGCCGCATGCTCGGTGGCGCGCTGTCGACCGAGCGCACCCACGAGGTGCCCGGCACGGACTGCACCTGCGGCTACTACGCCTACGGATCGGTGGAGGCCGCGTCCGAATACCCCAACGCGGAGTACGTCCTCGCAGTCGTCTCGTGCTGGGGACACCTCGTCGCGGGCACGCGCGGCATCCGCGCCCAGTACGCCCGAATCGACGCGATCTGGATGTCACCGGTCGTTCCTGCCGACCTCGCGGACTCGGTCGCACGGCGCTACCCGGAGGTCGCGGTCTGCGCCGACCGGAACCTGATGCTCAGCCGCTACCCCCCCCTCGCGCTCGACTGCTACGAGGAGGAACCGGTCCGCCGCGGGCTCGGAATCGCCCCCCGCCTCGCGATCCTCGCGGCGCTGGTGACCGGCCTGCTGCCGGCAAGCTGGCTGCGCGGCAACACGGACCTCCGTACGGTGTGGCTCGGGGAACTCTGCTTGTTCGCACTCGCCGCCATCGTGCTGCGTCGGCGCGGTAACAGCGACGCCCAGCGTCGATCGCTGCTGTCGCTCGCGATGGTGCTGTGGCTGTTGGCGCCGGTCGCGGGCGCGGCCGGGACGCTCTTCGTGCGGCTCCCCCTGCTCCAGGTCGCCGTCCTCACGACGATCCACAGGCGTGCGCTGGCCCGAGAGGCTCGTCGCTTTCCCGCCCGAATCGTTGCGTCACCCGCGTGAGGGTCCG
>JAVHVN010000191.1:0-3971 GCA_032160545.1 Pseudonocardiales bacterium | reverse complement strand
CCTCGATCCAGTGCGCGAAGTAGTCGCCGGCGTTGTAGCCGATGAACGGCAGCATCGCCATCGGGTCGCGTCGCACGACGCCGACCTGGCCGGTGGCCGCGGCGGTCGTCTCGGAGGAGAGGGTGGCGCCCATGAACACGCCGTGCTGCCAGTCGCGGGCCTCGGTGACGAGCGGGACGGTGTCGCGGCGGCGTCCGCCGAAGAAGATCGCGTCGAGCGGCACGCCCTTGGGGTCGTCCCATTCAGGGGCCTTGGTGTCGCATTGCGCGATGGGGGTGCAGTAGCGCGAGTTCGGATGCGCGGACAGCTCGCCGTTGCCGGGCGTCCAGCTGCGGCCCTTCCAGTCGGTGAGGTGCGCGGGCGGCTCGCCCATGCCCTCCCACCAGATGTCGCCGTCGTCGGTGAGCGCCACGTTGGTGAAGATCGAATTGCCCTTGGCGATGGTGCGCATCGCGTTCGGATTGGTGTGGTAGTCGGTGCCGGGCGCGACGCCGAAGAAGCCGTTCTCGGGGTTCACCGCGTAGAAGCGGCCGTCCTCGCCGATGCGGATCCAGGCGATGTCGTCACCGATCGTCTCGAGCTTCCAGCCCGGGATCGTCGGGTCGAGCATGGCGAGATTGGTCTTGCCGCACGCGCTCGGGAACGCGGCCGCGATGTAGTAGGTCTTGTTCTCGGGCGAGGTCAGCTTTGCGATCAGCATGTGCTCGGCGAGCCAGCCCTCGTCACGGGCCTTCACCGACGCGATGCGCAGCGAGTAACACTTCTTGCCCAGCAACGCGTTGCCGCCGTAGCCCGAGCCGTACGACCAGATCAGCCGCTCCTCGGGGAAGTGCACGATGTACTTCGTGTCGTTGCACGGCCACGGCACGTCGTCCTGGCCGGACTCGAGCGGGGCGCCGACGGAGTGCAGGCCGGGGACGAAGTCGCGGTCGTCGGTGAACAGCTCGAGGGCCTTCGTGCCGAGCCGCGTCATGATGTGCATCGAGGCGACGACGTACGGCGAGTCGGTGATCTCGGCACCGAGCATCGGTTCGTCGGCGTCGAGGGGGCCCATGCAGTAGGGCAGCACGTACATCGTGCGACCGCGCATCGAACCGCGGAACCGCTCGACGAGGATCGCCTTCATGTCCTCGGGATCCATCCAGTTGTTCGTCGCGCCGGCGTCGCGGGGATCGCGGCTGCAGATGAACGTGCGGTCCTCGACGCGGGCGACGTCGGTCGGGTCGGACGCGCAGTGGAAGGAGTTCGGCTTCTTGTCGGGGTTGATGCGGGTGAAGGTGCCGCTCTCGACGAGCAGGTCGGTGATGCGGGTCCACTCCTCGGGCGAACCGTCCACCCACTCGACGCGGTCGGGCTGCGTCAGCTCAGCGGTCTCCCGGACCCAGGAGATCAGCCTCGCGTGTGTGGTGGGGGCTTCATCGATGCCCGGGATCGTTGCCGTCATACCGTTCTCCTCGCCAGTCAACGCCGACTGCCGCGCCGGCAACGTGCCGACGCGCGTGTGCACGGTTGGAATGCCCTGAGCTTAGTCGCCGGTAGCGCTTGCAGGCCCGCCCAGCGAGTGCGGGACTGATCACAGAAGCCCGATATTGCTGGCCTCCGTGCGGTCGCAACGGGGTGCCGGGTGCGACGGGTGATCGTTCGGACGCGCCGGGGTAGACCCGAACGTGTGGACCCCGTGAACTGGTTGTTGGACGCGATCGAACGGGGCAACCCGCACACCGCCCTACTGCGCAGTCGATCACTGGGCGGCTGGACGTCGGGCAACGCGGTCACGCCGCTCGTCCACGGGGCCACCTACTTCGCCGAGCTCTTGCGCTGCGTCGAGGCGATGCGCGCGGGCGACCTGCTGTTGTTCACCGACTGGCGCGGCGACCCGGACCAGCGGCTGGACGGTCCGGGCACGGAGGTCGCGACGGTCTTTCGGCGTGCGGCCGCGCGCGGGGTGGACGTCCGCGGACTGGTGTGGCGCTCGCACCTCGACCGCTTCGCGTTCAGCGAGCAGGAGAACCGCCACCTCGGCGAGGAGCTCGAAGCCGCCGGGGGAGAGGTGCTGCGTGACATGCGGGTACGCCCCGGCGGCTCGCACCACCAGAAGGTCGTGGTGCTGCGACACCGGGACCGTCCCGAGCTGGACGTCGCGTTCGCGGGCGGCATCGACCTGTGTCACAGCCGCCGTGACGACGCCCGGCACCACGGCGATCCGCAGTCGCAGTCGATGTCCGCCCGGTACGGCCCGACACCGCCGTGGCACGACGTGCAGCTGGCGGTGCGCGGTCCCGCCGTGGCCGACATCGAGACCTCGTTCCGCGAGCGCTGGGACGACCCGACCCCGCTCACGCTCAACCCGTACTACCGCGTCGTGGACGCCGTCCGCCGCGAGGACGAACACGGACGGCCGCTTCCCGCGCAGCTTCCCGACCCGCCGGAGCAGGGGGCGCAGGCGGTGCAGATCCTGCGCACCTATCCCGCCCGCCGGCCCGCGTACCCGTTCGCGCCGGAAGGGGAGCGCAGCGTGGCCCGCGCCTACGAGAAGGTGGCCCGGAACGCGGCCGGGCTGGTGTACGTCGAGGACCAGTACCTCTGGTCGCGCGAGATCGTGCGCTGCCTCACCGATGCGCTGGCGCGCACGCCCACGCTGCGCTTGATAGCGGTCGTCCCGCATTACCCGGACCAGGACGGCCGCATCTCGGGGCCGCCCAACGTCGTCGGCCGGCACCAGGCCATGCAGTTGCTCGACCCGTACCTCAAAGCGGGCCGCGCCGCGGTCTACGGCGTGGAGAACCACGCCGGCACGCCGGTATACGTCCACGCGAAGGTCTGCGTCGTCGACGACGTCTGGGCGAGTGTCGGCTCGGACAACCTGAACCGACGGTCCTGGACGCACGACTCCGAGCTGACCTGCGCGGTGCTCGACGACGAGCTCGACGAGCGGGAGCCCCGGACCGTCGACCGCTTCGGCAGCGGCGCGCGCCGCTTCGCGCGCGAGCTGCGCCTGCAACTGGCCCGCGAGCATCTCGACCGCCCCGACGGCGGCGACGCCGACCTGATCGACCCCGTCGAGGCGTTCGAGGCGTTCGCGGCCTCGGCGGCCGAGCTGCAGCGCTGGCACGACGGAGGCCGTCGCGGACCGCGCCCGCCCGGGCGGCTGCGGCCGTACCAGCCGCCACACCTGAGCCGGCTGACGCTGCTGTGGGCAACGCCGATGTACCGGGTCGTGTACGACCCGGACGGCCGGCCGAGATCGCTGCGCGGGAGCGGCCGGTTCTGACCGTCGGCCTAGGACGCCTGACTGACCGTCGACATGTTGAAGTCTGGGACGCGCAGCGCTGGCATGGCGGTGCGGCTGAAGTAGTCGCTCCATTCGCGGGAGAGCGTGTGCTCGGTGCGCCCGGTCTCGGTCACCCGCCCGAGCAGGGCGATGGGTGACTCGTTGAAGCGGAAGTTGTTGACCGCGCCCTGCACCTGGCCGTTCTCGACGAGGTAGACCCCGTCGCGGGTCAGTCCGGTGAGCAGCAGCGTCTGCGGGTCGACCTCACGGATGTACCAGAGGCAGGTCAGCAGCAGCCCGCGCTCGGTGTTCGCCACCATCTGCTCGATCGAGGCCTCGCCCGTGCCGGTCATGATCAGGTTGCCGACGTAGAGCTGCGGCGCGGTCCCGGTGCGCGCGGCCCACGAGCGGGTTCGGGCGAGCGCGTCGAGCGTCCCCTCGCGAAGCCACTCGACGGGGCCGACGGGTGCCCCGTTGTCGAACACGGACTGTAGGCCGCCTGCAGACCGGGTGGCGATCTCGAACGGCGCGCAGCGCAACCCGGGCTCGGCGGGGTCCGAGCGCAGCGTCAGCGGCAACGGCGAGAGCCGCTCGCCGATCCGGGTGCCCCCGGGGCGGGCGTAGACGCTGCGCCCCTCGTCGGCGTCACGCGCCGAGGCCGTCCAGTACGCGTAGATCATCAGGTCGGCAACCGCGGTCG
>JAVHVN010000161.1:0-24220 GCA_032160545.1 Pseudonocardiales bacterium | reverse complement strand
ACGGCTGCCCACCCCGGGCGCCGGGTTTCGCCCCTGGGGGCTAACGCCGGCGGATCGGTCAGGGCTGGATCGTTCCGTGGCCTTGGAGCTCGGCCGCGGTGTACTGCCTCGCCTGCGTCGGCTTGCCGCCCTTGAACGACATTTCGACCGCGACGTGGCTGAGCTGGTGCCGGTCGTCGACCTTGTAGACAGGAGCACACACGGTGTTCGTGTCGTAGGTCATGCCCTCGATCGCCTGCGCGATCTTCTTGTGGTCGAGCGACCCGGCCTTCTCGACCGCGGCCTTGAGGATGTTGACCGCGTCGTAGACCGACGGGGACGAGTAGTCCGGCGCCTCGTTGTAGGTCGACTTGTACCGTGCCGCCCATTCCCGCACGTAGGACCGCGAGTCGGTGTTCGGGTCACAGGACTGCACGCCGTAGAGGTTGTTCTGCAGCGCCGCCGGAACCGCCTGACGGGAGTTGATGATCGACGACGAAGGCCCACCGAGGTACGGGACGTTGCCGAGCCCGTACTGGCTGACGGTCTTCAGGCCGACGGTCTCCTGGTTGGGGTAGCTCCAGTCCACCACCGCATCCGAGCCCTTCATCGCGATGACCTCGCTGGTCACGTCGGTCGCGGTGTACGGGTACAGGTTGCTGGCAGTGACCTTGATGTTCGCACCCTCGAATGCCTTCTTGAACTGCGGAAGCGCGTTCTGCCCGTAGTCGATGTTCAAACCCATCATGCCGACGCTCTTGGGCTTGAGCTCGTTGATGACGTACTGGCTCTCGGCGTAGATGAGTTCCGGCATCGGAGTCATGATCCGGAACGTCAGTGGGTCGGCGTTCTTCTCGCTCGTCGCGACGGGGGTGGAGACACCGGCGTTGAGGATGACGATGCCCGCGCGCTGCAGCAGCGGCGTTCCCGCGCTGTTCTCGATCGAGGACGGCATGCCGATCACGGCGTCGACCTTGTCCGCGATGGCCAGCCGCACTGCCGCGACCGTCTTCTGCGCGTCGAGCTGGTCGTCGTACTCCTTGAGGATGATCTTCTTGCCGTTGATACCGCCAGCGGCGTTGATGTCCTTCACGGCCATCTCGACGCCATGGATGTACTCGGTGAGGATGTTGGCTCCGGTCATGGGCTCGATCGAGCCGAGGATGAAGCTGCGACTGGTATCGCTGCCGCCCCCGCCCCCACCCGAGCTGCTGCCG
The DNA here is from genome assembly GCA_032160545.1 of Pseudonocardiales bacterium. Lineage (GTDB taxonomy): Bacteria > Actinomycetota > Actinomycetes > Mycobacteriales > Jatrophihabitantaceae > DATGFB01. The sequence continues at coordinate 23,024 of JAVHVN010000161.1, read as the reverse complement.
CAGGCGGACACCGTTACGGCGACGACTGCGACGCCGAGCGTCGTCAGCCGTAGACGGGTGAGCCCACGTGTGGTTCGGGACATCAGACCCCCAAGATGGTAATGAGATGAATGATAGAGAAGATAGGTAGCCCGCGACCCCGGGTCAAGCATTCGACGACTCTCGTCGGTAACGATGTGGACACCCCTGCGACACAGCCGGCCGACCAAAGGGGACACATCGTGCACGCCGCCCTGCTCACGGGTGGCCGGCACGACGGGGTTCGAGCTGCGCGCGAACGCCGGCGCCGACCGCCGCCAGTGCGGAGCGCCCCGCGTGCAGAACCGGAGCGAGGCTGAGGAATCCGTGGAATCCCCCTGCGTAGTCGATGACCTCGGTCGGTACGCCCGCTGCTGTCAGTCGTTCGGCGTAGGCGAGGCCTTCGTCGTGCAACGGATCGCACTCCGCGACCAGGATCAGCGCAGGCGCCAGGCCGGTGAGGTCCGCGTTCCGTAGCGGAGTCGCGTAGGGATGGTGCCGGTCGGCGGGCGCGTACTGCTGCCAGTACCACTCCATCGCGGCGCGGGTGAGGAAGTGCTCGGCACCGAACGCGCGGTAGCTCGCAGTCTCGAAGTCGTCGTCGAGCACGGGATAGAGCAACACCTGCAGTGCGATCGTCGGCAGCGCGCGGTCTCGTGCCATCAGCGCGACAGCAGCGGCGAGATTGCCGCCCGAGCTGTCGCCCATGACGCTCAGCCTGGCTGGATCGACGTGGAGTTCCCCGGCGTGTTCCGCGACCCACACGGTCGCGGCGTAACAGTCCTCGACAGCTGCCGGGTAGCGGCTTTCGGGTGCGCGCCGGTAGTCGACCGACACGATCACCGACCCGGTGAGGTTGGCGAGGCTGCGACACAGGCCGTCGTGCGAGTCCAGATCACACAAGACCCAGCCGCCTCCGTGGAAGAACACGATCACGGGCGCACAGTCCGCCGCCGACGGCCGGTAGATGCGGACTGCACGTTGGCCGGCACCGGTCGCAGCGGTTGTGTCCGTGACGTCGTGGACCTGCTCGACGGGTGCCGCCGAACGGGCTCGGCGCTCGTCGGATGCGCGGCGGGCCTGTTCCGGAGTCAGCGTTTCGACTGGCGGGCTGCTCGACTGAAGGACGTCGATCAACGCGCGCGACTCGGCATCGAGTGGCACTTGCGTTCCCCTTCCGGCGAAGGCCCCAAACCTGCCAGCCGGTCCGCTAGTAGGTCAATAATTTAGATGAAGAGACCGATAAGCCTTGCGAGGCTCCCGCCCCGATGCTTCTAATAGTCGTACATCTAAGCGAAGGAGTCACGCATGATTTTCTCGATGATCTTCGAGGCGCAGATTGCGGGGCCGACCCCGGAGTCCGAACAGCAGACCTTCCGCGACTGTGTCGAGCAAGCCGTACTCGGCGAAGAGATCGGGCTGGACCGCATCTGGGCCGTCGAGCACCATGCGCTGGTCGAGTACGCGCACATGAGCGCCCCCGAGGTGTTCCTGAGCTTCGTCGCCGCCCGGACCTCGCGGATCCGCATCGGTCACGGGGTCGTGTGCGCGCCGTTCCGCTACAACCATCCGGTCCGGATCGCCGAGCGCACGGCGACGCTCGACATTCTCAGCAACGGTCGCCTGGATGTCGGGTTCGGGCGCGGGGCCACGCCGCGCGAGACCGGCACCTTCGGCATCACCGCCGAGGACACCCAGGTGCAGCTCGAGGAGGTACTGCAGATGCTGCCCGGCATCTGGACCGACGACGACTTCTCGTACAGCAGCGACACCATCGAGATCCCGCCGCGCAACATCGTTCCCAAGCCGCAGCAACGGCCGCACCCTCCGTTGTTCATGGCATGCACCAAGGAGGCAACGCTCGAGATGGCGGGTTCGCTCGGTGTCGGGGCACTCGCGCTCGGCTTCGCGGGACCTGACGACATCGCCGAGAAGAACAAGCTCTACCGCGCGGCGGTCGCGAAGCGTCAACCCGCCGATGTGGCCGGCCACTTCGCCAATGACCACCTGTCCGCTCTGTGCCCGGCGATCGTGCTCGACGACGCGGCCCGCGCCCGCCAGATCGGGTTCGGCGGCCAACGCTTCTTCATGGAGTCGCTGAACCAGTGGTCGCGGGGCGGTCCGAAGCCTGATCCGTCGACCTACGGTGACAGCGAGCAGGTACTCAAGGAGCAGAGCAAGAACCTGGAGATGCAGTTCGGCTCGGAACTGGTGAAGATGACCGATGGCACGGCCCGGCGCGACGCCGAGCAGAAGGCGGGCATGCACCTCACCCGCCAGGAGCAGGCCTACGGCACGCCGGACGAGTGCATCGCCTACGTGCAGCGGCTGATCGACGCGGGTGCGGACGAGATCATGTTCCTCATCCAGATGGGCACCGTGCCCCAGGAAGTCTGCCTGGAAACCATCCGCAACATCGGCACGTACGTGCTCCCGCACTTCCGCGCCCAGGAGGCGCAGAACGCGCTCGGCAAGAAGCCCGAACTCGCGCTGTCCTGACGGACCGCCCAGCCGGTCAACTCTCGAGGCCGCCCGGTGAATCGCCCCGGGCGGCCTCGAGTTCGTCGACATCCGACAGCAACTGGCGGGCCAGCTCGGCCTCCGACTCGTAGAACCGCCAACTCCAGCGCAGCGCCAGTTCGGGATACGGCCACAGCTGTTGTTGGTGAGCGGACGCCTCGAGCTCGGCTGCGTCACGCGCCATTCCGACGGCCCACTCGATGTGGTCGGTCAGGACGGCACGTAACTGGTCGGGGCCGAGCAGGTGGCCGAGCCACACGCGCAGCATGACGCCGTGCTTCATGACGGGCGGCGAGTCGGGGGTGCGGCCGGCCCACCTGGTCAGCGCGGCCCGGCCGGCATCGGTGATGCGATACATGCGCTTGTTGCGCAGCTCGTCCTGCGGCGCGAGCGAGGACGTGACGAGGCCGAGCTCCTCGAGCCTTCGCAGCTCCCGGTAGACCTGGCTCAGTGCGGGACTCCAGTAGAAGAAGCGCAGGCTGCGATCGGCCCACGACTTGATCTCGTATCCGGAGCGTTCGCCGGGGAAGGAGAGCACTCCGAGCACCGTCCACGCGGTCAGCGGCAGGTCGGCGTCCTCAGCGGTCGGCATGACGTCCTTTCGTGCGGGTTTATGCGAGTGGGTGCGAGTTTCATGCGAGCGGACCCGATCGTACGGACGGGACGCCGCGCCGGCCCTCAGTCCGAGGCCGCGACGTCGTCGCGGGCGATGGGACTGATCACTTCTGCCTCGGCACGGGCGCCGAGCTCGCGGCGATGCCGCTCCGCTATCTGCCAACGTCCGCCGACCCGGCGGAACGTCCAGCGGTTGAATCCCAGACAGTAGATCTCTGCTGCGTCAGCGTCGCCGAGTCGGTAGGTGATCGAGTACGACTCGGCGCTGGCGTGGTCGCCGTCGATGTCGAATCGCATCGGTCCGTGGTAGTGCTGTGCCCGCCCCTCGGGAGGCATGCCGGGCCCCGTGATCAATCCGAGAAGATCGTCGCCGCCGGTGAATCGACCGGTGAACGCGCCCTGGACGTTCTGCGCTCCCAGGTCGTACACGCCGTCCGAGGTGAACAGCTGCACCCATTGCGGGCCACGGAAGACGTCGGCGCCGAACGAGTACCGGGTGAGCAGGTCGCGCAGCTCGCGTTCGTCCTCGAGCTCACGCACCCGCTGCTCGAGCCGATCCAGCCGCGCCTGCACCGACGGCGTCGCGGCGTCGTCGTTCGCGGTCGGCATCGCCGCGCCCCCTCGGATCCAGTGCGACTCACGGTGGTGGCGACCGCCGAGAACGCGGTCGTGCGGCGACTCAGATCTCGCCGCACGTGCCATACTTCTTGTTGTTATAAAGATAGACCTTTGGAGTGGAGGGGTGCTGTGAACGCCGACTCGCCGCAGTTCCGAATCGCAGCAGCGCGCCGCATCCTGGCCAACGAGGGTTGCGAGAGCATGGTCGCGGGCCATGTGAGCGAACGATCCGGGCAGGACGCCTTCTGGATCTCGCCCTTCGAGTATTTCGACGAGACCCTGCCCGAGCGGATCATCGAGGTCGGCTTCGACATGGTCGTTCGCTCCGGATCGTGGGAAGCGTCCCCGGCCGTGCAATTCCATGCAGCGATCTACGAGCAACGCCCGGACGTCGGCGCCATCGTCCACACGCATTCGACCTATATCTCTGCGCTCACGACCAAGCAGGAACCGGTCCAGGCCTACAACATCGTCGCTGCCCCCTTCGTCGGCAGGCAGGCGCTGTACTTCGAGGACGGCGTGCAGCCGCCGGTGGAAGGCAAGCTGATTGCGGCTGCCTTGGCCGAATGCGATGCGCTGCTCATCAGCAACCACGGCGTGATCCTCGTCGGAGCGAGCCTCGAGGAAGCCACCATGCACGCGGTGCTCATCGAGCAGGCCGCCCGCTACCAGCTCGAGGCGACGGCAGCCGGCGGACGCACGCTCGCGGACGACGCGGTCGAACGGCGTGCCGAGTTCTTCCGGCGCGAGGGCGTTCGCGCGTTGTGGAACGCGTGCCTCGAACGCCTGCCGAAGACCGATGCGGACCTGTACGCAGTCGTATGAGCGACACATTCGGCAATCAGCTTCATCAGCCGCGGTTGGCCGAGCTCGTGGCCGATGAGCTGCGCCGGCGCATCCTCGACGGCAAGCTCGCCGACGGACAGCTGTTGCCGAACCAGGAGACTCTGCTCGCCGAGTTCGATGTCAGCAAGCCTTCGCTGCGAGAGGCGCAGCGCATCCTCGAGACCGAGGGGCTGATCACCGTGCGCCGCGGGAATGTCGGTGGCGCGCAGGTCCACTATCCGGATGCACGCCACGCCGCGTACACCATGGCGCTCGTCCTGCAGCGTCTGAAGGTGTCGCTCGACGACGTCGGTGGGGCGCTGAAGCATCTGGAGGGGACGTGCGCGGCGCTGTGTGCCGGCCGCCCGGACCGCGACGACACAGTGGTGCCGGCGCTGCGCGAGTGCAACCGTCGCGCCGAGGAATCACTCGATGCCGAACTCGCCTACGTCGCCGCGACGGCCGACTTCCACACCAACCTGGTCAGGCACTGCGGCAGCCAGACCATGGGTCTGCTCGTCGGTTCGCTGGAGTCGCTGTGGCTCGGTCACGTCCTGGCCTGGGCCGAGCTGACCGCATCCGAGGGAGTATTCCCCGATCCCGACTACCGGCGTCAGGGATTGAGCGTGCACGAGGAGATCACCGACCTCATCGAGGCGGGTGAAGTCGTGGCCGCGTCCGAGCTCGCCGAGGCGCACTTCGATCCGCAGCAGTTCTACCGCACTCCGACCGACGGCTCGCGCCACGTAGACGCAACCGTCATCCGCAGCCACGGGCGTGCTCCGCGACTGCGGCCGGTGCGCGACGGTAGCTGACCAACCCACGGCCCGCGCTGCGTTCGCGGGGACGAGCACGGAGGATCTGCATGTCATCGAGTTCTGCGCCCGTTGCGGTCGTGACCGGCGCCGGTTCCGGGTTGGGATCGGCGACGGCGACGCGGCTCGCGGCGGACGCGATGACGGTCGTCTGCCTCGACGTGCGCGGCGACACCGCGGCGGCGACCGCGCAAGCGATCACCGACAGTGGGGGCCGCGCGATCGCCGTCGAGTGCGACGTCAGCGCCGAGGAGTCGGTGAATTCTGCGATCGCTCGAGCGGTGTCCGCCTACGGGCGCATCGACGCGGTCGTCAACGTTGCCGGCATCGGCCTTTCGAGCCGTTTCCTCGACACGTCGCTGGAGCAGTGGCAGCGCATCCTCGACATCAACCTGACCGGGACCTTCCTCGTCGCCAGGGCAGCCGTGCCCGAGCTGGTGCGTTCGAAGGGCTGCATGGTGAACGTCGCGTCCGTGGCCGCGTTGCGCGGTTGGCGGTACATGGCCGCCTACTCGGCGTCCAAGGGCGGCATCGTGGCGCTGTCGCGCACCCTTGCGGTCGAGTTCGGCCGCCAGGGCGTACGGGTGAACTGCGTGTGCCCGGGGAGCATCGCGACACCACTGGCTGCTGCACTCGCGCCGGTTGCCGACGCCGATCCGGTGCTGATGGCGCGCGGACCAGCGCTGCTGGATCCGCCGGTGGCCCAGCCGGGCGAGATCGCCGCGATGATCGCCTACCTGGTCTCCCCCGAGGCGCGATTCGTCACCGGGAGCGTCATGACGATCGACGGCGGAGCGATGGCCTAGTCCAGCTAGATATCCCACGGCTCGAACGTGTCGAGCCGCGGCCCTGAGGCGAAGTTGGGCATCAGAAATCCCGTCCCTCGGCGGGGGAGCGGGGAACGGGATTGCCTGATGGAACTGCTGTGCCGTCCCTCACGCGGGGGGTATGAGCGACGGCGAACCACTACTTGGTCCATCGAACTGACGATCTTGCCGGTCAATGTTTCGACCTGTTCGGCACCTCGACGTGAATTCAGTGTGAGATGAATACGGTAGCGCGGGTATAGACAGAGCAACCTGACATTTGCATTACGGGTAGACAGACTGTCCCGTCGGGTCAGCGGGACCGCAGCAGGCTCAAGAGCTCTGGTTGTGAGTTGACGCCGAGCTTTGCGAACACCGAACCCAGGTGATTGCGAACCGTGCTTTGACTCAGGAACAAATCGCCGGCGATCGACGGTGGGCGGTGACCGCTCATGAGCCGAGCAACGATCTCCAACTCTCGCGTCGTAAGACCGTTCAGACCCGGTACATCGGTATGTGACACACCTCGAAACATCGTCCGGGCGAGCTGCGCAACCTCGGCGCCGCGGCCCAGGCGCAGCAGCATCGCGGACAGGTTCGTGGACTCGAGTCCGACCAGTTCGTCATGCGGTATCGGCAGGAACACGAAGGACACACTCGGTGACGGCTCAAGCGGAAGGAACAGCACCTCGCATCGCAGCCGCGGCTTGGCGGAATCGCCGCGGATGTCGAGGTGCAAGGTGACACCGTTCTGGCTGGCCGACGCCTCCCCCAACGCCGAGAGGCACCGGGGCACTGCATCATGATCGACAAGCGAGAGCAGCGAGTGGCCGAGCAGTTCGGAGACCGGCACGCCAAACAGATCCTCGGCATCACCGCTGATCCGCTCGATCAGCAGGCTTGCATCAGCCATACCGACGATGGCGGGCGCTTCGCGCCAGTCATCGTTGAACTCGTCATCCGCGACGAGGCCATCGGCAGCGAGGACCACCACGACGAACTGGCTCGCCGGATGAGCATTGAACGAACGGATCCACATTCGGATCTTGGTGTCCTCGCCATGTGGCCGGCGCAATGTCCGAGATATCTCGACGCCGTTCAGGCGCCCGCCGGCGAACAGGTCACTGCCCATCGCAGGACGGTCAGCCATGAACTCCTCGAACAAATGCCCGACGATCATGCCGCCACCAGGACTGACCAGCTGACTGGCAGCCGGACTCGTGGCGACGATCCGCTGCGATGGCACCTCAAGCACCAACGCCGGAAACGGGATCGCACCGAGAACCTCGGCCGCGATGCGAGCAACCTCACCGGCGCTTGCATCGTCGCTAGTCGAGCCGTTCGGCGGCCTGACGTGGCTGTCCACAACGCCACATTAAACGCTGCAGCAACCGATACATCATAAGGTGCCGACCTATTCCCCGGTAATGCCCGAGGACATGTAGGCGGCGAGGATGAAATTGGGTGAAGGGTCGAGCTACTAACACAGCATTTTCGATCGACGGCGGAGCGATGGCCCAGTCCAGCTAGGCGGGCGCATATCTGAGCAGCGTGACTCCCGCGTCCGGGTAGTCGCAGAAGACCGGCCGCAGGCGCATTCCGACCTTGATGTCGACCGGGTCGACGTCGACGAGCTCGGTGCTGAATCGCGGCCCGACGTCCCATTCGACTACCGCGAGCAGTTGCGGCACCTCGTCCGCGAAGAACGGAGCGGTCGCGCGCTCCGCGACGGTGAACGTGTAGAGCGTCCCGGCGCCGTCGATCTCGCGCCACTCGAGGTCGTCGGCCAGCGTGCCCGGCGCGAGCAGCCGAGGGTAGAAGACGTAGTGCCCGCTCGACGGCGAGTACTGCAGGCGGATGACGTGGTCGCGCAGCCCGTCCCAGAACGGAGCGGAAACAGGAGTCGCCTCGGGCATCGGTCGGGGCTGCGACATGTGCCTCAATCCCCCTGCAGGACGAGGGCGACCTGCTCGCTCATGATCCCGCCGTTACCGGTGACGAACGCCGTGTTGCATTCGGCGACCTGTGCAGCGCCGGCGCGTCCGGTGACCTGGCGTACGGCGTCGCACACATGGTGCATGCCGCCGGCCATCCCTGCTTGGCCGAAGGACAACTGACCGCCCGCCGTGTTGAGCGGGAAGTCGCCCCGGTAGGTCAGGTCGTGCTCCCGGACGAACTCCATTCCCGTTCCCTTCGCGCAGAATCCGGCATCCTCGAGGCTCATCAGCACCGTGATCGTGTAACAGTCGTAGACGGAGCAGACGTCGACGTCCGACCTCTGCACGCCGGCCATTGCGAACGCAGAGTCCGCGGCCGGCGCGATAGGCGTCCGGAGCAGATCGTGCGCGTAGGTCGGCGTCTTGTACGCGATCCGCTCGCCGAATCCCTTGATCCACACTGGTCGGTGCCGGGACCGCGCCGCCAGGTCGCGATTTCCGATCAAGACACCCGCGCCGCCGTGGCACGGCATGACGATCTCGAGCAGGCGCAGCGGATCGGCCACCATCGGACTCGCCAGCACGTCCTCAACCGTCATCGGCGTGCCGTGGAACACCGCGTCCGGGGTCGCGCAGGCGTTCGTCCGCTGGTCTGCCGCGATCTTGGCCGTGGCGCGCGGGTCGTAGCCGAACTCGGCGCCGTAGCGGCGCGCGATCTGGGCGTAGGGCGCGTTCTGCCCGAGATTGCCGTACGGGATCTCGAACTCCGCCTGCGGCGACCCGAAGCGGTTGCTCGACGCACCGAAGTAGTCGACCTCCGCGGGCGGGCGCCGCGCCGAACGCGGCACGTTGCGCGAGCCGGGCAGCACGGCGAGAACCGCATCACACAGACCTAGCTCGATCGCGGCCGCGGCACGCCAGATCATCCCCGCGGCGGTCGCGCCGCCGAGATCGACGTACTCGCCGAAGTTCACGGCCAGCCCGAGGTACTCGGCCAGCGTCGCCGGTGCGAAGAGGTTCGTCTCGGCGACGGCAGTCGTGACGAGGCCGTTGACCCGGTCTGCCGGGATCCCCGCATCCGACACCGCGGCACCTGCGAGTTGCGCCCATTGCTCGAGGACGAATCGTGGTGCTCGCTGCGGTTTGCGCTGCGGCGCGAGCTCGACGTAGCCGATGATCGCCGCGTCGCCGTCGAGCCCCGCCGTCATCGGGCGCCGCGGCGAGGCAGTTCGACCACGGCCGTGCCCGGCATCAGCAGCGTGCCGTCGTCCTTCTCGCCCCGAACCACGAGCTCGACCAGGCCGCGCCCGTCGTCGATCCGCGTGCGTTCGACCGAACCGCCGAATCGCAGCTGATCGCCGGGGAATGCGCTCGCCCGGTTCTGCGTCCGGAACGTGACGAGCCGACCGGCCGGCCCGGCCCAGTCGGTCACCGCGCGCGCGAGGAACGCGGCTTGCAGGGGTCCGTGGACCAGGACGTCGGGATAGCCCTCGACGTCGACGGCCCAGCCCCGGTCGTAGTGGATCCGGTGCCCGTTGTACGTCGCGGCGCTGAAGAAGAACAGTTGCGTGGTCGTCGGCTCGACCAGGAGCGGCGTGATCTCGTCGCCGGCGGCGACGTCCTCGTAGAACGCAGGCACTCAGGGCCTCGCAATCGTCGTGACGACGGATTCGGCGACCAGCGTCTCGCCGCGCAGGTATCGCGTCGTCGAGGTGATCAGGACGAAGGCGCCCGATCTGCCGTGCTTCTCCTCGATGTCGTCGAGGGTGCGAGACGCGGTGATGGTGTCGCCACCGTAGACCGGCTCGAAGAAGGTGGTCTGCTCGCCACCGGCCATCCAGCGCGGGCACTTCGGCAGCGGCACGAGCGCCGACGTCCCGCCCTCGCCGGGTATCCCGTCGGGGCGCAGCGTGCCGAGATCGACGACTCCGAGCGTGACCTGCGCCAGATACAGCGGCGGCATGACCGCTTCGCGATACCCGTTCGCCCGCGCGGTCGCGTCGTCGAAGTACAGCGGGTTCCGCTCGCCCACCGCGGCTGCCCAGCGCTGGAACTCCTTCCTCACGACCGTGCCGGATGACTGCGCGATCACCGTGCCGACCGCAGCAGCGGCCCGCTCGTCGATGAGCGATTCGTGGGTCATGCGAACTGCTCCCCTGTGACCAGGCCCCGTCGGACCAGGTCGTCATAGGTGTCGTCGTCATACCGAAGCAAGGTCTTGTAGACGTACTCGTTGTCCGCCCCGAAGCCGGGCACCGGCCGGCCGAAGCGCAGTGCGATGCCGTCCGCGCGCCACGGCTGCCCGGGGTATCGATGCGTGCCCACGGCGGGATGGCTGCGCTCCTGGAACCACTCGCGGGCGGCGAGATGCGGATCGGCCAAGACCTGGCTCTCGCTCAGCACCTCGCCGGCCGGGATGCCCACCGACTGCAGGCGCTCGACCAACTCCCGCGCCTGCCTTGGCCTGGTCCACTCCGCGACTGCGTGGCACCCGTCCGCGGTGATCAGGTCCGACAGCCGTTCCCATTCCGCGTCGGTACGCGTCGAGACGGCGACCCACCGGTCGTCGCCGGCTGCCGGGTACACGCCCTGGCGCAGGTGCGGGTCGGAGTTGCCCAGGACGGCCGGATTGCGTCCGGTCAGCTGCTGGGCGAGCAGGTATTCGCCGATGTCGTGGATGACGTTCTCCGACTGCGCGAACTCGATGAGCCCGCCTTCGCCGGTGCTCTCGCGGCGACGCAGGGCGGCGAGGACGGCGAACGCGAGACCGGCGGGCGTCGCTTCGTCCATGTGGTAGTTCTCGCCCGCAGTGTCGGGGGTCTCGCCTTCGTAGCCGTCCATCGCGGCGATGCCGACCAGGGAGTTGAAGTTCGGCCCGTAGCCGAGGTAGTCGCTCATCGGCCCGGACATGCCCATCGGCGGCATCCGCGCGACGATCAGCCGGGGATTGAGCTCGAGCAGCTCGGCATGGCCGAGACCGAGCTTCTCCATCGTTCCGTTGCTGTTGTTCTCGACGAAGACATCACTCATCGCGATGAGTTCGCGTGCCGCTCGGCGCCCCTCGGGTGAGTCGAGATTCATGCACGCGGACAACTTGTTCCGTGCGTGCCAGTTGAACAGTGCGCTGCGGTCGTAGGGCCGTGGCTCCGGATCGCGGTCGGGATACATCGCGGCGTGGTAACCCAACGTCTCCGCGACCTGCTTGGTCAGCGTCGCGGAGACCTGCCGGCTCATCCGGTTGTTCGCTTCGATCCGGATCACTTCCGCGCCGAGGTCGCCGAGCAGGGCGGTCGCACCGGGACCTGCCCAGACCACGGTGAGGTCGACGACACGGATGCCCTCGAGCGGCGCGACGAGCGCTCGCGTCAGCGGGGCCGCGGCGGGTTTCGCCGCGCGGGGACGTGCCGCGAGTTCAGCGCGCACGGTGTCGCCGTGCTCGTCGAGGAGCGGCGCGGGGCTACGCAGCGCGAAACCGCCCGCCATCCGCCACGGCGGGCCGGGATGCTCGAGCCTCCCGGCAACCGGATGCTCCACGCTCGCGAACGCCGCGCGAGCGCGGAAGTGGGGATGATCCAGCAGCTCGTCGATCTCGAGCACGGCGGTCAGCGGGATGCGCGCCGCCATGCCGTCCACCATGATCTGCTGCTTCGGTCGTTGCGCGAACCACTCCGCCGCGAACGCCATGAACTCATGGCGGTCGGCAGCCACGTCGGTCCGGTCGAGGAACTGAGCGCGGAACTCCGGCGCCTCGGCACCGACCAGACCGACGAACCGGTTCCAGAAAGCCTGATTGGTCACGTACACCATCACGTAGCCGTCCTTCGCGCGGAACGGTCCGGTGAACGTGGTGCGCCCACGGTGCGCGCTTCGGGTGCCACGCGGTGCGTCGATGCCGGAGTAGGACGCCGCCATCAGGTACGAGGCCCGCCGGTCCGCGCTGGAGAGCAACACCTCCTGCCCGGAGACGTCGACGACGCAGCCGCGACTGTTCACCTCGACACTGCGCAACCCGGCCAGCGTGGCCTCCGCGGCGGAGCGGCCGATCGTGTACTGCTCCAGGAGTCCCGGCTTGCGCAACGGCTCGCGCTCGACGTCACCGGTCGCATGCATCGGGCCGCCCATCGCCTGCAGCACGAGGCCCGTGGCCTCGTAGTCGCGATACGGGCCGGTCTGACCGAATGCGGAGATGCGAGTGAGCACGAGCCGCGGATTCACTGCGAGCAGGTCGCCGGGAGCCAGCCCCCACCGCTCGAGCTGGCCGGGACGGAACGACTCGATCACCGCGTCGGCGGTGGCGACGAGGTCGAGGATCGTCTCCCGGCCGGCGGTGGTGGCCAGATCGAGCACGATGGAGCGCTTGTTGGTGTTCAGGTGCAGGAACAGAGCGCTGGCCTCGCGATCGACGACGTCGTCGCGGAACGGTCCCCATCCACGGGTGAGGCTGCCGACGCCGGGCCGCTCGACCTTGACGACATCGGCGCCGAAGTCGGCGAACATCTTGGTCGCGTACTCGCCGGCGACCCATCGGGACAGATCGATGATGCGCATTCCGGTCAGCGCCTGCCGTGGCTCGGTCATGCGCCGGGCCTCGCGCTCTTCTCGAGGTTCTCGGCGAGCCAGCCCAGGGCGACGTCGGCCGAGCCGTTGCGGATCTCGGTCACCTTGGCTCGTTCGGACCACAGGTGCAGGTCGCTCTCGCGCAGGAACCCCATGCCACCCATGAGCTGGTGACACTGCAGCGTCGTTGTCTTGTAGGCCATGCTGCAATGCAGTTTCGCGATCGCCGTTTCACGCGCAGCGGGTTCTGCGCGACCGACCCGCCACGCTGCCCGCCAGGCCGACAGGCGCGCGCCGTCAAGCGCGATCCGCAGGTCGGCGACGATGTGCTGCACGGCCTGGAAGGACGCGATCGGCCGGCCGAACTGCTCGCGTTGCTTCGTGTAGGCCACCGTGTCATCGAGGACCCGCGCCGCGCCGCCGACCATCTCCATGCACTGGAGCGCGACGGCGATCTCGCCGAGTCGGTACAGCGCGCCGGCCGAGACTCCGTCGATCACCCCGCCGGCGGCCACCCGGCAGTCGGCCAGTTCGATGTGCCCGAACGGATCACGGCCGAGACCGTCCAGCGCCTCGTGGCGCACGCCCGGCGCGTCGGGCGGGATCATCGCCACGATCCACTCGTCGCCCCCGTCGATGGCCGCACTCACCAGCACGACGTCGACGTCCCTGGGATTCTCGACGAACCGCACCTCGCCGTCGATGCGCACGCCGTCCCCGGTGCGCTGTGCGGACAGCGTGGGCCGCACCGCCCGCACGTCGGCGGCCGACCACAGGGCCGACGTCGCCGTCGTCGTGCCGGCCATGACACCGGCGAGCCACTTCGTCGCCTGCTCCGCCGGCGCACAGACCGAGACGGCCAGCCCGGCCAGCAGCGTCGTGTAGACGACGGACGGGCACAGCGCCCGCCCGCCCTCCTCGAACAGCAGGCCGGACTCGTAGCCCAGGGCACCGGCGCCGCCGAGGTCCTCCGCGAACGGCAGGGCGAGCATTCCGGACCCGGCCAGCGCCGTCAATGCGCGGGTTGCGACACCGGGACCGCGGTCGACGCGGGCCCGGTCGGTTGCGCAGGTGTCCGTGAAGAGCTTGCGCAGCGTCGCCTGCAGCTCGCGCTGCTCGGAGGTGCTCGCGACCCTCATCGGTCCCGCCGCGGCATCGCATAGCCGCGCTGGGCGATCACGTCGCGCAGCACCTCGTTCGTCCCCGCACCGAATCGCATCAGCGGCGCGGCGCGATACAGCTTCTGGAACACTCCCGCCGCCGGAGCGTTCGGGTCGTCCGGCGACAGCACGCCACCCATGCCTAGCAGGGTCGTCGCCGTGTCCGCGATGCGCTGCCGCAGTTCGCTGGTGAAGATCTTCTCCGAGGTGACCGTGATCGTCGGGATGTCGCCGTCGGTCAGCATCGAGGACGCCTCGAGCCCCATCAGCACCGCAACCTCCACGTCTGCGTCGAGACGGGCGATGGCGCGGCGGACGTGGTCGTCGTCGATCGGACGGCGACCCCCGGTCACCTCGCAGCTCGCGGCCTCGATGAGTTCGTCGACCGCGCGGCGCAGGTCGCCGGCGTTGGTCAGCGCACCGCGTTCGAGATCGAGTGCGCCGGTGATGTATTGCCAGCCACGATTGACCTCGCCGATCAGGTTGGTCTCGGGAACGCGGACGTCGGTGAAGAACGTCTCGTTCGTCGTGAGGTCCGGCCAGGTGAGCAGCGGCCGGACGTCCACCCCGGGCCTGTCGATCGGCACGATGACGACCGAGATCCCTTTGTGCTTCGGCGCCTGCGGGTCGGTACGCACGCAGAGCCATTCGTGTGTCGCGGTCTGGGCCAGGCTGTTCCAGATCTTGGACCCGTTGATGACCCACTCGTCACCGTCGAGCCGCGCGCTCGTGCGCAGGCTCGCGAGGTCGGTGCCGGCATCGGGCTCGGAGTACCCGACCGCGACCCGCATCTCGCCGCTCGCGATCAGCGGCAGGAACTCGGTCTTGTTGCGCTCGGTGCCATGCCGCATGATCATCGGCGCGACGGACGTGACCGTGAGATCGAGGGTCGGCACGCGCCAGTACTCGAGCTCGCTGACCAGGATGTGCTGGTACACCGGCCCCCTCTCGAGGCCGCCGTACTGCTTCGGCCAGCTCAGGCCGAACCATCCTCGTTCGCCCATGCGGCGCCGGAACTCGAACGTCGCCGGGCCCGGCTGCTCCGACCCGTACCGGGCACGCTCGATCAGCAGGTCGTCCGTCACCGTCTCCCGGAGAAACTCGCGGATCTCCGCGAGCCAACTCCGCTGATCGGCATCGAATTCGAAGTCCATCGGTTACCCCGCCCCGCCGATCGCCACGACGATCTTGCCGCGCACATGGCCGGCCCCGATCCGGTCGAGAGCCCGCGGCGCCTCGTCGAAGGAGATGACCTCCACAGCCGGTGGGCGGATGCTGCCGTCGGCGAGCAACCGGGCCAGCGTGATCATGTCCGCGCGCGCTTCGTCCCGCTTCACCGTCGCTGCCACGAAACGGGACCCGTACGGCCGCAGCTCCTCGTCGCGATACGGCTGGTCGGCGCCCAGCGTCACGACGCCGACGACGACTCCGCCGGGCCGGAGCAACTCACCGGCGTTCGGCACGCCGCCGACGTTGACCGTGTCGAGCAGGACGTGAACGCCGCCCTCTGCCCACACCCGAGCCGCGTCACGGATGTTCTGCGTGCGGTAGTTGATGACGTACTCGCACCCGAGCTCGCGCAGATATGCGGCGTTGTCCGCTCCGCAGGTCCCGGCCACCCGAGCGCCGGCGTGTACGGCCAGCTGGACCGCATAGCTTCCGACGCCACCGGCGGCACCGTTGACGAGGACGCGTTGCCCGGGTGCGACGCGGGCGTACTTCGTGATGCTCTGGTACGCCGTCACGCCCGCGACCGGGATCGTCGCCGCATGCTCGCCGGGCAGCTCGTCGGGAATGGGGGCGGTATCGGACCGCGCGACACAGACCGTCTCGGCAAAGGTGCCGTTCTGCCCGGTCATCTGGTTGGCCCGCACGCAGACCCGGTCGCCGATGCGCACGTCGTCCACATCCGTGCCGATGGCCACCACGGCCCCCACGCCGTCGAAGCCCAGGACGAACGGCGAATCCGGCCGGAACTGGGGGAAGGGCAGCATCCAGCCGCTTCGGCACTTCCAGTCCGCGGGATTGATACTCGCGAACTCGACCCGGACCAGGACCTCGCCAGCACCCGGCGTGGCTACCGGCACCTCGGCGATGCGCGGACGTGCGTCCGGCCCGACGCGATCGACGACGATTGCGCGCACTACCGACTGCCGTCCGGGTCCTGCGGCACCCCTCGTCGGATCACGGCCTTGTCACCGTCGACCACGAAGTTCGTGTACTTGCGCTTGGTGATGCGCCACCCGTCCGCCGTGCGGGCCAGCTCGTCGTCGTATCGGCCCCACACCGTGTAGAGCCGGCCGGCCATCGAACCGCTGCCCTGGTGCACCGCGTAGAAGTGCACCTGCGCTTCGGCGCGATCGTCACCCAGGACGTCGATGCGGAAGTTGAGGACGTTGTGGTGGGTTGCGCCGCAGGTCGAGGCGGGCCCCATGTTCTCGTGCAGTCGCGCCACCAGCGGGGCCAGGCCGTCGAGTACGGCGCCGTGCGCGTCCCGGTAGTCGCCTTCGCAATCACGAGCGAACACCCGGTCGAGGTCATCGAAGCGCTTGTCGTCGATCGCGTCGCAGTAGTCCAGATACACCGTCTGCACCGCGCGCTCGACACCCAATGTCTGCACGAGGTCCATCGGCAAAATTCTCCCTGTACTCGTCCGGCCTGACGGCTAGACTCTAGATGATTGTAAAGATTACGAATAGAAGCGATCGGGAGGAAGGCATCGTGGACGCTCACCCGCCGGAGCCGCCGACCCAGGCCTTCCTCGACGTCATGGCCGAGGTCTGCACACCGGTCACCGTCGTCACGACGATCGCCGACGGCCTGCCGCACGGCACGACCGTCAGCGCATTCACCTCGCTGTCGCTGCGACCGCCGATGATCGCGGTCGCCCTGGACCTGACCAGCGATCTCCTCGTGAAGATCAGGCGCACGCGACGGTTCGGGGTGAATGTGCTCGGCGTGTCCCAGGACCGGCTTGCCGTCCAGTTCGCCGGCAAGGGCAACGACAAGTTCGCCGGCGTCGCATGGTCCTTGGACGACGGTTTGCCGCGGCTGGTCGACGCCATCGGCTGGCTGACGTGCCGCGCGGATTCGTTCCTCGACGGCGGCGACCACGTCCTTGTCCCGGGCCGGGTCGAATCGGCAGTCGCCGTCCCGGCGCCGCCACTCGCGTACCACCGTCGCGTCTTCGGCACGCACTCGGGATTCCTCGGCTCGACCGCGTGACCATGTCGCCGGTCCAGCTCGGCCTGTTCCTCGACGTCCGCAACCCGGCGCAATGGCAGGTGCCGAGCGACCGGCTGCTCGCCCGCACCCTCGAGCTCGTCGCCGGCGCGGAGGAGTTGGGCGCCGACTCGGTGTGGGCCACCGAGCACCACCTGTTCGAGGACGGCTACCTCAGCCAGCCACTGACGCTCGCGGCCGCCATCGCGGCGCGCACCCGGCGAGTGCGGATAGGAACCGGGGTCCTCCTCGCGCCATTGCGACACCCACGCCATATCGCCGAACAGGCGGCGCTGGTGGATGCGCTGTCGGGCGGGCGTCTCGAGCTGGGCCTGGGCGCCGGTTACGTCGCTGCCGAGTTCGACGCCTTCGGAGCCGACCGCGGCAGCCGGTTCGCCAGAACGGATGAGACCTTCGCCGAGGTCCGCCGCCTCCTGGGCGAGGCCCCGGTCGGCACAAGACCGGTCCAGCATCCGATCCCGATGTGGCTCGGCTACCAGGGGCCGAAGAATGCACGGCGCGCCGGCCGGCTCGGCGCGGGGCTGCTCACGCTCAACCGCGGTTCGCTCGAGCCCTACCGCACTGCCCTGGAGGCCGCGGGCTACCCGCCGAGCGCGGCGAGGATGGGCGGCGCGATCGATCTCGTCGTCAGCCGCGATCCGGAAGCCGCCTGGGGGCGGATCAGGCCGCACTACGAGCACCAGGTGCTGACGTACCTGCACGCACACGCGCCCGGCGCCCGGATAGCCGAAGGCGCGCTCGACTCGCGGTTCGGCACCGATCGCCTCGGCGTCGCGTCCGTGCGGCTGTCGGTGCTGACGCCGGACGAGGCGGTGGCCGAGATCTGCCGGCGCATCGCGGGGCTCCCCGTCGTCCATGTGTACTTCTGGGCGAGCATCGCGAACATGCCGGCAGAACTCGTGGACGAGCACATCGAGCTGTTGTTCGGCGAGGTCGCCCCGCGGGTGCGCGCGGCAGGGATCTAACCCGCCGCCGTGCTCGCCGACACCGTCTTCTTCTCCTTCGCCGAGATCACCGATCCAGCTCGGCACCGCGACTACAACGAATGGCATCAACTCGACCATCGGCCCGAGAACCTGGCGCTCGAGGGCGTCCGGCACGGTGAGCGCTGGGTCCGCACTCCCGGGTGCGCGCGCTCGTCGCACGTGACCGATGAACGGCTGGCCGGGACGCACTACGTCAACATGTACTGGTTCCGCTCGCCGTGGGCCACAGCGTTCGCCGAGTGGCAGGGGCTCGCCGAGCGCTCGTACCAGTGGGGACGTCGTCCGGAGATCGAGTACACGTCGCGTCCGCTCATGGGCCTGTTCTCGACCGTGCGCGGTTATGCCGCGCGCCGCGTCCTGGTCGCACCGGACGCGCTGCCCTTCCGGCCGACGCGGGCCGTGCGGCTGAGCCTGTACCGGTTCGACCAGGCGCACAGCGCGGCCACGCACGCCCACCTCGTGGAGGCGGATTCGCATCGGATCCCGGCATTGCTCGAGGTACCAGGCGTTGCCGGTGCCTGGACGTTCAGCAGCATCAGCACCACACTCGACCCGTCCTGGGATGCGGTGCCCGCAAGTGCGACGTTCGACCCGTCGGGACGCGACCGCGGTTTGTTCCGAGCGGAACTGCTGTTCATCGACGGCGATCCCGCCGCTACGGCGCGCGCGCTGGCCACACCCGCCGACACGCTCGCCGGCGCGGCCGGCCAGGAGATCTTCCGCAGCCTGCTGCTGCCGATCCAGCCATGGGAGTGGGACTGGTTCGACGCACAGACCGGCGACGTCGTCGGATCGGGCGACTAAGTGATAGAACATATAGACGATAGGCCCGGCGATCGGAGTAGCGGATGCAAAGACCTGCTCAGCTGTCTCTGGCGCTTCCGAGCTTCACCGCGGCCGACGCAGGTGACTGGACACCCATGCTGGACCTCGCTGTCGCAGCAGACCGCGCGGGGGTGGACCGCGTCGTCGTGTCGGAGCACGTCGCGTTCGGCGAGAACCTCGACGCGTACGCCGATCCGAGCATCGGCGGTCAGCGCAACGGACGGCAGCCGACCGGACCGGACGGAGCCTGGCTCGACCCGCTCGTGACGCTGTCCTACGTAGCGGCGTTGACCAGCCAGGTCCGCCTCGGAACCGCGGTGCTGCTCGCGGCGCTGCGACGCCCGGTGGTCCTGGCGAAGACCGCGGCCACCCTCGATGTCCTGTCCGGCGGTCGACTGGATCTCGGAATAGGCGTCGGGTGGCAGCGGGAGGAGTACGACGCGGCCGGGCTGCCCTTCGAGAGCCGCGGCCAACTGCTCGACCACACCATCGAGGTGTGCCAAGAGCTCTGGCGCAACCAGAGCGCGTCCTACTCCAGCCCCGAGCTCAGCTTCGACCGCATCCACCAGGCGCCGAAGCCCGTGCAGCCGGGCGGAGTGCCGATCTGGGTGAGCGGGACGGTGAACAAGCGGTCGATGGACCGGCTCGCGCGGTTCGGAACGGGATGGATCCCGTGGGGTGAGGACGCGAGCGACATCACCGCGGGCATCGCCCGGATGCGACGCGAGCTCGCTGCGCGCGGACGCAACGCCGACGACGTCCAGGTCATGAGCCGGCTACCCGCGGCCCGCGCCGCCGGCGTTGACGACGTCGACCTGGCCGCGACCTTCGAACCAGCCGCCGAGCTGCATGGCCACGGCGTCACCGACTTTCGCATCAGCATGCCGATGCCCGCCGCACGCGATGACGCGGAGGCCTTTCTGACGCGCGTCGTGGTGGCATTCCGCGCCGCGGTCGGCCGGCCATGACCGAGGAACCCGCTGCCTCGCTCACGGCGGTCGTGGCGCGGCTGGCCGACGAAGGCGCGATCACGCGGGTGCTGCACGACTATTGCGATCACGTCGACGCCAATCGCAGCGACGCGATCGTGGCGCTGTTCACCGACGACGCCGTATTCGACTTCGGTTACGGCCGGATCTTCACCGGCGCGAGTGAACTGTCGCAGCTGTTCCTCGCGTTGGCCGGCTACGACGCCACGAGCCACCACCTCTCCAACATCGTCATCGACTTCACCGGCCCGGACGTCGCCGAGTGCCGCAGTCACGTCTACGCATTCCACCGCCGCGCCGACACGGGCGCCACGATGCACCTGTGGGGCCGGTACTCCGACACGCTCGTTCGTCGCCGTGATGACGATCCGACCTCGCCCCGGTGGGCGATCCGGCAACGGCGGCTGCGCGCGGCCGCCGAGGCCGGTACCGAACCCGGCGCCGGGGTGCCGGGGCGCTGGGAGCCGATCCCCCGCGTCGGGCGAGAACTTCCGGCAACCGTCCGCCACGAAATGACGAGGTGATCATGCCCGAGGCGAACCCAGGGCCGGGACACGCGCCGGTGCTCGGCGGACGGACAGCGCTGGTCTTCGGCGGCGGAAGCGGAATAGGCCTGGGGGTGGCTCGCTGGCTTCTGGCTGACGGAGCATCCGTCGTGATCGCGAGCCGTGACGAGCAGCGGCTCGACAATGCCGTCGGTGTGCTGCGCTCCGCGGCTCCGCCGGGCACGACGGTCGGTCGCGTCGTGTGCGATGCGACCGAGGAGGCGTCCGTCGCCGCGACCGTCGACGCGGTCGCCGAGCTGGACATCTGCGTGAGCGCCGTCGGTGGCGGCACGCTCGTCCCGTTACTGCTGTGCACGGCCGAGGCCTTCATGGCCGACCTGACCGCGAACCTGCTGAGCACGTTCTTGACGATCAAGTACTCGGCCATCGCGATGGCGGCGCGGGGCGGTGGCACCTACGTCGCGATCTCGTCCGATGCCGGCGCGATCTCGTTCCCCTACGTCGGCCCGTACTGTGCGGCGAAGGCGGGCGTCGACGCGTTGGTGAGGGTCGCGGCCGACGAGCTGGCCAGCACGAAGGTGCGATTCAATTCCGTGCGTCCCGGTCTGGTTCGCACCGAGCGCAACGCCCATCTGACCGAGGACGAGCAGACCCGGCAGCGCTTCGTCGACGAGAAGCCGCTCAACCGACTGGGATCCGTCGACGACGTCGCCGCGGCTGTTCGCTACCTCGCCGGACCCGAGTCGTCGTGGGTCACCGGAGTGAGCTTCCCGGTGGACGGCGGCAACGAGTTGCGGCGGGCACCCTCACTCGAAGCCGCGGCACGCCGCCGTTACGGCGACGACGCGGTCGCCGCGGCGCGGTCGGGCCAGCCCGCCGAGCTGCTGTCCAGGCCATGACGGGTGCGCGAGGCCGGACCGTCACCCGGGTGCGGCAGCCGCCGATATCCTGGCGGGGATGAACACGCGCGCAGCCGACTGGTTCGCTCGAGCCAGCAGCGGCTCGTGCGACTGGGATGCCGAAGTGCTCGCCGCGGCCAAGGGCGAGCACCGCGTCAGCGTCGTCATCCCGGCCCGTGACGAGGCAGCCACGATCGGTGACATCGTCAGGAGCATCCGAGCCGATCTCGTGCAGCGGTGCGGGCTCGTCGACGAGATCGTGGTCATCGATTCGGATTCCTCCGACGACACCGCACGGATCGCCGCCGACAATGGCGCTACGGTCCACGCCGCGCGTGCGATCCGGCCGGACCTCGGCGGCTTCCCCGGCAAGGGCGAGGCACTGTGGAAGTCACTGTTCGTGACGTCGGGCGACCTGCTCGCCTTCATCGACGCCGACCTGACCGAATGGGGGCCGCACTTCGTGACCGGCCTGCTCGGGCCCCTGCTCAGCAAACCGGGCGTCAATCTCGTCAAGGGTTACTACGACCGCGTCCTGGACGACGGCACGCAACGGCATGCGCCGCAGGGCGGACGGGTGACCGAACTCGTCGCCCGGCCGGTGATCAACCTTCAGTGGCCGGAACTCGCGTACGTGGTGCAACCGCTGGCAGGCGAATGGGCGATCCGTCGCTCGACGTTCGAGGCGTTGCGCGTGCCGGTCGGATACGGCGTCGAGATCGGCGCGCTGCTCGATGTCTACCTTGGCGACGGTCTGGACGCGATTGCGCAGGTCGACCTCGGCGAGCGCGCACATTCGCACCAGTCGGTGCACGATCTGGGGGTGATGGCGGCCGAGATCCTCGCCGTCGCCGCCCGGCGGGCCGGCGCGGCGGCGCGACCCCGGTCGTCACGGCTGTGGCAGTTCCGGCGGGACTGCGACCCGAACTGGGTCGCGCGCGACATTCCGGTCGACGAACGACCGCCGGCCTTCTCGGTCGAACGCGCGCCGTGCTGAAACTCGGCCGGGGCGAGTTCGCGGACGATCGCATGCTCGTCATGGCGATCGTGAACAGAACGCCCGACTCGTTCTACGACAAGGGCGCGACATTCCAGTTCGACGACGCACTGCGCAGGGTCCAGCAGGTCGTCGGCGACGGCGCCGAGATCGTCGACATCGGCGGCGTCAAGGCCGCGCCCGGCGTCACCATCGGCGTCTCCGAGGAGATCGATCGGACCGCTCCCCTGATCGCGGCGGTCCGCGCCGAGTTCCCCGATCTCGTCATCAGTGTCGACACCTGGCGTCCCGAGGTCGGCGAAGCCGCCTGCGACGCCGGAGCGGACGTCCTCAACGACGCGTGGGGTGGGTGGGAGCCGGAACTGGCCGCGGTTGCCGCGCGGCACGGGGCGGCACTCGTCTGCACGCACGCCGGCGGGGTCGAGCCGCGGACCCGCCCGCACCGGGTCACCTACGACGACGTCATGGCAGACGTGCTGACGCGCACCGTCGGCGAAGCGGAACGCGCTGCCGCACTCGGCGTCGACCGGCGCAGTGTGCTCATCGATCCGGGCCACGATTTCGGCAAGAACACCCGGCATTCGCTGGAGGTCACCCGTCGCCTCGGCGAGATGGTCGCCACCGGCTGGCCGGTGCTGGTGTCGCTCTCCAACAAGGATTTCGTGGGCGAGACGGTCGATCGACCGGTCGGGGAACGGTTGACCGGAA
>JAVHVN010000160.1:0-13257 GCA_032160545.1 Pseudonocardiales bacterium | reverse complement strand
TCGTGCTCGGCGAGTTCGATCTCCTTGCGGCCGAATGCGGCGAGGTTCAGGTCGGCGACCTTGAAGTCGCCGACGCTGCCGGCCGAATCGGCGGTGAGGCTCACTGTCGTCACGGGTTCTCCATCGGTGTCTCGGTGGTGCGAGCGGACGGGGTGCTGCGCTTCGTCGGTAGCCAGCCGGCGGTAGATACCGGCCTCGGGTGGTGCGGCGGAGCGGTGGATCGGCCCGAACCAGTCGTCGACGGCTCGGGCGAGCTGGGGATCGGTGCGCATCCGCAGCTCGAACGCGATCTCGGTGATGCCCAGCTCGTGCGCGTCGATGAGTTCCCGCAGCCGTTGCAGGCGCTCGATCTGGCGTGGGCCGTACATCCGGTGCCCCCCGGGCGAGCGCAGCGCGGTGACGAGCCCCGCCTGCTCGAGGTAGCGCAGCATCCGCTGGGACCAGCCGGTGGCGTCGGCGGCCTGCTGGATCGTCATCGAATGCATCGCGGCAAATCTACCACGGTCGTGTCAGGTTCGCGCGCGAACCGCCCAGACTCGTCCGGTGGCGGTCATCGCCATCGGCGCCGCGCCGTGCGGAGCGAAGACTGCTGCGCCGGGCCGCAACTCGGCCCGCGCGGCCCCACGGGTCACCGTCGGGGCGCCGTCGGTACACACCAGCAGGATGGGACCGTCCGAGTGCGGGAGGGCCACCGGCGCCTCGAACCGGCTGACCGCGAAGTCGTCCACCGGCACGTCGTAACGCGCCGCCGCACCGTCCGCGCCGTCCGTGACCGGGCGGCACACCGGGTCGGCGAGCGGCCGGAAGTCGGTGACCGCCAGGACCTCGGCCACGTCGACGTGCTTGGGCGTGAGAGCGCAGCGCAACACGTTGTCGCTGTTGGCCATGACCTCGACGCCGAGCCCCCGCAGGTAGCAGTGCACGTTGCCCGCGTCGAGAAACACGGCCTCTCCCGGTGCCAACGCCACGTGGTTGAGCAGCAGGGACAGGACGATTCCGATGTCACCGGGGAAGTCGCCGGCCAGCAGGCGCACGACGGCGAGCGCATCCGCGACCGCCGGACCCGCGGCAACCTCATCGGCGGCGGCCCGTTCGATCACGGCCGCGACGACCGGTGCGGGGTCCTCAACGGTGAGCAACGCCGTGAACGCCGCGCGCAGACCGTCCGGCCCGGCGAGGGCCGCGCGCAGCTGGGCAAGTTCGGGCACCGCCAGCTCGTCGAGCAGCGCGAGGGTGGCGTCCACCGGACGGAACCCGCACAGCGCCTCGAACGGCGTGAGCGCACAGAGCAGCTCGGGCTTGTGGTTGGTGTCGCGGTAGTTGCGTTCGGGAGCATCGCGGGGCACGCCGCGCTGCTCCTCGGCGGCGAAGCCCGCCTGCGCCTGCTCACGCGTCGGGTGGACCTGGATCGAGAGCGCGGTCTCGGCAGTGAGCAACTTGACCAGGAACGGCAGGCGCGGTCCGAAGCGCTCCACCGTGCGGGCCCCGAGGACCGCGACCGGCTCCGCCGCGATCAGCTCGTCGAGCGACGAGCCTTGATCGGGCGCCGGGGACGGGGCGTCGGCATGCGCGCCGAACCACAGTTCCGCCAGCGGCCGGCCATCGCCCGCCCACCCGAGCAAGGCCGGGATGGCGGTGGGCGACCCCCACGCGTAGTGCCGCGCGACGCCCTCGATCGGGATCAGGTAGGGGGCCGGCACCGGCGAATCCTATGCAGTAGGTGAAGCCGCCGACTCGAGCGCGGGGTCGTAGCAGTCCGGCTCGACATAGATGACCCGGGCAGACGGGACGGCCGAACGGATCCGATCCTCGGCCGCGTTGATCTCGGCGGCCACCTCGGCGAAGCTGATGTCGGCCGGCATCGCGACCTTGGCCGCGACCAGCACCTCCTCGGGTCCCAGGTGCAGGGTGCGCAGGTGGATGATCCGGTTGATCTTGGTGTCGCCGCCCATCAGGGCGTGCACGATCGCCGCCTCCTGCGCCGGCGCTGCCGCCTCACCGACGAGCAGGCTCTTCGTCTCGATGACGAGCACGACCGCGACGGTGATCAGCAGGACGCCGATGGCGGCGGTGCCGATGCCGTCCCACACCTCCTCGTGGGTCACTGCGGACAGGCCGACGCCGGCGAACGCGAGCGTCAGGCCGATGAGTGCGGCGACGTCCTCGAGCAGGACGACCGGCAGTTCGGGCACCTTGGCGTGCCGGATGAAGGCGAACCAGCTGTCGCTGCCCTTGAGCTCGCGCGACTCGCGCACCGCGGTGCGCAGCGAGAACGATTCCAGGACGGTGGCGACAGCCAGCACGATCACCGCGATGACCGGGGAGTCGAGATGATGCGGGTGCCGGATCTTCTGCACGCCCTCGTAGAGGGCGAACAGCCCGCCGGCCGAGAACAGCATCAACGCGACGAGGAAGCCGTAGACGTAGCGGTCGCGTCCGTAGCCGAACGGGTGCTCGGGCGTCGCCCGGCGGCGCGACGAGCGGCCGCCGAGCAGGAGCAGGCCCTGGTTGCCCGAGTCGACGACCGAGTGCACGCCCTCGGCCATCATCGAGGCCGACCCGGTGATCGCCGCTGCGACGAACTTGATCACCGCGATGCCGAGATTCGCCCCGAGCGCGGCGAGGACGGCCTTGCTGCCACCGGATCCGCTCATCGATTCCCTTCAGTGCGCGAGCTCGGCCGGCGTGCGGCCGCCCGGGTCGAGGCCGAGGCCGAAGGCGAGGTAGGCGGCGGTGAACTCGCCGAAGGCCGCGGCGGCGCCGAAGCGGGCGAGGGCCGAGCCCTCCGGCACGTCCACGCTGGACGAGCGCAGGCCGAGTTCGCGGGCCACGGCATGCAACGCCGCCGCCGCGCGGCGGGCAGCCACCTCGTCGAGCTGGATCTGCGCGCCGGACCGCTCGCCCAGAGCCGGGTCGTCGGCAGCGCCGTCGTCGCCGATGACCAGGAGCCGGGCTCGCCGCACGACCGGGTCCTCCTCGCGGTCGCGGAAGACGTCGGTGCTCGAGGCGTCAGCCGGGCCGGCGCCGCGCAGCAGCGCTCCGGCGCGGGCGACTCCGTCCGGGAGGCTCACCGACACCGCCTCGACACCGGCGTAGAGCTGCAGCGCGTCGGCTGTCGCGCGGGCCGCGACGCTGGCAAGGGCACCGGCCCCCACGACGAGCGGGATGGAGTCGGCGAACTCGACGGCGAGAGACTTGGCCGGGTTGGTGAACAGTTCCCCGGTCGGGCGGCAGACCTCGGCCATCTGGTCCAGGGCGTCTGCGACGCCGGCGAACAGCTCGGACGAGGCGGGGTAGATGCCCATCGCGTCGAGCGCCTGCAGCAACGGCGTCAGCACCGCCCAGCGCGAGGCACGGACGTTGAGGTCGCGCGGCAGCTCGTGCACCGGCGCGCGGCCGGCCGCCGCGGCGACCTGCGACCCGGCGGGGGCGACCACCGCCATCGCGAGCCCGCGGCGCGCTCCCTGGTCGGCCAGCTCGACCAGCCGGGGGTGCCGCCCGTCCACCGCCCCGATCAGTAGCGCGTCCGTCGGTCCCGCCCATCTGGGCAGTTCGACGCCGTGCCACGGCAGGGCGGGCGTGGCCTCGCAACTGAGCCGGGTCACGAGCCGCAGCGCCGCCGACGGCGGCGCGTCCGTCGCGACCAGTAGCGCGCGGGGTAGCTCACCGGCGAGGCTGCGAACGCCGAAGTCACCGAGCAGGTCGACCGCGCGACGCACCTGGGCGCCGGCGGTCGCGAGCGTCCAGAGCAGGCGCTGCTCGTCGCGGGCAGCGAGCAGCTCCGGGTCGTCGAGCAGGACGTCGTCGAACATCAGCCGTCCGCCGGGACGCCCAGCCCCTTCGGGCCGGGCGTCGCGTCGTCCAGCAACAGGACCGGGATGCCGTCCCGAATGGGGAACCGGGACCGGCACACGGTGCACACCAGAACCTGCTCGCCGTCGACGGTGTCCTCGCGCAAGGGCGCGTGGTCGCCGCTCGGGCAGGCGAGCAGCTCGAGCAGCGTGCTGTCGACGGGCACGGGCGCCTCCTTATCCACGGATGACCGCGAGCGCCTCGTCGCGCACCGCCGCCATCGCCGCGTCACTCGGCCCCTCGACGTTGAGCCGCAGCAGCGGTTCGGTGTTCGAGGCGCGCACGTTGAACCAGCTGCCGTCGGGCAGCTCGACGGTCAGGCCGTCCAGCTCGTCCATCGAGGCCGCGCGGTCGGCGAACGCGGCGCGGACCGCCGCGACACGGCCGGCCTGGTCGTCGACCGTCGAGTTGATCTCGCCGGAGGCGACGTAGCGGCTGTACTGCGCCATCAGCCCGGCGAGCGTGCCCGGCTGCTCTCCCAACGCCGCGAGCACGTGCATCGCGGCCAGCATCCCGGTGTCCGCGAACCAGAAGTCGCGGAAGTAGTAGTGGGCCGAGTGCTCGCCGCCGAAGACGGCGTTCGTCCTGGCCATCTCGGCCTTGATGAAGGAGTGCCCGACGCGTGTGCGGACGGGCTCGCCGCCGTGCTCGCGGACGATCTCGGGTACCGCGTGCGACGTGATCAGGTTGTGGATCACCGTGGCGCCGGGAGCGCGCAGCAGCTCGCGGACCGCGACCAGGGCGGTGACGGCGCTGGGCGGGACGGCGGCTCCGGCCGCATCGACGACGAAGCAGCGGTCGGCATCGCCGTCGAATGCCAGCCCGAGGTCGGCGCCCTCGGCGACCACGACCCGCTGGAGGTCGACCAGGTTCTTCGGCTCGAGCGGGTTGGCCTCGTGGTTGGGGAACGAGCCGTCGAGCTCGAAGTAGAGCGGGACGATCGTCAACGGCAGGGGCGCGAGCACCTCGTCACCGAGCACCGCCGGAACGGTGTAGCCGCCCATGCCGTTTCCGGCGTCGACGACCACCTTCAGCGGCCGGATGCCGGAGAGGTCGACCAGGCCGCGCAGGTACTCGGCGTACGGCGTAAGCAGGTCGACCTGTTCGACGGTGCCCGCGACCCCGGCCGGCGGGAACCCGTCCCCGAGGTACGCCGCGGCCCGGTCGCGGATCTCGGCGAGACCGGTGTCCTGCCCGATCGCGACCGCACCGGCACGGCACATCTTGATGCCGTTGTACTGGGCCGGGTTGTGGCTGGCGGTGAACATCGCGCCGGGCAGCTGCAGGTGGCCGGAGGCGAAATACAGCATGTCGGTCGAGCCGAGTCCCGCCTCGACGACGGACGCACCGCGATGCAGGGCCCCGTCGGCGAAGGCCCGCGCGAGCCCCGGGCCGGTCTCTCGCATGTCGTGCGCGGTGACGATCCGCTGCGCGCCCGTGACGTCGACGAACGCCGCGCCGATGGCGCGCGCGACCGGTTCGTCGAGTTGGTCAGGGACGGTGCCGCGTACGTCGTAGGCCTTGACGATCGTCGAGAGATCCACGATTTCGGAGCCTACCCACGCCCGGGCGACGGCTCAGCCGCGCGGTGGCGCGGATCAGAACGCGGGCGGGACGACCCGCAGGTGACCGCGCCGACCGGTGGGGGCCTCGTCGTCGACGTGCGGCAGCTGTGCGGGGTCGACCCTCGCTGCCTCGCGCACCGCGTCGGCCAGTGCCTCGAGGTCGTCCGCGTGCGGGATCGGTGCAGGGAACTCGCCGACGTGGCGCAGCATCTCCCACCCCCGCGGAACCGTGAGACGCAGCGCGTGCTGCTCGCACAGGTCGTAGGAATGCGGCTCGGCGAACGTCGCAAGGGGCCCGACGACCGCAGTGAGGTCGGAGTACGCGTACGTCAGCGTGGCCACCGCCGGCTGCATGCAGCCGGTACGGGTGCAGCGACGCATGTGTCTCACGCGACGGACGATACCTCCGGTTGCTGCCGCCGCCGGGTTGCCGGGCACGGCCCGCCGCGCCGTGTCGCGCGTACGCTGCGGGCATGGCCGGTTCGGACCGACGCGGGCGCCCCTCGGCCGCCGTCCGGGCGCCCCGCGAACGCCGGCGCGACCGGCGCGGGCGTGGCGTACGCGGCGGCCTCGCTCCGCGGCACGTGCCGCTGCACCGCAGCCCGAGCGAGATCTTCGACGATCTGGTCCTCGATGCGGTCGAGGAACTGGAAGAGCACTGGTCGGCCGAGCTGGCGGGTGTGGAGTTCGCCGTCGAGGAGGTGCCGCCTCCGGAGACCGCTCGCGGCGCCGAGTACGACCCGGACGCCATCGTCGATCGCGGCATCCCCCTCGGGCGGCTGTTGCGCGACGGCGCGGGCGAGGTGCGCGAGCCGATCGTGGTCGTCTACCGGCGTCCCATCGAGGCGCGCGCCGGCGACCGCGAGGACTGCGGCGAGCTCGTCTTCATGGTGGTCGCTGAGCTGGTTGCGGAGCTGATCGGCCGCGACGTGGACGAGGTCGACCCGCCGCACTGACCACCAGGATCAGCCGGGCGACCGAATCAGACGGGTCGCCGGGGGCGTCGGGATCAGACGGCGCGGCGCTTGAGCCGCCGGCGCTCGCGCTCGGACAGCCCGCCCCAGATGCCGAACCGTTCGTCCTTCTGCAGCGCGTACTCGAGGCATTCACCGCGCACCTCGCACCCGGTGCAGATGCGCTTCGCCTCGCGAGTGGAGCCGCCCTTCTCGGGGAAGAACGCCTCGGGGTCGGTCTGGGCGCACAACGCCCGCTCCTGCCAGCTCGCCTCTTCGGGGAGGCCGAATAGCTCCGCGAGGTCCGCATCGGCGAAATCGCCCGTCAGCTCGGTCATGGCGTCCCTCCGTTCGGTCGATTCCGTCTGCCTCGGAACGACACTGGGGAAATTACACGCGTGTCGTTCCCATTCGTCAAGCCCGAACTCTGTTACGGGCGTCGAGGCACCGGCTCGGTGGCGGCGTTCGCGAGCGAGTCGAGCATCGTGCGCACGACGGGCCGAGCCGCCGCGCTGGTGCGCGCGACGGCGACGATGCGGCGGCGCAGCGTCGGAGCGGTGAGCTCGACGGTACGCACTGCGGCGGCGCCGGTCGCGATCGACCGGCGCGGCAGCACCGCGAGGCCATGGCCCGCCGCGACCGCTCGCGCGAGCAGCAGCATGTCGTCGGTCTCCCACCGGACCCGCGGTTCGAAGCCCGCCGCCCGGCAGGCGGCGCGGACGGCCTGTCCGCAGGCCGCATCATCGGGCGGCATCACCCAGTCGGCGGTCGCGAGGTCGGCGAGCGCCGGGCGGGCGGGGCGCAGCCGGGTCCCGCTCGGCGCGACCAGCAGGAGCGGCTCACTGCACAACTCGCGCACCACGGTGTTCTCGGGAAGCGCGAGCGGCACGTAGTCGTACTCGTCGACCACTGCCACGTCGACGTCGCCCGCAAGCAGCAACCCGAGCGCCTGCTGCGGCTCGGCAGCGCGAACGGAGGGCTCGACGGCGGGGTTGGTGGAGCGCAGGGCGAGCACGGCGTCGGAGACCACCGTGGCGGCCGCGCTGGCGACGGCGGCGACGGTCACCGGGCCGCCCGCGGCACCGGTCAGGCGGTCGAGATCGGCGCGTGCGCCAGCGAGGACCTCCATCAGTTGCGCCGCCCGCTCGGCCAGGACGTGGCCGGCGCCGGTGAGCGCGACGCCGCGGGGCGACCGGTCGAGCAGCGGCGTGCCGACTTCGCGTTCGAGCGCCGTGATCTGCTGCGACACCGCCGACGCGGTGAGGCCGAGCGCCCGGGCGGCGCCGGCGATCGTCCCGCGCAGCGCGACCTCGCGCAGGACTCGCATCCGGCCGGCGTCGGGCAGCGAGGCCATCGCGACAGACATAAGCACAGCTTACGGCTTACACTGGTTTGCACTAAGCATTGCGAAGGAGCACCGACATGACCCTGCCCACCTCAGCCGACTTCGCCGCCGAGGCTACGGCCATCCTCGACCGGCTCGGCGTGCCCGCTCTCGGGACCCACGGAACGCTGGTGGCCCGCTCCCCCATCACGGGTGCCGAGCTCGGCCGGCTGGACGAGTACAGCGCCGACGACGTCGCGCGGACGGTGGCGACCGCGCACGAGGCGTTCCTGCGGTGGCGGTCGGTGCCTGCGCCCGTTCGCGGCAATCTCGTGCGCGAGCTCGGCGAGCTGTTGCGCGAGCACAAGGACGACCTCGGCGCGCTGGTGTCGATCGAGGCGGGCAAGATCCGCTCCGAGGGCCTCGGCGAGGTGCAGGAGATGATCGACATCTGCGACCTCGCGGTCGGCCTGTCGCGCCAGCTGTTCGGCCTGACGATCGCCTCCGAGCGCCCGGGGCATCGGATGATGGAGCAGTGGCACCCGCTCGGTGTCGTCGGAGTCATCAGCGCCTTCAACTTCCCGGTCGCCGTGTGGTCCTGGAACGCCGCGCTCGCGCTCGTCTGCGGTGACCCCGTCGTCTGGAAGCCCTCGGAGAAGACGCTGCTCACCGCGCTCGCCTGCCAGGCACTGGCCGCCGAGGCGGCCCGCCGGGTGGGGGCGCCCGAGGGGATCTCATCGCTCGTTCTGGGCGGCAGCGCGGTCGGTGAGGCGCTCGTGGCCGACCCGCGGGTGGCGCTCGTCAGCGCCACCGGCTCAACACGCATGGGCCGCGCCGTCGGTCCGCGCGTGGCCGGTCGATTCGGCCGGGTGTTGCTCGAGCTGGGCGGCAACAACGCCGCGATCGTCGCGCCGTCGGCGGACCTAGACCTCACGGTGCGCGGGATCGTCTTCTCGGCGGCCGGCACCGCCGGGCAGCGCTGCACGAGCCTGCGCCGGGTGATCGCGCACGAGTCGATCGCCGACGAGCTGGTCGCGCGCGTGAAGGCGGCGTACGAGTCGCTGCCGATCGGGTCACCGCTCGACAGCGGCATCCTGGTCGGCCCGCTGATCGACGAGGCCTCCTACCGGGGCTACGCCGACGCGCTCGAGAAGGCGCAGGCCAACGGCGGAGAGCTCGTCGCCGGTGGGTCCCGGGTGCTCGCGGACGCGGCGCCGGAGGCGTACTACGTGCAGCCTGCGCTCGTCCGCATGCCGACGCAGAGCGAGATCGTCCGCGCTGAGACCTTCGCGCCGATCCTGTACGTGCTCACCTACTCCGACTTCGACGAGGCGCTCGCGATGCACAACGAGGTGCCCCAGGGCCTGTCGTCGTCGATCTTCACGTTGGACGTCCGCGAGGCGGAGCAGTTCATGTCGGCGGCCGGCTCGGACTGCGGTATCGCGAACGTCAACATCGGCCCGTCCGGTGCCGAGATCGGCGGCGCGTTCGGTGGCGAGAAGGAGACCGGGGGTGGACGGGAGTCCGGCTCGGACGCCTGGAAGGCCTACATGCGACGCGCGACGAACACGGTCAACTACTCCACCAAGCTACCGCTGGCCCAGGGCGTCGAATTCCTCTGACGGCGAAGGTCACCGGGTCACCCGCCACGCCCCGCTACACGAGGGCTGACTCTGCAAACCCGCTCATCTCCGCCTGATTGGCGAGCCAGGAAGATATTCGCCCCGTCACGTACCGCCGCAGCGTCCCGTCTCTGCAGTGAGGTGGGAGCGGACAGGCGTCGTCGCTTTCTCCATCGGGCCAGCCACAAGGCGTCGGAATGAGATTGAGGTGCGTCGATGAAACGCGAACTTGGTGGAGACCCACGGCGGGGCGCGGAGGGAGATTCTCCCGATGTCGCCGCGGCCCAGGGTCCGTCGAGGGCGCGCGGACGGCACCGAGCCGTTCGCCGATGGGGCGCGGCAGCACTCGCCGGCGCTGTGGCGGTGAGCCTGGCCACCGTGGTGACCCTGCAGCTCGTCGGTCAGTCACCTGTCTCCGCGGGGCCAAGTACCCCGACCCGGACTCCCGACCATTCCGAGACGCTGGCGGTACCCGGTGCCGAGCACCTAGGGCCACTGGGCACCACCAAGTATCAGAAGAGCTACACCTGTCCGGACGGCAAGGTCATCGAGGACTACCAGGCAACTGGCTCCGGTGACCAGCTCGCGACCGACCCGAACATGAAATCGTTCCAATTCTTCGGATCAACGCCACCGCCGGACGACCTGTCGTATTACGCGACGATGAACGACCTGGTTCAGGTGAACGGCGAGAAACGTGACACAGCTGAACCCGAGCCGTTCGACATCTGGGAGCTGACCGACATCAACGTCGCCGACGGGCGGACGAATGAGGTCAACAATGACGGCAGCCTCACCACCAAGGACCGCACCACCGTCATCTATGTCGCGCTGAGCAAGGGCGACACGACGATCGTCGTCAAGTGGGTGAATATGGGCCTGGGCGACGGCACCGGGACGCTGAAGGTGTGGTGCAAGGACGACGACCGCCGCCGCCGCGATCAGGACCAGGTACAGATCTTCGACAGCCCGGACAAGCTGAAGCTCCAGACCCCGAAGGAGACCGGCTCGGCCACCGTGCCGTCGCTTTCGTCGCTGCCGGCGCTGCCGGTCAACTGGGACGAGCTGCCGGCCCCGTCCGGTCCCGTCATCGTCGACGCGACGAGCGACACCATCGAGACCACGCAGGCGCTCAGCGACTGGACCAAAGCGTGGGGGGCAGGGGCGGTGACGGCAGGCAATCTGACGGTCTCGTCGTGGGACGGGGGTGTGGCGCCGGCATACTCCGTCCTTCAGCTTGGCTTAAAGAGCCCGGCCGGGCATCAGAAGTTCATGCTGTCGACACAGACGCGGGTCCCGATCGATTCGGTCCCCCCCCGAATTGCCCCTGACGGCACGAAGTACGTGCCCGGCATCCACCACCCCGACGGCACCACCACGATCACGTCGACGACGTACGTGGGCCTGCCTATCGGTTCGTCGACAGGCACGTTCAACGGCGTCCCCGCAACCGCGGATTTCTCCAAGACGCAGTTGGTCACCCCGCGCGACAGTCGCGGCTACTCGCACCCGGCGTTCGTGGTGTGGTACCACGCAGCAGATGGGAGCTGGTTTGCCCGCCTGTTCGGCCTGCCTGCGTTCTTCTGGCAAGTTGGGCCTTCCGCGCAGGCAATGACTGGGTTGGACGCTGCGGGTGAGCCGCTCAATGTCGCCTCAGTTCTTGCTGACAACCTGGGTGACGGCAAGCTGGGCTCGCCGGACCAGGTGCAGTTCCGCACCGGCAATTTCACCGGCGGGGACAATGGCGAGACCGGCGCGACTGCCGGGCCTGCAGCGGATGGCCTCGCCGCGGTCACCACTGTGCCAAGTGGAACTCCTGGCGTGGCGCCAACGGTTGTGGTCAGGACGTGGCCGGACTTTTCGACCGCTGGCCTGTCGAACGAGCCCGCAGTGGCCCTTCAGGCGCCACTGCAGTCGACCGATCCGTCCGACCCGAAGGTGAACGTCTCGGTCAGTCCCGCCGCGGGTCAGACCGGCCCAGGTGGTTATCCGGTGGACAACGTGACGGCCGCCACCGGCGGCAAAGTCAACGTGATCCCGCAGCCGAACGACCCGGCCCACGGTTTCACCGTGTCCACACCGAACCAGGCGTTGGTGCTCGCGGACACCTCCGCGGGTGCGACGGTGCTGTCGTTGGCTCCCGCGCCGCACGGTGGCGTGGCGCTACCGCCAGGCGCCGGCCTCGGCGTCAACGGGCCGGACCTCGGGGTGGCAATCCGCCTCAACCAGGGCGGGTTCGACATCGTGCGGCGACACTCCAACGGCACCCCCGACACACACGAGATTTTCAACCCTCGGGCGGCGACCTCCCCGTCGCCGGGTGACATCACGAGCTGCTTCATCGACGACAAGTGGCACTGGGTGTACAGCGAGGTCACCCAGACGCAGATTCGCGTGTGGATCTCCGGTGCCAAGGACGGCAACGACGGCGCCGGCCGAACCTTCGACCTCAACCTCGCGTCGCCTGGCGTCCCGACCACTGGCGCGAAGGTGGTCTGCGGTGATCCGCAGGGCACCGGAAGCGATACGTTCGGCGTGGTTTACGACGGCAAGCCTGGCATCAGGTTCCAGCTGTTCAAGCCGCTGGTGGTGAGCGCCGGGCCGACCTACTCCCTGCCGAACACGAACGGCGTGCAGGACGTCTATGTCGACAGCGCGTACGGCACCTACAGCACCGATACCTGGCTGCTGGGCCACTGGTCCGGTACGAGTTGTACGCCGTTGACGACAGACAAGCCGTGCGATCGGCAAGCTGTGTTCCGTCCTACGGCAACCGCGGCGAGGGCCCTCGAAGCCAACGACCTGTACTCGCACACGCCGTTCAAGGGCTATCTGCTGACGTTGCCGCTGACGTTGCCGACTGCGCCCGTCCAGGGCTTCGAGCTTGATCTCGACGGGGCAGGACCGGGCACCAGTCAGTTCGCCGTGGCCAATCAGCAAGGGGTCATCCGGATCTATACCGGGCCGAGTACTGCCAACTACCCGTCCGCGCATCTCACTGCGCCGTCCACGTATCTGGAATACAACTGGCGGCCGAATCCCAGCACGGGCACCGGCACCGAAGCCAACCGAAAGTACCTCGGTATCGACGCAAGGCCGTAACGCGCACCAACGCACCTTCGTAGCAGTGGGGCACCGACTCGCCGGTCGGTGCCCCACTGCTGTACGCGGATCGTCGTGCGGGTGTCGCGCACGTGCGAGGACAGCTCACGATCTGCGTCAACCGGCACATAACGCGCGCGGCAGCGCTTCTGATGCGACTAATCACCGGCGCTGACACTGTCGACATCGAGGCGAACCGGCGATGCTGACGGCGTGGAGCGCTTCAGCCGAGCCGGCTTGACTTTCGACGTGCATGACTCCGGTCCCCGCGATGGCCCGGTGGTCGTGCTGCTGCACGGGTTCCCGCAGTTCAACGACAGCTGGGACGCCGTGGCGGCGCGCCTGACCGCGGCGGGCTTGCGCTGCGTGGCCCCGAACCAGCGCGGCTACTCCCCCGGCGCCCGCCCCGAAGGCCGCCGGGCGTACCGGATGAGCGAGCTGGTCGAGGACATCGACGCTCTCATCGACGCCACGGGCGCCGGCCGGGTGCACCTCGTGGCGCACGACTGGGGCGCGGCGGCGGCGTGGCAGTACGCCGCTGCGCATCCCGAACGCCTCGCCTCGTTCAATCCGCTTGCCGTGCCCCACGGAGCGGCATTCCTGCGCGCGCTCGTCAGCAGCCGGCAGTTCTTCAGGTCCTACTACATGTATCTGTTCCAGCTGCCGGCCGTACCCGAGCGCCTGCTCGTCGGCGGTGACGGCACCCAGTGGCGCCGGTTGTCGACGTTGCTGCAGACCACCCACCAGTCGAAGGAACGAGCCGACCGCGACGCGAAGGCGATGGCCGACAGCGGTGCGCTGCACTACGCGATCAACTGGTATCGCGGGATCCCGCTGTC
>JAVHVN010000130.1:0-13208 GCA_032160545.1 Pseudonocardiales bacterium | reverse complement strand
GTGTCTCTGAGTCCGCGCTTCGATAGCCTCGAGTGAAGTTTCCCAGAGGTGACGGATGTATCAAGCTGCTCAGTCGGACTGGGTTCGCTGACCGCGATATACGTAGACCTGGCCATAGGACAGCATTAGGGATCCCGTATGCGAGGATATGGGATCCCTAATGCTCCGGTCTCACCTTCGGGTTCTCAGGCGACTCTTTTCATACGTGGTTGGAAAAGCTGAACTCCGCATCCCGGTCGGATGGCAGACTTAAGAGGAAAACCCAAAACCGCCTGTACGGTCCCCTGGACCGTCGAAATAGTCGCCGGGGTCGCGGTATGGGATATTGCCCGTTTGGCGCTCTAATTGGCTCTCAGCCCCGGGAACGCCCATCCAGGTGCTGGCACCCGACGTCGTGCGTGACCTAAAAGGCCGGGCGTAGTTGCTGGCAGTCCTGGATACTTTCCGAGCCGCGTGATAACCACAACGCATGTCCGAAACTGATCCCACCCGCATCGGTTACGCGCGCGTCTCCACCACTGATCAAGACCCAGCATTGCAACTCGACGCCCTGACGTCGGCCGGTTGCGCAAAGGTGTTCACGGACCACGCCAGTGGATCCCTGCGTGAGCGCCCCGAGCTGAAGCTCGCCCTCGACTACCTGCGGCCTGGCGACACACTGGTCATCTGGAGACTTGACCGACTCGGCCGCTCCGTGAGACACCTCATCGAGACCGTCGCGTTGCTCGAGGACCGCGGCATCGGACTTCGCTCGTTGCAGGAATCACTCGACACCTCGAGCCCGTCGGGCAAGTTGGTGTTTCACGTGTTCGCGAGCCTCGCTGAATTCGAGCGTGCTCTGATCATCGAGCGGACGAATGCTGGCTTGGCCGTGGCCAGGGCACGAGGGCGAGTCGGTGGTCGACCGCGAATCCTCACTGGCGAGAGACTTGGCGCGGCCAGGACCATGTATGCCTCAGGTCAGTACTCGGTTGCTGCAATTGCACGCACGGTTGGTGTCTCGCGCGCAACCTTGTATCGGTGTTTGAGCGAGTCGCGTTGATGTGCTACTGCAGGGCAGCAGGTCAACTGCAGCTCCTGAATCCCTGGTCACTAATTGCCCTTAATTCTTCCCTTAATTGCAATCAAAGGAGCGGCTGAGATTCGCAGTATGAGTTTCGCGAGGCGGGAATCACTCCTCGCGTCTGCCGGTTAGCACGAATGACGCACACAGACTCGGTCGCCGTGATCTCGCGAAAAGCGAACGTGGCACCCCATTCGCAACAAGTTCCGCGATCGCAGATCGGCCGCGTGGCTTAACAGGGACGCGCCGGATCGTCAGGCAATCGACACCGCGGCCAACGGCAGCCATAACCAAGGATTGGAGTGATCGTGACGACCCATACAACCCACGCGACGCGCGTAGATTCGGGCGCAGAAATCAAGCTGCTGACCGTTGACCAAGTCGCGGACCTGCTGCAGGTGCCAAAGGCAACCCTCTACAAGTGGAGCATGCATGGGACTGGTCCGACTTCCTACAAGGTCGGAAAGTACCTGCGCTTCAGTTATTCCGAGGTGCTCCTGTGGCTCGCGGAGAACCGCAACGGATCGGCTGGCTGATGGGGCATGTTCAAAGGCGTGGTCCTCGGCGCTATCAAGCTCGCTATGTCGACCCCGAGGGACGCGAGCGCGCCAGGAGCTTTCCACGCAAGTGCGACGCTGATCGGTATCTGAGTGAGATTTCCTATGCCGTTCGGAGCGGTGGCTATGTCGACCCCTCGCGGGGCCGGGTCAAACTTGGGGAATGGGCCGCCATCTGGCTCGCAGCGCAGGGGCACCTGAAGGCCTCTTCCAGGGCGCGTTATGAGTCGACGCTGCGCACACATGTGCTTCCGCGGTGGGCGACGGTTTCGCTCGACGCGGTTCGGTTCGCAGCTATCCAACGTTGGTGCACAGATGTCGCGGACGAGGTGTCGCCGTCGGCGGCAATCAAGGCGCACCGCGTTTTATCGTTGATTCTCGCCTTCGCGGTGAAGGATGGCCGCTTGGCGCGTAACGCTGCCCAGGGCGTCGCGCTACGTCGCGAAGTAAGGCGCGACCAGGAGTACCTCACGCATGACGAGGTTCGACGGCTCGCTGAGGCTGCGGGCTATTACGGTCCACTCATCCGCTTCCTCGCCTACAGCGGCTGTCGGCTCGGTGAGGCGGTCGCCCTACGCGTTCGTCGTGTCGATTTTGTGCGCGCGAGGATCGAAATTGCTGAATCACTCACGTCTGTCAACGGACATCTGGATCTGTCAACGCCCAAGAGCCACGCTCGGCGATGGGTCGTGCCGCCCCAAAGTGTGATGGCCGATCTGGCGCTTTTGGTTAAAGGGAGGCCACCCGACGAGTTCGTGTTCCAGACACCACGTGGATACCCAATTCGGGCCGCGAACTTTCGCAGAGACGTGTTCAACGCCGCTGTCTCAAAGTCGGGAGTGCCGCGCGTCACGCCTCACAACTTGCGCCATACCGCGTCGTCGCTCGCGGTCGACGCAGGCGCAGGCATCAAGGTTCTGCAGTCGATGCTCGGTCACAAGTCGGCCACGCTGACACTCGACACATACGGGCACTTGTTGCCTGATCGGCTGCACGAGGTTGCAGATCAGATAGAACAGCAAATTCGCGCGTCAGCGGGTGCGGATGAAGGACGGATGACGGACGGCGACGCAAGCAACGAATTGCCTATCGACGGCGACAAGGGCGGAGATCCCGAAACATCGGACCTCTAGCTGTGCCCCCGGCAGGATTCGAACCTGCGACGCCCGGCTTAGGAGTCCGGCGCTCTATCCCCTGAGCTACGAGGGCGGGGAACTTTCATGCCCGAGATTACGGGGGCGCGCGCGATCGATGAAGCCCGGCCGTGCCTGACCACTGTCCGGCTGCCGTCCGCCTGGGACGGACGGGGGCTGCGAACTGGCCGATCAAACAGAGCCCGATGATTCCGGCGAACCATCGACGGTCATGGCGCCTGCCGATTTGCGCACGGATGGCCGAGGCTGACACGTGGTGCGACAGGCGAGGTGCTGGCGGCAGGCAGGTCAGGTGAGCATCGCGGCGACGAGTTCCCGGCGGCTACGGATGCCCACCTTGTCGAACACCGCCTTGAGGTGATCCTGAACGGTGTGTTCGGAGATGTGCAGCGTGGCAGAGATGACCCTCGTCGAGGTTCCACGTAGGACCAAGGTGGCCACGTCGCTCTCCCGAGGACTGAGTCCGTGTGCCGACAACCGCAGCGCAAGGGTGCTGCGTGCGTCGGCCGCCTCGATGACAACGGTGATGCCCTGCTCGCCGGACGGACCGTTGAGGCGCGAAGCGTGGACGGTCAGCCATCGTCCGGTCCGCGTGTGGACACGTGTGGTCGGCATGGACCCCGGTGCGGCGTTTCCGTCTTCGATCGCACGCAGCGCCGCCGCGGCGGCGTAGATGCAGACCGGCAGCGGGAGGCTGCTCGCCGGCTCGATCTGGGCGAGGTACTCCGACGCCTGGGCGGTCACTGCCACGAGGCTCAAGTCGTCGGCGAGCACGACGACGCCAGGTTCGTGGACCCGCCCCGCCGCGGCCGGGGCGTGCAGGAGCAGGGCCTGACGAAGCGCATGGCCGAGATGCGGGGCGGCGGTGGCAACGAGCGTCAGTTCCGACTCCGTGAACCCGCTCGAATGATCCGTCCGATGCAGGCAGAGATACCCCCAGCATCGCGAGCCGGCGAGCAGTGCGACGCGAAGCTCGTCGCCGAGCCCGAGCGGTCGCATGATCTCGCGGTAGCGCGCGCTCGCGAAGCGGTCTCCGAAGGTGACTGAATCCAGTGAGGCGACATGGCTTGACGAGGTGGCCAGCACCGCGAACTTGTTGACATCCTCGGCGCCGAATTCGTTGTCGAGGAACACCGGAGTAGCGCTGCCGAGTGGCTCCTCGGCGAACCCTCCGGTGAACAACAAGCTCTCCGGGTCGGCGGTGGCGAAGAACGCCGCGTCGGCGGGCACGAGCCGGCGCAATGAGCGCAGCAACCTGCGCTGCAGGTCGGGCGCGTCCAGCCCGCTATGGCAATGCCGGACGAGATCCTGCAGCGCTGTCCGAACGGGCGGGCTGTGCGCCACGTTCCAAGTATCAGCCGACTGGGCCGGATCGCCGAATCCCAACTTCGTGGGATGGTCGAGTCATCGGAGCGCGTCGATGCTCACTGCATGACCAACAACAAGGAACTCGTCGACACGTTCATCCAGGAGCTGTTCACCAAAGGAGACTTGGATGCCGTGGACCGCTACCTCGATCCGCACTTCGTCAACCACGACCCGCCGTTTCCCGGCGCGCCGGACGGGCCGGAGGGAATGCGTCTGGCCGCGGCGTCCTTCCGGCAGGCGCTGCCCGACTGGCACAGCGACCTCGAGCAGCTGATCGCCGAGGGCGACATCGTTGTCGAACGCTTCACCGCGAGCGGCACGCACAGCGCCGCACCGCTCATGGGCGTGCCGGCGACCGGCAAGACCATTACGCTTGCCGGGGTCAACATCTTCAGAGTCGAAGGTGACCGGATCGCCGAACGCTGGGGACGCATCGACGAGAGCGGACTGCTTCGCCAACTCGGGCTCATCACCGGCTGACGCG
Source organism: Pseudonocardiales bacterium (assembly GCA_032160545.1). Classification (GTDB taxonomy): domain Bacteria; phylum Actinomycetota; class Actinomycetes; order Mycobacteriales; family Jatrophihabitantaceae; genus DATGFB01. The sequence goes on along the minus strand of JAVHVN010000130.1, from coordinate 8,582 downwards.
CGAGCCGCGAGCGAAGTCGAGCAGCACCAGTCGGCCGTCGAGGACGCGGCTCGCCGGGAGCCGGCGATCAGCTGTGGCACCGACTCTCCCTTCCCTCGGCAACGTGCCCAAAGGGGCATGATGCCGCGGGAACTGCTCAGGACGGCGACTGTGCCGAACTCTGTGCCGCGATCTGCGTGCGCACGTCCTCCATGTCGAGGCCGCGGACGGCGCCGATGACCTCATCGAGCGCGGCGGCAGGCAGCGCGCCGGGCTGCGAGAACACCAGGATGCCCTCGCGGAAAGCCATCAACGTCGGGATGGAACGGATGTTGGCGGCGGCGGAGAGCGCCTGCTCGGCCTCGGTGTCGACCTTGCCGAACACCACGTCCGGGTTGCTCTCGGCGGCGTTCTCGAAGATCGGGGCGAACATGCGGCACGGGCCGCACCATTCGGCCCAGAAGTCCACGAGCACGATGTCGTTGCTCGTCACCGTCTGCTGGAAAGAGTCAGCGGTCAATGCGGTGGTGCTCATGACGTCCTCTCGTCGGCGAATTGCCTCCCTGGGCCAACACGTGGTCGATGCACCGGCATTCCGGCGGCGCCTACGCTGGCCCTCGTGGAACTCAGCCATCTCGATGCATCGGGCGCCGCCCGCATGGTCGACGTCTCGGGCAAGGACGTCACCGCCCGGACCGCGACCGCACAGGGCCGGCTGATGACGAGCGCCGAGGTGATCGAGCTGCTGCGCCGGGACGGGCTCCCGAAGGGCGACGCGCTGGCGGTCGCGCGCGTCGCCGGCATCGCCGGCGCCAAGCGCACCGCGGACCTCGTCCCGCTCTGCCACCCCATCGGGTTGCACGCGGTGACCGTCGAGCTGGAACTGACGACCGATGCCGTGGTCATCACGGCGACCACCCGGACGGCCGAGCGCACCGGGGTCGAGATGGAGGCGCTGACGGCCGTCACGGTCGCCGGACTCGCGCTCTACGACATGGTCAAGGCCGTCGACCGGTCGGCGCGGATCACCGACGTCCGGTTGCTCGCCAAGTCGGGCGGCAAGTCCGGCAAGTGGATCCGGGAGCCCGGCACGTGAAGGCGGCCGCGATCACCTGCTCGAACCGTTCGTCGGCCGGCGAGCGGGCGGACGACTCCGGAAAGCTCGTGGCCGAGTTGCTGACCGGTGCGGGCCACGAGATCGTGCTGCGCCGGGTCGTACCCGACGAGGTCGAGCTCATCCGCTCCGCCGTTCGCGACGCGCTGGCCGTGGGAGCGCGCCTCGTCGTCACCACCGGGGGGACGGGGCTCACGACGAGCGATGTCACCCCCGAAGCCGTCCGCCCGTTGCTCGAGCGCGAGGTGCCCGGCATCGCGGAGGCGATCCGCGCGGCTTCGCGTGAGTCCGTGCCGACGTCGGTGCTGTCGCGGGGTGTCGCGGGAACCATCGGGAACGCGCTGATCGTCACGCTGCCCGGCTCGCCCGGGGGCGTCCGCGACGGCATGCAGTTGCTGCTCATCGTTGCCGGCCACGCGGTCGACCAACTCGGCGGCGGCGATCATCAGCCGGGTGGTGGAGTGTGACCAGCGTGCTCGCGTCCGTCTCGACGCAGCTGCTCGACGTTGCGGCGCACGAGGCGTTCGTCGCCCACGCCCATGCCGGAGCGACGGTGGTGTTCTGCGGCGTGGTCCGCGATCTCGACGGCGGCCGTCCGGTGGTCGAACTCGAGTATCACGAGCACCCGACGGCCGAGGCGGTCCTGCGCGAGGTGGTCGACGAGTTCGCCGCTGATGACGAGGTCATCGCGATTGCCGTGAGCCACCGGGTGGGTCGTCTCGCCGTCGGGGACGTCGCCCTCGTGGCTGCCGTGGCGACCGGGCACCGCCGCGAGGCGTTCGACGTCTGCGCCCGACTGGTGGACGAGGTCAAGCGCCGGCTGCCGGTGTGGAAGCGGCAGGTGTTCGCGGACGGCTCCGACGAGTGGGTCAACTGCCCGTAGCCGTCCGCCGCTTGCTCAATGCAGGGGAGGTGCGGACCGAATGGGCGCGCTAGGGGGCGTCGGGCGTGGTCCCGGCTCGCGGCGTCGGGGTGATGTGGTCTGGATCGATTCGCTTCTCGATGCTCTCGGCGACGGCATTGATCTTGTCGGCGAAGCGCCCGCCGGTGGCCTTGTCGAGCCCTTCGGCGACGACGTTGACGCCCTTCGCGCCGATCTCACCGGCCTTGTCGGCGATGCCGGCAGCGCGCTCCTTGGTGCGGGCGGCGACCGGAGCGGCCGCCGCTGCGGCCGCGGCTGCCAGCTCGGCTGCGCGGTCCTTGACCGGCCCGGCCGCCGCAGCGGCCTGCGCGGCGACCTGTGCCGCCTTGTCGGTGATCTTGCTCGGTTCTGCCATGGCGGATTACCTCCGATGCGAGAGCCCGATGCCCTACGGCCATCAAAGCACTGACTGCGCGGCGGGCACACTGGAGTGGTGACCGAGCCCGAACCGGAGCAGGCGCGCCCCCGCGACGGCGGGCCGGTGCGTCCGCAGACGGCAGCCGACGAGCGTGATGACGGGCCGGCGCTGCCCCAGACGTCGGCCGACGAACGCGACGTCGGGTGGGGGGACGACCCCGCGGCGGGCGAACGCGACGAAGAGTGGTACCTACGCGAACGGCCGCCGCACCACGGCGACTAATCAGCTGGTGTGCTGCATGGCCAGCAGATCGCGGATCTCGCGGAGCAGTACCGCCTCGTCACTCGGTATGTCGGCCACGCCGGCGGGTTCGCCCGCAGCCACCCGCCTCGCCCGCAGCTCGGTGAGCTTCTTGATCGGCACGATGATGAAGAAGTACACGGCCGCGGCGACGAGCACGAACTGGATGACGGCGTTGATGAAGTCGCCGTAAGCGAACCGGCTCTTGTGCAGGGTGAACGTGAGCGCCGAGAAGTTCGGCTTGCCGGCGACGGCGGCGATCAGCGGGGTGAGCAGGTCCTTGACCAGTGCGGTGACGACCGCGGTAAAGGCGGCGCCGATGACGACGGCGACGGCGAGGTCGATGACGTTGCCTCGCATGATGAATTCCTTGAACCCCTTGAGCATTGCCAGCCCCTCCTGTCGTATCGGCGCACTTCGCCCGAGCGGGCAACAGCGTAGGGCGAAGCTCACGAACCGGGCAGCACCACGGCGAGCGGCGACGTGTCGGACAAGGCGGCGAGCCGGAGCGCGGTCGCGTGGTCGGCCGCCACGAGCAGCCCAGCCGCAGCGCCGATGCCACCGCTGCCGGCCTCGGTCGCGGGCAGCACCGCGAGGACGCGCACACCGGTGGCGACCGCGCCGCTCGGCGCGCTGCTGTCGTCGGACCGCGTGGCGACCAGGTCGATGCGGGCGCCCGGCTGGACCAGCCGCGCCGCGCTCGCGCGCACCGGCACCGGCACCGCGTCCAGTCCCACCGGGACGGACGCGACGCTCGGCGCTGCGCCAGTCGCGGCGGGCGCCGGCGCTCGCCCGCCCAGCCAGCTCAGTGCAGCGAGAACGAGGCAGGCACCGGCGACGGCTCGGCGCACCAGACGCTCGGTGCGGGCAGACGGGCGAGGCAGCACGGACACCGGCCCGACGCTAGGCAACCGGCCGGCCCGTCAGACGCGGGTCGGCGACGGCTGTGGACGCAGCGGAAGCGCTGTGGGCGGATCAGGACGCCGCGGCGGCAGCCGAGGAGCCCGACGACGCTGGCGTGGACGAGCCGGACGAGGACGAGGAAGACGACGAGCCGGACGAGGACGACGAGGAGGACGAGGACGCACTGTCCGGGCTGCTCGAGCCCGAGTCGCTCTTCGCACCCGGCTCGGACTTGGCGGCCTTGTCCGCCCCGTTCGACGACGACCCGTTCGACGACGAACCGTTCGCCGCCGCGCGGCTGTCGTTGCGGTAGAAGCCGGAGCCCTTGAAGACCACGCCGACCGACGAATAGACCTTGCGGACCGGACTGCCACAGACCGGGCACTCGGACGCCGCGGGGTCGGTGAACGACTGGACGAGCTCGAACCGGTTGCCGCAGTCGGCGTTGGTGCAGGCGTACTGATAGGTCGGCATGGTTCGGGTCCTCCGGCGTGGAGCGGTCGATCGAGCGGCTCGGTTGGCACTCACAGCCTACGACTGCTAACCATGGTCGGGCACGCGGGCATTCCCGTCCAGTCAGTGCGGTCCCACCCGAGTCAGGCCCGCGGGATCGACGACCGCCGCAACCGGGCGGTCCCACTCGTCCGCGGGCAGCCCAGGCACGAGCTCGCCGTCGAACAGCAGCGCGATCACCTCGGCGCCCTCGCTGGCACGGGCGAGCGCCCGGTCGTAGGAGCCGCCGCCCCGGCCGAGCCGCACACCGGTCGTCGGGTCGACGGCGAGTGCCGGGACGAGCACGGCATCGGCCTGCTCGATCGCGCCCCGGCCCAGCCCGTCCGCGCTCGAGGCGGGGTGCATGGCATCGATCGGGATGCCGGGTTCCCAGGACGCCCAGTCGAGGTCGCGGTCGTCCTCGATCAGGGGTACCAGCACCCGCACGCCGGCGCGGTGCAGCCCGGCGAGCAGCTCGACCGACCCGGGCTCGGTGCGCAGGGGGACGTAGGCCGCGACGCAGCGCCACCCATGAGCTGCGGCCAGGTCGAGGACGTGCGCCCGCACCGCCGCCCTCGCGGCGTCCACGGCGGGCGCGGAACGCTCGCTGCGCGCGGCCAGCAACCGGCGGCGCAGTGGCTCCTTCTCCGCGCGGCGCATGGCTACATCATCGCTTGGTTACGCTCCGATAATGGCGAGCAGACCGGTGACCAAGGCGCTCATCCCGGCAGCAGGGCGGGGCACGCGTTTCCTTCCGTTCACGAAGGCGGTCCCCAAGGAGCTCGCTCCGCTGGTGACCACACCCGCGCTCGAGCTCGTTATCGGCGAGGCCGCGGCGAAGGGCATCACCGACGTGATCGTCGTGCTGAGCGCCGGCAAGAGCGCCATCTCGGACTACTTTTCTCACGACACTGAACTCGAGGCGGCGCTCGAGGCGAAGGGCGACGAGGGCGGCCTCGCGAGCATCCGGCGGCCGGCCGAGCTCGCGAACGTCAGCTACGTCGAGCAGGCTTCGCCGAGGGGTCTCGGTGACGCCGTCCACCATGGGGAACAGTTCGTGGGCGACGAGCCGTTCGCCGTCCTGCTGCCGGACGATCTCATCGACGCCGAGGACGAACTGCTGGGGCAGATGCTCGACCTGCAGGCCGAGAAGGGCGGCATCGTCCTGGGCCTCATCGACGTGCCCCGCGAGGAGATCCGGAAATACGGGTGCGCGGTCCCGGCCCCGGGCTCCGACTCGACCGACGACATCGTGCAGATCGTCGACCTCGTCGAGAAGCCGGCTCCCGACGAGGCGCCGAGCACGCTGGCGGTGATCGGCCGCTACGTCCTGCCGCCGGAGATCTTCGCGGCACTGCGCACGACACAGCCGGGTTCGGGGGGCGAGATCCAGCTGACGGATGCGATGCGCACGCTGGCCGAATCGGGGACGCCGGTACACGGGGTCGTCTTCCGCGGCCGGCGTTACGACACCGGTGATCGGCTCGAATACGTCAAGGCCGTCGTTCAGGTCGCACTCCGACACCCCGAGGTGGGAACCGACTTCGGCTTGTGGCTACGGGACTATGTCAGCAAGCTCGACTGAGCCGCACCGCCCGCGCATGACCGCTTGCCCGCGAGGAGACCTCACCGGTGGCTGACCAGAGCCCGATGCGCAGTGTCGACGAGCAACTCGCCGTCGTCCTCGACGGGATCGGCTCGATCGACCCGATCGAGCTGACCCTGCTCGACGCGCAGGGGTTGCTGCTCGCGGAGAACGTCACCGCCGAGGTCCCGTTGCCCGGCTTCGACAACTCGGCGATGGACGGCTATGCCGTGCGGGCCGTGGACACGCGTAACGCGTCGCCGGAGTCGCCGCTGGAGCTGCCGGTCGTCGGCGATGTCGTTGCGGGTGCCAAGTCGCGCGCCGGGATGAGCCCGGGCATCGCGATGCGAATCATGACCGGTGCCCCCATCCCGGCGGGCGCCGACGCGGTCATCCCGCTCGAGGACACCGACCAGGGTGTCGCGCGCGTGCGGATCGCGCGGCCGGTACACAGCGGCGAGTGTGTCCGGCGGGCCGGTGAGGACCTGCTGGCCGGTGCCGCGGCGCTCGGCGCGGGCGCCGCACTCGGCCCGCAACAGCTCGCCCTGCTCGCCGCGATCGGCCGCGACCGGGTCGTCGTCCGCCCGCGGCCGCGGGTGCTTGTCATCTCGACGGGCAGCGAGCTGGTCGACGTCGGCCATCCACCGTCGTTCGGCGAGGTCACCGACTCGAACTCGTACCTGCTCGCGTCGGCGGCCAAGGACGCCGGCGCCGACGCGCGCCGCATCGGCATCGTCCCCGACGACCACTCCAAGCTGCTCGACGTCCTCGAGAGCCAGCTGCTGCGGGCCGATGTCCTCATCACCTCCGGCGGGGTGAGCATGGGCGCGTTCGACGTGGTGAAGCAGGCGCTGTCCGAGCTCGGCACCGTCGAGTTCGTCCAGATCGCGATGCAGCCTGGCAAGCCGCAGGGCTTCGGGCACCTCGGCAATCGGGTGCCCATCTTCTGCCTGCCGGGCAACCCGGTGAGCGCGCTCGTGTCGTTCGAGGTCTTCGTGCGCCCCGCCATCCGCAAGTTGCTCGGCAAGCGCAACCTGCAGCGAGCGACCGTGCAGGCGGTGGCACTCGAGGGCGCGCACAGCCCGGCGGGCAAGCGGCAGTACCGGCGCGGCATCCTGCACCGTGAGGCAGGCGGCGGGTACAGCGTCTCGTTCGTCGGCGGTGCCGGTTCGCACCTCATCGCCTCCCTGGCATCGGCCAACTGCCTCGTCGTCCTCGACGAGGACGTCACCGAGGTGGCGCCGGGGCAGCGGGTGACCGTCGTCCCGCTCCTGCTCGCGAACCGGTGACTGCGCACCCTGGCTGGCCGGCGCGCCTCACGGCGGGTGCCGTCGAACTGCGGGCCCCGAAGGTCCGGGACGCGCGCGCCTGGAGTGAGATCCGGTTGCGCAACGAGACCTGGTTGACGCCGTGGGAGCCGACGTCTCCGCACAGCTGGGTCGACCGCAATTCCGTAGGTGCCTGGCCGCCCCTGCTGTCCGCGCTGCGCAAGGCGGGACGGGCCGGCACCATGCTCCCGTTCGTGATCACGTTCGGCGGCGCGCTCGTCGGCCAGATGAACGTGTCGAACGTCGTGCACGGCGTCCTGCGCTCGTGCACCGTCGGGTACTGGGTCGACCGCGGCGTCGCCGGTCGCGGCATCACGCCGACCGCCCTCGCACTCGTTGTCGACCACTGTTTCGGCGCGGTCGGGTTGCACCGGGTGGAGGTCGACATCCGGCCCGAGAACGCCGCGAGCCTGCGCGTGGTCGAGAAGCTCGGATTGCGCCGCGAGGGCTACTACGAGCGGTTCCTCGACATCGACGGCGGGTGGCGCGATCACGTTGCGTTCGCCGTCACCGCCGAAGAAGTGCGCGGGGCTTCGATGATCTCCCGGCTGGCGAGGCTGCCTCAGGTGCCCTGACCGGTTACTCCGTCCGGACGATCACCCCTCCGACACGCCGCGCGACGTGCCGTCGTCCGCCCCGTCCGCTGGCTACCGTGAACGCGGCCGTGTGACTGGTGTGACTGGAGGTGCGAAGTGTTGTCACCGATGATGACCGTCTTCGTGCTCGCCGTCCTCTGGCTGATCGTCGTCGTACCGATGATCCTGCGTCGCTCCGACGAGAACCGGCGGGACCGCTCCGTCGACGGATTCGGCCGCGCGATGCGCGCCCTGGGGCGCCGCGCGCCGGCCACCCGCGCGGAGGTGTTCGTTCCGCGCGAGCACCGTGCGCCGCCCCCACCGTCCGCGCCCACCTCACCGGCGCTCGCGCGCCGCCGTCCCGTGCCCGCCGCCGAGGAGGCGCTCATGTACCCCGTCGACCGTGCCGAGATGTCGGCGGCCCGAACGCAGATGATGGCGCGACGGCGTCGCTCGCTCACGATCCTCGGGGTTGGCACCGCCATCTTCGGATTGCTCGCGCTGATGATGGGCGGCGCACTGTGGTTCCTGGCGCTGCCGTTCGTTGTGGGCCTCGGGGGCTACGTCTGGTTCTTGCGTTCACAGGCCCTTCGTGATCGTGACCGCCGCGCCAACCGCCGCACGCAGCACGTCACCCGGCGCGACACCGGCTACGACGCCACCGAGGAGATCGCCCGATTCGAGGAAGCGCCGGCATCGATGGTGCGCATCGATGACGACGACATCGAGTTGCACAACATGGACACCATCGACCTCACCGGCCTGTACACCGAGGACATGGCGGCCCAGGCCGCCGCGCAGCGTCGCGCCAGCTGAGGCCGCCTCCCCGGGCGACGACGAACCGTTGCCTGCTCGGGCCGGCCGGGGCGTCGGGCAGCGCGAGGAGGACCGGGGCCGGCTGCTAACCTGATGGTCTGGCCGCCGCACGTCGGGCGGCCGTTTCCCGGTCACGGGGCTGTGGCGCAGTCCGGTAGCGCACCTCGTTCGCATCGAGGGGGTCAGGGGTTCGAATCCCCTCAGCTCCAC
>JAVHVN010000129.1:0-3509 GCA_032160545.1 Pseudonocardiales bacterium | reverse complement strand
GAGCAGCTCCTGCGCGCCGTCGAGGCTGACCCCACGCTCGAGCTCACGATCGACGTCGAGCGGGGCACCCTCGAAGCGCCCGCCATCGGACTCGAGACGACGTTCCCACTCGACGAGTCGGTGCGTGAGCGCTTCCTCGCCGGCCTCGACGACATCGCCATCAGCCTCAAGCAGACCGACGCCATCTCCTCCTACGAGTCCACCCGGCCCAATTGGCTCCCGACGGCCTGAACTTTGGCGTCAGGCGGTGTGATCACACCGTCTCGCATCCAACATTCGTCAGGGTTCGAGGGGTGGGAGGGGGTCGTCGAAGAGCCAGGCTTGGAAGAGGTCATGGAGATCGCGGCCGGCGACGTCTTGGGCGACGGCGATGAAGTCGTCGGTGGTGACGTTCGCGTCGCGGAAGCGGGCGGTGTAGGTCTGCAGCGTCTTGAAGAACGCGTCGTCGCCGACCGTCAGCCGCAGCGCCTCGAGCGTGAGGCCGCCTCGGAGGTACACCGCGGACGAGAAGAGGCCGGCCACACCGGGCACACCGGGTGGAGGCTGGGCCAGCCCGGGTGCCTGCTGAAGCTGCGACAGAACCGAACGGGCGCTGTCGGCCACCGACGGCCCGCCGACGTGCTCGGTCCAGAGCCACTCGCCGTACGTTGCGAACCCCTCGTTGAGCCAGATGTCCTGCCACCTCGCCAGGGACACGCTGTCACCGAACCACTGGTGCACCAGCTCGTGGGCGAGGGTCGTCTCCTCTCCCCTGCGCCCGTCGACGAAGCCGGCGTCGAACACCGACAGGGTCTGGTTCTCCAAGGCGAAGCCCGTGCGCTCGTCGAGGACGAGCCCTCCGTACACGTCGAACGGGTAGGGGCCGAAGCGCGACGCGAAGAAGTCGAGCATCTCCGCGGTGCGGCCGAAGTCGAAGACGGCGAGATCAGCGAGCGGATCGGCGAACGCATGGCGGATCGTGATGCCCGCGGGGCCGGCCTCCGTGACGATGCGGTACTGCCCCACCACCACCGTCGCGAGGTAGGGCGCCATCGGGGAGTGCCCCTCCCACGTCCACCTCGTCGTGCCATGACCGGTCGGGAGCTGGTTGAGCAGATCGCCGTTCGCCACCGCCTCCACTCCGTCGGGGACCGTGATGTGGATCGTGAACGTCGCCTTGTCGAGCGGGTGGTCGTTGGCCGGGAACCACGTCGACGCTCCCTCGGGCTCGCTCAGCACGAAGGAGCCACCGCCCAGCTTCCTCCACCCGACGGGGATCGGCAGCGAGCGCTCGGTGATGGGCTCGGGCACGCCTCCGTAGATGACCTTGGCGATGAACTCGGCTCCTGGTGTCAGCGGTGACACCGGGTGCACCACCAGCTCGTCTCCGTCGCGCTCGAAGCGAGCCGCGTCGCCGTCGACGAGGACCGTCGCCACCTCGAGGCCGTGGAGGTCGAGGTCGAGCTGGCCGAGCGGGCCGGTGGTCGTGACCTTCGCGGTCAGGGTGGCTTCGGATTGCAGGGTGTTGGTCGTCGGGTCGACCTGGAGGTCGAGGTCGTAGTGCTCGACGTCGTAGCCGCCGTTGCCGAGCGTCGGGAAGTAGGGATCACCGATGCCGGAGGCGCCGGCCTCGACGGCGGCAGCAGCTGACGTCGATGCGGACGACGACGAAGGACTCGCGCTCGTCGCAGCCGAGGCAGCGGACCGCGATGCGGGTGCGGTGTCCGTGCACGAGCCGGCGACAAGGGTGAGCGCGAGCGCGACGAAGACGCCGACGGCCGCGCCTCGGGTTGGCCGGCGATCAGAGGCGATGGATCGCTCCGAGCACCGCTCGCAGCGATGCGGTGAGGATGCTCTCGTCGAGACCGACACCCCACCGCACCGTGCCGTCGGCCGATTGCGCCTCGACGTAGGCCGCCGCGGTCGCGTCGGTGCCGGCCGTCACCGCATGCTCGGCGTAGTCGACCACCTCGACGTCTACGCCGAGGTCGGTGCGCAGCCCGTGGACGAACGCCGCGATCGGTCCGTTGCCCTTGCCCGACACCGTCTTGTGCTCGCCGTCCACGAGCACCTGCGCGACCACCGAGGCCCCGGCGTCGCCGGTGGTGATCTCGTGGCTGAGCAGCTGGTAGCGAGGTTCGGCCGGCAGGTACTCCGCGTTGAACGCGTCCCACATCGCGACAGGGCTGATCTCGGTGCCGCTGTCCTCGGTGATGTGCTGGATCGTCGAGGAGAACTCGATCTGCAGGCGACGGGGCAGCTCGAGGCCGTGCTCGGCCTTCATGATGTACGCGACACCGCCCTTGCCCGACTGGCTGTTCACCCGCACGACCGACTCGTAGGTGCGGCCCACGTGCTTGGGGTCGATCGGCAGGTACGGCACACCCCACTCGTCGTAGTCGGTGCCCTTGTCGGCGTAGAGCGCGTCGAACCCCTTCTTGATCGCGTCTTGGTGGCTACCCGAGAACGCGGTGTAGACGAGATCGCCGACGTAGGGGTGGCGGGGGTGGATGGGCAGGCGGTTGCAGTACTCGGCCACCCTGCGCAGCGCGTCGATGTCGGTGATGTCGAGCTCGGGATCCACGCCTTGGCTGAACAGGTTCAGCGCGAGGGTGATCACGTCGACGTTGCCGGTGCGCTCACCGTTGCCAAACAGCGTGCCCTCGACGCGGTCCGCGCCGGCCATGACACCGAACTCGGCGGCCGCGACCGCGCACCCGCGGTCGTTGTGGGGGTGGAGGCTGAGGCACACCTTGTCGCGGTCGCGGATGTGGCGGTCGAACCACTCGATCACGTCTCCGTAGATGTTCGGCGTGTACATCTCGACGGTCGCCGGCAGGTTCAGGATGATCCGCTGCTCGCTGGTGGGCTCGATGGCGTCCATCACCGCCTCGCAGATCTCCACGGCGTAGTCGTTCTCTGTGCCCGTGAAGCTCTCGGGGCTGTACTCGTAGAACACGTCGGTGTCGGGCACCGTCTCCTCGAGCTTGCGGCACAGCTTGGCCGCGTCGGTGGCGATCTGGGTGATGCCGTCCTTGTCGAGGCCGAACACGACGCGGCGCTGCAGCACGGACGTCGAGTTGTAGAAGTGCACGATCGCCTTCGGTGCGTGCTTGATGCTCTCGTAGGTGCGCTCGATGAGCTCGGGCCGGCACTGGGTGAGCACCTGGATCGTGACGTCGTCGGGGATCAGGTCGTCGTCGATGAGCTGGCGCACGAAGTCGAAGTCGGGCTGGCTCGCGCTCGGGAAGCCGACCTCGATCTCCTTGAAGCCCATGGCCACGACGGTGTTGAACATCCGCAGCTTGCGGGCGGGGTCCATCGGGTCGATGAGCGCCTGGTTGCCGTCGCGCAGGTCGACCGAGCACCACAGCGGTGCCTTCTCGATCTGGCGGTTGGGCCACTCCCGGTCGGGAAGTCGGAGCCCGAGCGGCCGGAAGGGTACGTACTTGTCGAACGGCATCTTCTTCGGGATCACGGACTTCGGTGCCATGGGAGCTCTCTTTGTTCGGAGTGTTCAGGTGTTCGGG
>JAVHVN010000128.1:0-23097 GCA_032160545.1 Pseudonocardiales bacterium | reverse complement strand
GTCGGCATCTCGGGCGACACCGGTTCGGTGACCGGCTCCACCGGCAACACCGGCACGACCACCGGCGGCGGCGGCTCCGGCGCGATCTCGCTCACCCTGAAGTCGGGCGACTCGGGCTCCGTCACGGGCTCCGGCACCGGCGGCACCTCCGGCAAGGCGACCTCGACCGCGACCGGCAACGCGACCACCGGCAAGACCGGCAACGCCACGAGCACGAACACGGTGACCGGTGGCAACACCGGGGCCGCGAACGCCGGCTCCAACTCGACCGTTCACGCGACGTCCGGTGCCGGCGGCAACTCCGGCGCCTCGGGCGCTGCCACCAACACCACGACGACCAGCTCGGGCGACACCGGCGCGGCCGGCGGTAGCGCGGCCGGTACGGGCGGCTCGGGCATCGGCGGCGCGGCGACCGGCACAGCGGTCAGCGGCGGCACCGGCGCGGGTGGCGACTCCGGCGTCGCGTTCGGCCTCGGTCTCTCCGGCGCCGACGCCTCGAGCGGTGACTCGTCGACTTCGGTCAGCGGCAGCTCGTCGAGCGGATCCAGCGGCATCGCGATCGCCACGCCGACCTCCAGCGCTACCAGCGGCGACGCCACCGGCGCGACCGTGACCGGCGCCTCGGGTACGACCGGCGGCGTCGTCGGCACGACCGGGGTCACCGGCGACACCTCCGGCGGCGGCGGCTCGGGCTCCATCACCGTCAACCTCACCTCGGGCGACTCGGGTGCGGTGTCGAGCACCGGCACGGGGGGCACCACCGGCGCGGCGAAGTCGACCGCAGTGGGCAATGCCACCTCCGGTGGCACCGGCAACGCGACGACCGTGAACACCGTCAAGGGCGGCAGCTCCGGCGCGGCCACGGCGGGTTCGTCCTCGACCCCGACCGTGACGAGCGGTGCGGGCGGCTGGTCCGGCAAGTCCGGTGCGGCGACGGACGCCACGAGCTCGTCGTCCGGCAACACCGGCGCGGGCGGCGCGGGCGACGCGTCCGGCACCGGCGGCTCTGGTGACGGCGGCACGGCAGCCGGCACGGCGGTCAGCGGCGGCACCGGCTCCGGCGGCGAGTCCGGCCCGGCGATCGCCCTCGGCTTCTCCACCGCCGACGCGACCAGCGGCGACTCCTCCACCTCGGTCGAGGGCGAGTCGTCCACCGGCGACAGCGGCGACGCGGTGGCGGCTCCGCAATCGACGGCCGTCAGCGGCGCGGCATCCGGCGCGGTCGTCACGGGCATCTCGGGCGTGACGGGCGACGTCTTCGGCGACACCGGCAACACCGGTCTCGTGCTGGGCGGCGGCGGCACGGGCAGCATCACGCTGACCGAGACCTCCGGCTCGTCCGGTGCGGTCACCGGCAACGGCACCGGCGGCACGTCCGGCGCGGCGACCTCGTCGGTCACCGGCAACGCCACGACGGGCAAGAGCGGCGACGCCACCACGACGAACACCGTGACCGGCGGCAATACCGGCGCGGCGAATGCCGGCTCGAACTCCTCGCCGACGGCCACGTCCGGCGCAGGCGGAGCGTCAGGCGCCACCGGCGCGGCGACGTCCGCCGCCTCGAGCGCCTCGGGTGACACCGGCACGTCCGGCAGCGGTGACGTGCTCGGCGGCTCGGGCGGCTCCGGCGACGGTGGCACGGCCACCGGGACGGCACTCAGCGGCAACTCGGGCCCGGGCGGCGACTCGGGGATCGCCGTGGCGGTCGGTGGCTCCAGCGCGGTTGCCACCAGCGGCGACTCCTGCACGGAGGCCTCCGGCGCGGCGTTCTCCGGCGACAGCGGTTCCGCGGTCGCGGCACCGACCGGCTCGGCGACGAGCGGGACGGCGGACGGCGCGACAGTCACCGGCTTCTCGGGTGCCACCGGGACGGTCACCGACCCGACGGGCGACACGGGCGACAGCACCCTCGGCGGGGCGACCGGCGGTATCGGCCTGACGCTGACATCGGGCGACTCCGGCGCGGTGACCGGCACCGGCACGGGCGGCACGTCCGGTGCCGCGACCTCGACCATCACAGGTGGCGCGACGTCCGGGGGCACGGGCAACGCGACAACCGCGAACACCGCTCACGGTGGCAACACCGGTGCGGCGACGGCGGGCTCCTCGTCCACGCCGAAGGCGACGTCCGGCAAGGGCGGCGCGTCCGGCGCGACCGGCGCTGCGACCGCCGCGGCGAGCACGAGCTCCGGTGACACCGGGGCGTCGGGCTCCGGTGACGTTCCTTCGGGGACCGGCGGCTCGGGTGGCGGCGGCACGGCCACCGCGACCGGCCTCTCCGGCAACAGCGGTCCCGGCGGCGACTCCGGCCCGGCCATCGCGCTCGGCTTCTCCGAGGCCGACGCCAGCAGCGGCGATTCGAGCACCGAGGTCAGCGGCATCTCTGCCACCGGCGACAGCGGCGGGGCCGTGTTCATCCCGACCTCGGCCGCGCGTAGCGGCGACGCGTCGGGTGCGACCGTCACCGGCACGTCCGGCGACACCGGTCGGGTCCACGGCGACACGGGCGACACCGGCGACAGCAGTGGCAGCGGCGGCACCGGCAGCATCGACGTCACGCTCACCTCGGGTGACTCCGGTGCGGTGACCGGCTCCGGTACGGGTGGCACGTCCGGCGCGGCGACCTCGACGATCACCGGCGGCGCCACGACCGGTACGACCGGCAACGCCTGGACCACCGACTCCGCCACCGGTGGCAACACCGGTGCCGCGAATGCCGGCTCCAACTCGACCCCGACGGCGACGTCCGGTGCGGGTGGCGCGTCGGGCGCGACGGGTGCGGCGACCTCCGCCGCGACGTCAGGCTCGGGCGACACCGGCTCCAGCGGTGGCGGTGACGCCATCGGCACGGCCGGCTCCGGCTACGGCGGCGACGCGGCCAGCACTGCCGTCTCCGGCGGCTCCGGCGACGGCGGCGCCTCCGGCGACGCCTTCGCACTGGGCGTGTCCAGCGCGGACGCCGACAGCGGCGACTCGCGGACGCGTGCCAGCGGCGCCTCGTTCACCGGCGACAGCGGCGACGCGACTTCGTCGCCTCTGAGCTTGGTGTCGAGTGGCGACGCGACCGGCGGCAACGTCACCGGCACGTCCGGTGACACCGGTCGGGTGCGCGGTACCACCGGCGACACCGGGACGAACCTGGGCGGCGGCGCCGGCACGGGCGGCATCGACCTCGCCGAGACCTCGGGTAGCTCGGGTGCGGTGAGCGGCGCCGCTACGGGCGGCACGTCCGGCGCGGCGAGTTCCACGATCATCGGTGGCGCGACTAGCGGTGGCACGGGCAACGCGCGCACGATCGACTCGGCCAAGGGTGGCAACACCGGTGCCGCGACGGCCGGCTCGTCCTCGACGCCGACCGCGACCAGCGGTGCGGGCGGCGCGTCCGGTGCGACCGGCCCGGCGACTTCGGCGGCGGACTCCAGCTCCGGCAACACGGGTGCGTCCGGTTCCGGCGTCGTCGCGAGCAGCGGTGGATCCGGTTCGGGTGGCACGGCCACCTCGACGGCGGTTTCCGGTGGCACGGGTGACGGTGGCGGTTCGGGCGACGCGAGAGCCCGCGGGTTCTCCGAGGCCGAGGCCAGCAGCGGCGACTCCAGCACCCGGACGAGCGGTATCTCGGCGACCGGCGACAGCGGCGACGCCACGTCGGCGCCGCTGTCCGCGGCAAGCAGCGGTGCCGCCGACGGCGGAGTGACCACGGGTACTTCGGGTGACACCGGCCGGGTCCGCGGACGTACCGGCGACACGGGCGACGTGACCCTGGGCGGCGGCGGTTCCGGCGGCATCGGGCTCGACCTCACCTCGGGCGACTCGGGCGCGGTGACCGGCGGCGCGACCGGCGGTACATCCGGCGCGGCCAGCTCGACCATCAACGCTTCGGCGACCACGGGCAGGTCCGGCGACGCGACCACCCAGGACAGCAGCATCGGTGGCAACACCGGCCGCGCGGACGCCGGGTCGAACTCGACCCCGACGGCGACCTCGGGTGCCGGCGGTGCATCAGGCCCGTCGGGCGCGGCGACGTCGTCCGCGACGAGCGCGTCCGGTGACACCGGCAGCAGCGGTTCCGGCTATGCCCTCGGCACCGGCGCTTCGGGTTACGGCGGCGACGCGATCTCGACCGCGGTGTCGGGCTTCACCGGCGACGGTGGCTGGTCCGGCGACGCCTCCGCGCGCGGCCGCTCCGAGGCCGAGGCCACGAGCGGCGACTCGCGCACCCGCACCAGTGGTGCGTCCTTCTCCGGCGACAGCGGCGATGCGATCTCGGTTCCGCTCTCGAGCGTCTCGAGCGGTGACGCGACGGGTGGCGTCGTCGACGGCACGTCGGGCGACACCGGCCGCGTTCGCGGCCGTGCGGGCACGACCGGCGACGTGACCCTGAGCGGCGGCGGTTCCGGCGGCATCGCCGTGACCGAGGCCTCGGGTGCGTCGGGTGACGTGACGGGCGGGGCGACGGGCGGCACCTCCGGTCGCGCCTCGTCCACCGTGACCGGCAACGCCACCTCCGGCGGCACCGGCAACGCCTGGACGACCGACAGCAGCACCGGTGGCGACACCGGCGCGGCGACCTCCGGCTCGTCGAGCACGCCGACGGCGAAGAGCGGCAACGGCGGGGCGTCCGGTGCTTCGGGCGCGGCGACCTCCAGCGCCGACTCGTCGTCCGGCGACACCGGGGCCACAGGGACGGGCATCGCAGCCGGTACCGGCGGCTCGGGTGACGGTGGCACGGCCACCAGCACCGCTATCTCCGGTGACACCGGTGCCGGTGGCACATCCGGCGACGCGCGGTCGCGCAGCACGTCCGAGGCCGAGGCCACGAGCGGTGACTCCAGCACTCGCACGAGTGGCATCTCGGCCACCGGCGACAGCGGTGACGCACTCTCGGCTCCGGTGTCGGCCGCGAACAGCGGCGGGGCGACCGGCGGCGCAACGACCGGCATCTCGGGTGACACCGGCCGCGTTCGTGGAGCGACCGGCGGAACCGGCGACGTGACGGGCGGTGGCGGCGGTTCCGGCGGCATCGCGATCGACCTCACCTCGGGCGACTCGGGTGCGGTCATCGGCGGCGCCACCGGCGGCACGTCCGGTGCGGCGACCTCAGCGGTCACCGGCAACACCACGACCGGCACGACCGGCAACGCCAAGACGACCGACACGAGCGTCGGTGGCGACACCGGTGCGGCCAACGCGTCGTCCAACGGGACGTCGCACGCGACGAGCGGTGCCGGCGGCGCCAGCGGTGCCTCCGGTGCAGCTGACTCGACGGCGACGACCGCGTCCGGTGACACCAGCGCGATCGCAGCGCCTGGTGGCTCGGGTGCGGCGGGCACCGACACCGAGACCGACGTCACCGGCACGACCGGCGCCGCGGGTGACTCGGGCGATGCCAACTCGCGTGCACGTTCGAGCGCCGAGGCCGTGACGGGTGACTCCCGGACGCGGACGAGCGGTGCGTCGTTCAGCGGCGACAGCGGGGACGCCACGTCCACGCCGTCGTCCACCGCGACCAGCGGCGACGCGTCCGGCGGCACGGTGGCGGGCATCTCGGGTGACACCGGGACCGTGACCGACCCGACCGGCGACACCGGCGATGTCATCGCCTCGGGCGGCGGCAGCGGCGGCATCGACCTGGCGGAGACGTCGGGTAACTCGGGCGACGTGACGGGTCACGCGACCGGCGGCACGAGCGGTGCGGCCTCGGCGGCGATCACGGGCAACACCACCTCGGGCGGCACGGGCAACGCGACCACGACCGACACCAGCATCGGTGGCAACACCGGCGCGGCGACGGCGTGCTCCTCCGCGCTCTCGACGGCCACATCCGGCGCTGCCGGAGCCTCGGCCGACTCGGGCGACGCACGCTCGCGTGCCAGCTCCGAGGGTTCGGCCTTCAGCGGCGACTCGAGCACCCGCACGAGCGGTGCCTCGTTCACCGGCGACAGCGGGGACGCGACGTCGGCACCGGACGCTTCGGCGACCAGCGGCGAAGCGACCGGCGGTGCGGTCACGGGAGTCTCGGGCGACACCGGAACGGTCACCGACCCGACCGGCGACACCGGCGATGTGATCCTCAGCGGCGGCGGCTCGGGCGGTATCGCGATCGACCTGACCTCCGGCGACACCGGCGCGGTCACGGGTGGCGCCACAGGCGGCAAGTCGGGCGCGGCCACTGCGGCCGTCACCGGCAACGTCACCTCGGGCACCACCGGCTGGGCCACGACGACGGACAAGAGCACGGGTGGCGACACCGGTGCAGCGACCGGCCTCTCGGCGGCGGTCTCGACGGCGACCACGGGCAACGCGGCCGACGGCGGCGACTCCGGTGACGCCAGCTCGCGGGCTCGCTCCGAGGGTGAGGGCGTCAGCGGTGACTCGCGGACGCGCACGAGTGGCATCTCCGCCTCGGGTGACAGCGGTGACGCGTCGCTCGGCGGCAACCGCGAGCAGACGGTCGGCGCTACCGCAACGAGCGGCGACGTGACCGGTGGCGTGGTGACCGGAGTGTCGGGCAACAGCGGCACGGTCGACGGCTCCTCGGGCGACACCGGCTTCGTGATCATCGGCGGCGGCGGCTCGGGCGGCATCGACGAGACGCTGACCTCGGGCACCACCGGCGACGTGACCGGCGGGGCGACGGGCGGCACCTCTGGTGCGGCCGGCGCGTCGGTGACCGGCAACGTCACCTCCGGCGGCACGGGCAACGCCACGACGACCGACACGAGCACGGGTGGCGACACCGGTGCCGCGACGGGCAAGTCGTCGGCGCTGTCCCTGGCGACGACCGGCAACACCTCTGACGGCGGCTTCTCCGGAGACGCGCGGTCTCGGGCGAGCTCGGACGGCTTCGCCGAGAGTGGCGACTCCCGCACGCGTACCAGCGGTGCCTCGTTCACCGGTGACAGCGGCGACGCGTCCTCCTCGGCCACGGCCGACGGGACCAGCGGCGGCGCGACCGGCGGCGTGGTCACCGGCGTGTCCGGCGACAGCGGCGCGGTCACGGGCGACACGGGTGACACCGGCTCCGTCACTCTCGGCGGCGGCGCAAGCGGCGGCATCACCGAGAGCGTGACCTCGGGTGACACCGGTGCGGTCACCGGCACGGCCGGCGGCGGCACGAGCGGAGGCTCGACGGCGTCCGTCAACGGCAACGTCACCTCCGGGACGACCGGCAACGCGATCACCAAGGACACCAGCGTCGGTGGCAACACCGGATCGGCGACCGGGACGTCGGCAGCTGCCTCGGTAGCGGCCAGCGGTGCCGCCGGCTCCGGTGGCGGTGACTCGGGTGACGCCCGGTCCCGCGCGCGGTCGAGCGCCGAGGGTGAGAGCGGTGACTCCTCGACGCGCACCAGCGGCCGCTCGGAGACGGGCGACAGCGGTTCGGCGAGTTCGGGCGCCACTGCCGACTCCACCAGCGGTGACGCCACGGGCGGCACGGCGACGGGTGTGTCGGGTGGCTCCGGAACTGCCGACGGCACGACGGGCGACACCGGTGACGTCATCCTCAGCGGCGGCGGCACCGGCGGCATCGACCTCACGGTCACGTCGGGCACCACGGGTGACGTGACCACGGCGGCGGGCGGCGGTACCTCCGGAAACGCGATCGCCGGCACGACCGGCAACGTCACCTCCGGCGGCAGCGGCAACGCCAGCACCACCGACTCCGGCAAGGGTGGCAACACCGGCAACGCCAACGCCCAGTCGGCCGCGGTATCGGTGGCGGTGACGGGCATCCCCGGCTCCGGTGGAGGCGACTCCGGCGACGCCAACTCCTTCGCCCACTCCGACGCCGATGCCGACAGCGGTGACACGACGACGAACACGTCGGGTTCCTCGGCCACCGGTGACAGCGGGTCGGCGAGCGGGTTCGCCTCGTCCACCGCGACCAGCGGTGTGGCGACCGGCGGGACGGCCACTGGCGACTCCGCCCCGAGCGGCGTGGCCACCGGCACAACGGGGGACACCGGCGACTCGATCCTCGGCTCGGGTGGCTCGGGCGGTATCGACGTCACGGTGACCACGGGTGACTCGGGTGCGGTGGACAACTCCAGCGGCGGCGGCACGTCCGGCGACGCGACGGCAACCGACATCGGCAACGTCACGTCGGGGACGTCGGGCAACGCGACGACGACGAACTCGGGTACGGGTGGCAACACCGGTAACTCGACGTCCACCTCGGACGACTTCTCGGCGGCGGCGAGCGGCCCGGCGGCAACGGCGGCGATCATCGCCAACCTGGCGGCGCTCACCACGCTGATCACCGACGGTCCGTCGGCGACGCCGGCTGCCGCCGGTGGGACGGGCGCGACCATCGTCCACCTGATCAAGGTGCTGTCGAACCCGGTCACCCCGGCCGGGCCGAAGGCTCCGGTCAAGCCGGTGGCTCCGGTGGCTCCGCTCAAGTGCATCTGCGGCGGTGTGATCCCGCCGGTTCCGCCGGTTCCGCCGACGGCTCCGATCCCGCCGGTCTGCAGCTGTGAGCACCCGACCCCGCAGCCGCCTCCGGGTGTCCAGCCCCCGCCGTCGAACACGGGCGGTCAGGTGACGCCTCCCGGCGTCAAGCCCGCCACGGGCGGCGTGGTCGTCGTGAGTGTGGCCGAGGCCGGCCTCGCCTTCACCGGCATCGGCGGACTCATGATGCTCGTCCCGGGTGCGATCATCCTGCTGCTGCTCGGCATGATGTTGCTGGTGCTCACCCGCCGCCGTCCGGGCTCCGAGCTGGGCTGACGTCCCGCAGCGCAAGTACTGCACACAGGCTTGGTGCACCTCCGGACCATCGGAGGTGCACCAAGTCCGTTGAGGCGGCCGGCGCGCATCGGCGCGGTCGACGCGCATCGAGTTCCCGAACCGGCGTGCCGGCTCCCGTAACCTGTGCCGCGTCCGGACGGGCGGTCGCGAGCATTGTGGAGAGACTGACGAATGACGACTTCGAACGACACGCTGCTCGTCTGGCAGCGACCGATCCCTTCGGGCCGGCCCGGCGCCGCGGCGCTGTCGCCGGAGGAGGTCGCGGCCGAGGGCGTTGCCCTGGCTGACCGCGAGGGACTGCACACGGTGTCGGTCAAGCGGGTGGCGTCGAAGCTCAATGTGCCCCTGACCCGTGTCGAGGGCTACCTGCGCAGCCGCGAGGACCTGCTCGACCTGATGCTGGACGCGGCGCTGGGTGAGATCGAACTACCGCCGCGCGACCCGTCCGTCGACTGGCGGGCGGACCTCAGCGCGATCGCACACGCCACCCAGGCCGCCGCGCTGCGGCACCCGTGGCTGCGCTCGCTCGCCGGTACCCGCATCCCCTGCGGACCGGCCGGACTGCGACACACCGAGCGGGTGCTCGAAGCCGTCGACGGCATGGGGCTGGACCCCGCCACCGCGACGCACAGCGTCAACACGGTGCTCGCGTTCGTCTACGGCTTCGTGCAGCTGGAGATGGGCGTCAGCGGCCGCAAGGACGACGCGAGCATCGAACGCCGCACCGCGACCGCCCACTACCTGATGGACGCGATCGCAGGCGGCGAGTACCCCGCCCTGGCCCGGGTGTTCAGCGACGCCAGCATCTCGACGGACGACGCCTTCGAGAAGGGCCTCGGCTACGTCCTCGACGGGGTCGGGTTGCAGATCGAGCGCGCCGGCGGCGCGAAGCCGGGCGAGACCGGCGGGTCGGCCGACGCAACCGCGGCACCGCGCAGCGCGGCCCGCCGCGCGCGCCGGCGCAGCTGAGCCCTGCAGGACGCGCGAGGCCTACCGACGCCTGGTGACGCGGCGGCTCAGACCTGGGCCTGCGCGCTCTCGTTCGCGGTGATGGCCGGGCGCAGGTACATCTCCAACCGCCCGGCGAGCTCGTCCGCGTCGGCGAGCCCGCGGATGGTGTGCGTGCCGCCGCGCGTGTTGACGACCACCACCATCGCGGCAGGCCCCTCGGGCTGGGCGCCGCGGCGGAAGCGGCGCTTGCGACCGCTCTCACCGCCGTCGCGGTCGAGGGTGTAGGACAGCACGTCACGGGTCCACGAGATGGCTACCGGACGCCCGGCGGGCGGCTCGATGCCGAACGCGATGCCGTCGATCATGAGCCGGCCCTGCAGATCGCGCTCGACCCACTCGGCGCTGTCCATGGCGCACACCGGCCCATCGGGGGCGGGGGCGGCGGGCTGTTCGGCAACCGCATCGGTGCCTTCGCCCGCCTGTTCGGGCCCCGCGGCGACATCCTCGCTGAGCACGTTCCCCGGGGGGTCCTGCACCGCGGCCGCTGCCGGCTCGTTTGCGGCCGGCTCGACCTGCGCAGCCGGCTGCACCTCGTCGGCACCGGCGGCCGGCTCGGGCACGTCGTCACTGGTGGGTGCCGGTCGCTGGATCGTCACCGACAGGTCGACGACGTGGACCGATTGGCAGCCGGGATGCACCCAGGTCTCCCAGCGGGTGAGCACCGGGAAGATCTCGGTCGTGTCGAGGCACTGCCGCCACACGATGTGCTCGTTGCAGTAGGCACACAGCGTCTCCGCGGCGCCGTCGGGGACGCGAAAGGACCCCCTGCAATTCGGGCAGATGACATCCACCGTCTTCATCGCGGTCATCGGTCCACTCCCCTGGATGCAACAACGCTTCGGTGCGTCACGCGCAGGCCCCGAATGATATCGAGAACGGCGCAGCTGTCATGTCGGGCGACGTGCCCCTGTCAGCGGACCGGCGAGGTCACCGAGGTACCCACGGAGTCGCCGTGGGAGCGAGCGGCGAGCGCTGACACGCCTGCGAGCATGGCCACCAGTGCCATGAAGGCGACGACGATGCGCCTGGTACGTGCGGACATGGTTCCCCCCGGGTCTGCGTGGCGCCCTCCCGTGGTGCGCGACGCTGCACGAGGCTACCGCCCGACGGCAGCGCCGGCGGCACGATGACGGCCCGCCGGGCTCGCCAGGAAGGAGGGACAAGGTGGCCAGGGGCGGGGTCGAACCGCCGACCTACCGCTTTACAGGCGGACGCTCGTACCAACTGAGCTACCTGGCCGCGCCCGGTGCGCGAACGCCGTCCGGACCAGCGAAGTCTAGCCGACCCCTCGCCGGGGGCTGGCGCGTCAGTAGTTGTAGCTGGGCGAGGAGGAGTCACTCGAACTCGAGGGCGACATGATTTCCGTGCTCGGAACCGTGGTCGACTGGCCGGCGCCGGCCGAGCCGGCGGGCGCCAGGTGCCAGGTCCCGCCCTCGTCCTTCAGCCCGTCGCCGTTGTGCTCGCCCGGGGCCTTGTCGCCGGCGAACTCGTAGAGCGCATGCCCCTGGTACGTCGCCTGGATGGTCCCGTCAGATCGCGTGCGCGTGCCGAGTTGAGCGGCGGTGAGGCCGCCACCCGCAGTGACCGGTCCGCCGACCGGAGGCCACTGCTGCGCGCACGCGCCGGTGCACGAGGTGCTGCCCGAGGACTCGGCGTCGTTGAAGTACAGCGCGTGGCCGTCGGGTGCGACGAGCACGCCGCCGGCCGCCGAGAGCACCGTGCCGGGTTGCACCCGGCTGCTGGATCCCGCCGGTGGCGCGGTGTTCGACGGCGCCTGGTGCGACGCCGAGCCACTGCTCGAGCAGGCCGACAGCGCGCAGACACACGCCGCCGTGGCGATCGCGATTCGGATCATGGCAAGCCCCCCGTCACTCAGTCATGAGCACGGCACGGGCGCGCGACCGGTTCACGCCCCGGCGAGTTCACGTCCCGGCGAGCGCCTCGTCGTAACGGCTGAGCACGAGCCGGACGACGGCGGGATGCGCGCCGAGCGGTGCGGCGACGACTGCGCGGCCCGCTGCTGCCGCCTTGACCAGCTCGTAGAACCGGCCGTCGGCAAGCAGGTACGTCGCGACCTCGCGCGGCGCGCTCAGGCCGTCGAGCGCCGCGGTGAGGTCGGAATCGACGGTGGTGACCGCGACGCCCTGGCCGAGTCGGGCAGCCAGCAACTCCGCCGCGCTGTCGAGCTCGGCGCTCGCCTCCGGCCGGCTGGAACCCGCACCGACGAGCAACGTGGACGCCTGCTCGAGAGCTCCACGCGCTTCCGTCAGCCGGGCGAGCAGGGCATCGGTGAGGAGGGGGTGCGGGCCGAGGTGCCGTGCCACCCGCACGCCGGCGCGGCCCGAGACGGCGGCCGGGATGTCGTGCTGCACGTGGTAGCCGGTCGACAGCAGCGCGGGGACGACGACGGTGGGATCGGGGCCGGTGTCGAGGGCGTGCACGAGCGTCGGCGCGGCCACGTCGAGGAAGCAGAGATCCACCCGCAGACCGGGACGGGCGGCGGCGACGGCCGCGGCGAGGTCAACGCTCGTCGCCGAGCCGGCGGGAGAACGGGTGCCGTGGGCGGCGATCAACAGTCGTGGGGCGCCCGGCGAGCTGGGTTGCATGGCGACCCCGACCGGACTTGAACCGGCGACTTCCTCCGTGACAGGGAGGCACTCTAACCAACTGAGCTACGGGGCCTTGGACTGCGTGAACTTCTGGTGCTGCGTGCCCCCAACGGGATTCGAACCCGTGCTACCGCCTTGAAAGGGCGGCGTCCTGGGCCACTAGACGATGAGGGCGGCGAACCGCATCATGCTAGCCCCGCCGGGACACCGCTCCAGCATAGGGGACGGCCGCGGGCCTCTCCAAAATCAGGTGGATCGACGCGGCAGCACGGTGCCCGGCAGCGGCCTTACAGCGGGCTGGCAGCGGTGCTGGGGGACCGGTGGCCGATCGTAAGGTACTCGTCACCTGCGAACCGCCAGGACGATCGGGAAGAGACGATCGGGAAGAGAGGCCATGTCGCTGTACGACGTCTTCGGCGCCCCGGCCGACGACGACGGCGAGGCCGACCGTCCCCCCGGTGCTGCGCGGACCACGCGCGGCGAGCGGCGGGCTGCGGACCGGTCGGCCGCAGCGCGTCGCCCGCTGCCGCCGCGCACCGTCCCGCGGCACGCCGCCCTCCCGGTCGAACCCGCACGTCGAGCCGCTCGCGCCCGCCCCGCGCGCCGCGCGTCGGGGCGGCGCCGGATCTCGGCGGCGCAGGTGCTGATGACCGCGCTCAGCTTCGCCCTGCTGCTCGCCGTCTCGGCGGCGGCGGTGGGCACCGTCGCGTATTCGAAGTACAACGGACAGATCACGCGGGTGGCGGTGCTCGCGACGAAGGACCCGAACATTCGCGAGGCCACCCGGCAGCAGAACGCCGAGAACTTCCTGGTGCTCGGCTCGGATACCCGCGCGGGGGCCGACGCGAACTTCGGCAACGTGTCCGGCGCCCGGTCGGACACGACGATGCTGGTGCACCTCTCGCCCGACCGGTCGAAGGCGACGGTCGTCAGCATCCCGCGCGACGCGTGGGTCGACATCCCGGCGTGCACGGCGGCCGACGGCTCAACCGTCGCACCGCACCAGGACATGTTCAACTCGGCGTTCTCGACGGGCGGTCCGAAGTGCACGATCGCGACCGTCCAGAAGCTGACCGGCATCGCGGTCACGCACTTCGTCGAGATCGACTTCTCGGGGTTCCAGGCGATGGTGAACGCGATGGGGCAGGTGACGATCTGCAGCCCGCAGACCGTGTTCGACCCGGGTAGCGGACTGCGCCTGCATCCGGGCAACAACCAGCTCGACGGCGCGCAGGCGCTCGCCTACGTCCGCGCGCGCGAGACGTTGGGCGACGGCTCGGACCTCGGTCGCATCAAGCGCCAGCAGTTGTTCCTCGGCGCGGTCATGCGCCAGGCCGTGAGCGGGTCCATGCTGGGCAACCCGGCGCGGCTGACGTCCTTCCTCGACGCCGCGACCAAGGCGATCACAGTCGACACGGGGACGAGCTTCAGCGACCTGCGGACGCTGACGTCCTCGCTGCAGGGCCTCGACCCGCGGCACGTCGTCTTCTACACGGCACCGATCGCCAACGCTGACTACACGCCGCCCGGCACCACGATGACCGGCCGGGTGCTGCTCGACGACGCCAAGGGCCGCATGCTCTATGACGCGGTCATTCACGACACCAAGCCCGTACCGGTGAGCACGCCGTCGAAGGTCGCGCCCGACACCACCGGGCCGGCTCCGTCGCCGGCAGCATCGACGGCATCGACAGCATCGGCGGCATCGACAGCATCGACAGCATCGACGGCATCGACAGCGCCGACGGGGACCACCGCCGCCCAGCAGGGCTGCTCGCTCTAGACGGGGCGCATGCCCAGCAGGCGTACCCGGGCGTCCTCGTGCACGACCGCGGTGACCCAGCCGCCGCTCCGGCCGTGCTCGCGCAGCTCCTCGACGGTGACGCCCAGCTCGACCTGCTCGAACCGGCGGCGCTCCCAGTTGATGCGCGCGTCGTGACCCGCGGTCGCGAGGTCGATCACCGACTTGCCACCGGCCAGATGCTCGCGCGCGGCGTGCAGGTGAGCGATGGCGTCGTCGAGCGCGTCGACGAGTGCCGGGTTGCCGTCGCACCACGTCGCGACCAGCTCGGGACGGGTGCGCGCCACCCGCGATCCTGACAGGTACGAGCCGGCCGCCAGCGAGAGCCCGAGCGGCCCGCCCGCGAGGCCGGTCAGGGCCAGCGCCTCGGCGAGGACGTGCGGCAGGCCGATCACGCGGGCGACGGCGGCGTCCTGCTCCGCGGCCGTCGTCGGTACCGGCTTCGCACCGAGGTCACACACCAGCTCGGCCAGTCGCAGCCAGGCGGCCGGATCCGTGTCGTCCTCGACCGTGAGGGTCCAGGGCGCGTCGCGGAACAGCAGCGGATCGGTCGCGCCCCAACCGCTCTCCTCGGTGCCGGCCAGCGGATGCCCGCCGATGAAGAGCGCATCCGGCACTGTCGAGCGCACCGCGTCGAGAACCGGCCCCTTGAGCGTCCCGACATCGGTGAGGATCGTCTCGGGCCCGACGTGCGGGGCGAGCGACCGCAACGCCTCGGCGACCTGGGGCAGCGGCATCGCCAGGACGACGAGGTCCGCGCCGCGCACCGCGCCGGCGTCGGACGAGCTGACCTCGAACCCCGACGCGCTCGCTGCCGCGGCCGTCTGCACGTCGGTGTCGAAGCCCACGACCGGCAGTCCGGCATGCCGCAAGGCGCTCATCAGGGACCCGCCGATCAGGCCCATGCCGAGCACTGCCACTCGCTGAAACGAGACGCTCACCTTGCGCCTCGGCCGCGGCTCGTCATCCCGTGACGCTATACGCCGCGCCGGAACCTTTTCGCGGCACATCGGTCCGTGCCAGGATCGAGGCCAGGCAGGCGTTCGCACGACTTACGCAGGACGAGAGGCGGTGGGCACAGTGGCACAGCGAGGCAGTGCGGTGGCGGGTTATCGCGACGCAGGGCAGTGGCGCGTCGAGCCGCTGCCGCCGACCGTCCTCGGCGACCTCGGCATCCTGCTGCAGGCGTTACGGTCGCAGCCGCCCGAGGGCGGCCCGTTCGTCATCGCCATCGTCGACGACGAATTCTTCGTGATCGCGCGGCAGGACGGCCCGCGCATCTCATTGCTGCTGTCCGACATGACCGCGTCGGTCGAGTACCCGCTCGCCGAGCAGGCGCTCGCGCGGCTCGGCGAGGAACCACCTGACGACGACGAACTCGACGAGGTCTGGCCCATCGGCGACCTCGACCTGTTCGCCGACCTCGAGGTCACCGAGGACGACATGGAACAGATTCTCGACGACATGGACGCCTACCCCGACGAGATGCTCGAGGCGATCGTCGATCGCATCGGCATCGCCGACGAGTACGCGACCGCCACCGCGACCGCGAGGGCCGCCCTGTGAGCTACTTCGCCGCGGTGATCGCCCGCTCGAGCCGTGGCTGGCGTTCGGTCGAGGTCGCCCTCGACGACTGCGAGAGCATCGGCGACATTGCCGATGTCGTCCGCGATGTCGACGGCGATCTCCGGTTGCTAGTCGTCGAGCAGGATGACGAGTACGCCGCGCTGGTACGGGTCGACGACGACGAGGACGACCCGCGGGCGTTCCTGTCCGACGGCCACGCCGCCGATGCGTACCCGATGGCCGCCCTCATCGCCGAGGACCTCGTCGAGATCGGCGAGGACGAACTGAGCGAGGACGAGGACGCGCCGCCGGCGCACGACAGCGCACCCTTCGGTGACCCCGAGATCCTCGAGGATCTCGGCACGCCGGCAGCCGAGCTGCTAGCAATGTGCGCGCACGAAGGCACGCTGCCGATCGACCTGATCGTCGCGGTATGCGACAAGGCCGGCTGTGGCGACGCGTTCGAGGCCGTTCGGGCCTGAGTGAGCCGCCTGCCTCCTGGTGCCGCCGGCCCGGGGCCACTCGACGACACCGCCGCGATGGGTGCCGCGCTCGTCATAGCCCGTGGTGCGCTGTCCGCCGGCGAGGTGCCGATCGGTGCGGTCGTCCTCGACCGCACCGGCCGGGTCGTGTCCGTGGCGCACAACGAGCGCGAGATCGGGTCCGACCCCACCGCACACGCCGAGGTGGTGGCGCTGCGCCGGGCGGGTGCGGTTCTCGGCTCGTGGCACCTGGACGGCTGCACGCTGGCCGTGACCCTCGAGCCGTGCGCGATGTGCGCCGGGGCGATCGTCCTCGCGCGCATCGAGCGGCTGGTGTTCGGCGCCTGGGACCCGAAGGCCGGCGCGGTCGGATCGCTGTGGGACGTCGTGCGGGACCCGCGCCTGAACCACCGCCCCGAGGTGGCCGCCGGCGTCCGTGAGCAGGAGTGCGGCGCCCTGCTGACCGGCTTCTTCGCCGAGAAGCGGGCGAACGAGGCCGACAACCTGCTGCGGTAGTCTCTTCGGCGGTGGCGTGTCCGAGCGGCCAAAGGAGCACGCCTCGAAAGCGTGTGTGGGTAAAACCACCGTGGGTTCGAATCCCACCGCCACCGCCACGGAACCCTGGTGTTCCACGGTCGTCACGCAGCTCTTGGTAGTGAGCGGGTAAGGGCCGGTAACACCGGCCCAGGAGGCCCGCGGCACGAACATCGAGGGCACGGTGTCGCACTTCCGAGTACGCGCACAGAGGTGACAGCCGGCGCGCCGAACCGTGGGAGTGGGGCCGGCCCTCGATGTCGTGCATGGCTGCGCTTCGGCTCATCAGTTCGGCGGCGTATCGCTGTCGAGGCCGGGCTGCCGCGGGTGGCGAGGATGCCAGCGGCAGGTCACTCCGTCGGCGGTGTCGAACAGGATCTGCTGGAGCGGCCGGGGCAGGTCGCCATTCCACACCAGGGCGGCCGTGGCGGTCAGCGGGTGGCCGGGGATGCTTACCCGCGCCATGTCGCTGGTGCCCACGGGGCGGGGAAGCCGGATCACGCCGGCTGGGGGTGCGGCGATGGCGGTGGGGCCGGTCAGCACGGCGGCGGGCCGGTTGGCGGTCGCGGCGAAGGCGATCGCCATCGGCAGGGAGTGCCGCACCTGTGGCTCGGTGAATTGGAACCGCGGGTTCACCGCCCGCAGGACCTCGAGCCAGCGGTCATAGGTCGCGGGACTGTCGCGGTGCGGCCCGTGGATGACGTCCATGCTGGCCAGTTCGTCCAGGCCGATCTCGCCGCTGCGGGCCGCCGGGTGCGAGGACGGGATCCAGACATCGGGCTCGAACTCCCCCAGACTCATGGCCTCGAGCGTGGCGGGCAGCGCCTCAGGGCTGGCGGTCAGCCAGCCCAGGCCGACGTCGGCCCGGCGTTGGCGGATCGGCGAGAACTCCGCGTCGAGCGCTGCCTCCATCCAGGTGACGGCGACCTCGCGGGCATCGGCCGCCGATCGCAGCCTGGAGGTGGTCTGTACCGCCAGCGAGTCCGGCAGATCCCCTGGTATGACGAACCGAAGTCGCGGCCGGCCCAGGCCCGCCGCCTGCCTCGTCTGGCTGGCTGCGTGATCGACCGCCGACAGCACGTCCCGGGCTGCCTCCAGCAGTACGGTGCCCGGCCCGGTGAGCCGCACGCCGTCGCGCCGGCGGTGCAGCAGCGGGGTGCCGACGATCTGTTCCAGCCGCTGGATCTGCTGGCTGAGCGTCGGCTGGCTGATGAACAAGCGCTGCGCGGCGTGCGTGAAAGTGCCCGCGTCGGCGACAGCGACGAAGTACCGCAAGTGCCGCAGTTCAAGACCCTGCGGCGCCTGTGTATCCACCAGGGGCAGCCGAACGGACGCATGGTCGGGCGGGTCTGCGGCGCTGCTGGCGCCGGGGGCGGCTGATGTCACGGTATCTCCCTGGACTGTCGGGCATGTGCCCGGGCGGTCGCGCCTTCGCGACGGATCCAGGCTTGCCGCCATGGAGGTGAGAGGTCGTCGCCGGATCCTGGTGATTCGCCGACACCGGGCACACTCGCTCGCCGTTGACCGAGCACGTACGCTGGCGTAGCGCCAAAGCGCAGGCGCTTGGACTGTGTCGCCGGCGGCAGGGCGTTCGGCGTCGACATCGAGGCAGGCCTCCGACGGTGGATCGAGCAGCTCCACGGCTGATCGACCGGGGTGATCTTCTCGCCGCTCTGGATCGCGCGGCGGCGAGCAGGGTGACGACCATCTCGGCTCCGGCCGGCAGCGGGAAGACGTCGTTGCTGCACGCCTGGGCAGGCCGTCCGGGCCAACCGCACCGGGTCGCCGCCGTCCAGGTGCGGCGCGACCAGCAGGATGCCCAGGAGTTCTGGCTTGCCCTGCTGGGCGCGGTGCGTCAGGTTCCCGGCACAATCGGCGGCGCGGACCTGCCAGCAGCGACGCCGGAATTCAATGCGCGGGCGATGACCGACCGGGTGCTGTCGGAGCTCGCCGACCAGCGCGGTCGCGTCATCCTGGTGATCGATGATCTCCACGAGCTGAACTCGCCGGATGCGCTCACCCAGCTCACCCGGCTGCTGACAAACCTTTCCGGCGACGTACATGCGGTGCTGGCCACCCGTCGCGATCTTCCGCTGCGCCTGCAACAGCTGCGCCTCGCAGGCGAGCTGGCTGAGATCCGCGCGGCGGATCTGCGCTTTACCGAGCCGGAAACACGCGAGCTTCTCGAGGCCTCGGGTATCACGCTGTCCGAGGCCGGCCTCACGCTGCTGCACCAGCGCACGGAAGGGTGGGGCGCGGGCCTGCGGCTCGCGGCGATCTCACTGGCTGATCACCCCGACCCGGAGCGGTTCGTCGCGGAGTTCTCCGGCAGCGACCGCACGGTCGCCGAATATCTGATCGCCGAAATGCTGGAACGCCAGCCGGACGAGGTGCAGCAGCTGCTGCTGCGCACCTCGCTGCTCGATCGCGTCAACGGTGAACTGGGGGATCTGCTGACCGGCCGCCCGGGCTCGGAACGGATCCTGCTCGCACTCGAGGACGCGAACGCGTTCGTCATCTCGCTCGACCGCGAGCGCACGTGGTTCCGCTACCACCACCTGTTCGCGGATCTACTGCGGCTGGAGCTGCGCCGGGCGCAGCCCGAAGTAGTGCCGGTGCTGCACCGGCGCGCCGCTGAGTGGTTGATCCAGCATGGCCAGGTGGTTGACGCCGTCCGGCACACGCAAGCGGCGGGCGATTGGCCCGGCGCGGCCCGGCTGCTCGCCGACTATTCGGTCAGCCTGACCCTCGACGGGCAACTGCAGACCGTGGATGCGCTGTTGCGGGCCTTCCCGCGGGGGGCTGGCGCGGACAACCCGGAGCTTGCCCTGGTGCACGCGGTCGTTGACCTTTTTGTGCGGGGACGCCTGGACGAGGCGGCCGCGCACCTGGCGGTCGCCGCGACGTGCGCCGAAACGGCGCCACCGGATCGCCAGCGCCGCCTCCGGGTTGCGGTCGCGTCGCTGAAGCTGTCGCTGGCGAGGCGGCGCGGGCATTTTGCCGGCGTCACCGAACAGGCCGAGTTCCTCGCCTCCCCGGTAACCGGGGAGTCCCACGAGGACATCGCGCTCGGTAGCGACCTGCGGGCGGTGGCGTTGTTTAGCCTGGGGACCGTCGAGGCGTGGTTCCTGGCGCGACCAGACGCTGAACGCCACCTGCGGGAGGGTGCCGTCCTGGCCCGGGAGATCGGCCGGCCCTACCTCGAAGTCGCCTGCCTGGCGCAGCTCGGTTTCGCGTCGAAGGTCGGCCCGTTCGACACTGGCCGTCGGCTCTGCCATGAGGCGATAGCGCTCGCTGACCGGTATGGCTGGGGCGCGGATCCCGTCGTCGTGCCCGCGCTGGTAACGCTGGCAGGCAACCTGGCCTTGACGGGTGACTTTGACGAATGCGAGCGATGGCTGCAGCGCACCGAACAAGCCCTGCAGACAGACACCGGGCCCGATATCAGGCTGCCGGCGCACATTGTGAGCGGCCTGCTGCACGCCGGCCGCGGCCGCCACCATGAGGCGGTCGAGGAGTTCAGCGCGGCCGAACGTCTGCGATCGCAGCTGGAGGGCTCCCACGCGCTGGCGAGCCAGGTGACCGGCTGGATGCTGGCCACCCAAGCCCGCGGTGGGCAGCCGGGCGAGGCCCGCGCCTCCCTCGCGGCGCTCGATGAAGAGCGGGCCGGCTGGGGCGAAATCGGCAATGCCCGCGCGGCGATCTGCCTCGCGGAGGGCAATCCGGCGGCTGCTCTCGCCGCCGTGCAGGATGTTCTGCACGGCACGGCACCGGTCGTCGGTTACGTCACGGTCGTTGAGACTCATCTGCTGGCCGGGCTCGCCCACCGTGAGCTCGGTGACCAGCGGGCGGCGAACCAGGCTGCCGAACGCGCCCTCGGCCTCGCCGAGCCGGATCGGTTGGTCCTGCCATTCGTGATGACGGGCTCAGCTGAGCTGCTGGAGGCGCTGCCGCGGCATGAGACGGCTCACGCCGCGCTGCTCGCCGACATCCTCGACGTCGTGCACGGCTCATCCCTGGCGGCCAAGGACGAGCCCCCGTCGGTGCAGACGGACGAGCTCAGCCCGACCGAGCTCAGGGTGCTGCGATATCTGCCGACCAACCTGTCCAGGCCGGAGATCGCCAGCGAGCTATCCGTCTCGGTGAACACGGTGAACACGCACATCCGCAGCATCTACGCCAAGCTCCAGGCCCGGGATCGCTCCTCGGCAGTGCAGCGCGCCCGAGAGCTGCGGCTGCTGTCGGCAGGCCCCAGCCGTTAGCGCGGTCGTTGGTCCTGGTGGTGAGGACTCACCTGCCAGCGCCCGACCATGGCCTCCTGGTGTTAGAGCCTCAAGACTGCTGCCGGCTGGGCCTTGGCAGCAGCCGGTTGTGCAGTTCGGTGGTGAGGGTGTGGATCTCGCGAGTCAGCTGGGTGTTGGACTTGAGTTCCAGCTCTTGTTCGGTGAAGTCGTGGTCAGCCTTAGCTTGCTGGAAGGCCGCTTGCCGGTTCTGCCCGATCATGACGAAGGTGGACAGGAAGATCGCTTCCAGCGAGACGATCAGCGTCAGCGTCGGCCAGGGTGTGGACTCGATGAACAGCATCCAGAGGGTGAACAGGGCGATGTGGAGGTAGACGAAATTCATCGACCCCGCGAAGGTGGTGATCCAGTCGGCGATGCGCAGCTGAACGTCCTTGGTGCGCTGCGCCTGCTCGGCGAGGACAGTCGGGTGGTGCTTGCTGTTGTTCGAGTGCTTGGTGTGCCGCTCGTCGCCGGGCGCGCTCGCCCCGCTGTCGTCGGCGGCGACGGACGGTCTCTGCTCGGGCGGCTCCGGCTGGACAGGTGTCCCCCCCGGATGCTCGGCGCTCGGCTCAGGCGTGAGCATGGTTGTGCCTTTCGTCGTCGGGCAGGCCTGCCGGTGCTGCGGGTGCGGGCGCCTGCCGGGTGAGGTGTCGGCGCCCGCGACCCCGGCTCGCGGCTCAGGCGGCCTGGTGCAGAACCTGGCTCAAGGTGCGCCCGGTCTGGCGCATTTGCACGCCGAGCGCGATCTCGGACACTCCGTAAATCAGGCTGTACAGGCCGAACAGCAGCGCGAGGGTGAGTGCGCCGATGTCGGGTCGGGCGGCGAGCACGACGCCGAACGCCACGGACACGAGTCCGGTCACGGTGAACATCGCCCGCGTGCCCGCGGTCTCTCCACTGGCGAATGCGGCGACGATCTCCGCGAAGCCGGCCGCGAGCGCCCAGAAGGCGACGACCCACACGAGCACCAGCGCGGTGGGGCCGGGCCAAACCAGGGCGACCACGCCGCCGGCGAGGTCGACCAGCGCAAGCAGCAGGTGGCCGACGACCGATCCTGCGGCGGCGCTGCCGAAGGCCCGCGCGGCCTGCATTCCGGCGCCGATGAACGCGTATATCGCGAACAAGATGACCAGCGCGGCAATCGTCACGCCCGGCCAGGCGATGGCGATGATCCCGACGATGAGGCTCAGAACGCCAAGCAGGATCAATGAGGTGGATGTTGACTTGAACATGACAAGTATTCCTTTCTTCCGGCTCCGGCGCGCCGTGCCGTCTTGAGGTGCCAGGGTGAAGCCGAGTCAGTACGAATGAGACGGTTACAACTGCCTGTCAAGTGCCGCCAATAGACATATAGCTGCCGCCTTCACTAATCGCCCGGCTTGTTCTGGTCGCGCCCCGGTGGTCGGCTGCGGCAGCCGATCAACGGGAATTTCGGGCGGCGCGCACCGCCCCGGGCCGGTCCCCAGACAGGGCTGCGAGGGACCGGCCCGGGCCGGAATGGCGTGGCGGTTGGGTCAGCCAGTGACGAAGAGGTCGTCGCGGACGTCGAAGACGCCGCTGGCCATCCAGGTGGCGCCGATCACCGCGTCGTGTTCGGCCCAGGTACGGACGTGCCCAGCCAGCGTCACGGTGTTCCCGTGGGTGTCCACCACGACGTCGCTGTCATCTGGAATGAGCGCGTACCGGTCCAGAGCGTCCTGGACGAGGAGGGAGACGTCGAACGAGTCGGCATCGTAGGCGATCTCGATGTCGTCCTTGACGTTGCGCACGCCGGTCAGCCCAGCAACAGCCATTTCGGCCGCGGTGCGCTGCGGACCGTAGTTCACGGTGCCGGTCAGCGTCACGTTGCCGTCGCGGGCGGACGCCTCAACACTTGCCGGCACCGTGACATTCAGCGTCAGCGCGTTGTTCGCGGCGGTGGTCAGCATCGCGTCATCGCGGTAGTCGCCGCCTAGCAGCATGACCGCGAGGTGATTGTGTACGTCCGTCACGCCCGCGACGCGCTGGGCGGCGGCAGCCGCCTCCAGGTATTGCGGGTAGCTCGGCACGGTGCCATTGAGCGC
>JAVHVN010000097.1:0-23695 GCA_032160545.1 Pseudonocardiales bacterium | reverse complement strand
GGTCGGGGCGGTCATCGGGTCTCCTCGATGGCGTCAACGGGTCGCCGGCCGGCGAACACCCACTCGCGGAACAGG
This sequence comes from Pseudonocardiales bacterium, assembly GCA_032160545.1. Lineage (GTDB taxonomy): Bacteria > Actinomycetota > Actinomycetes > Mycobacteriales > Jatrophihabitantaceae > DATGFB01. The sequence continues at coordinate 23,620 of JAVHVN010000097.1, read as the reverse complement.
ACGAAGCGCAGTGCCGTGGCGACGAGGTTGGCCATCACGAGGACGGACAGTTCGAGCGGACGACCCGGATGCGGGTCGAGCGCCGCAAGCAGCGCCAGCGCGCCGCTGGTCAGGCCGAGGCCGAGTGCGAAGACGAGCAGGCCCTGGGCGTGGTGTCGCGCGGCCGCGCTACCGCCGCTGCCGCGAATGCCGAAGGTGAACCGGCGGTTCGCCGCGGTGTTGGCGAGCGCGGTCGCGAGCAGCGCGAGCAGGTTCGCCGGCTGGGCCCCCAGCGGCCGGAACGCGACGAACAGCACCAGGTAGGCCAGCGTGCTCAGCACGCCGATCGAGCCGAACACGACGGCCTGCCGCGCCAGGCTCGCGGGAACGCCGGCGACGGTGCCGATGGCAGGCCGGTCACGGCCGAGCTGCGCGCGCAGCTCGCCGATCGGCAGGTCACCGCGCAGCAGGGCTCGCCCGAGGCGCGCGACGCCGCGCAGGTCGGCCATCGCCGTCGCCGTGATGTCGACCCGGCTGTCGGGGTCGTCCACCCAGTCGACGGGCACCTCGGCGATGCGCAGCCCACTGCGCTCGGCGAGCACGAGCAGCTCGGTGTCGAAGAACCATGCGGTGTCGAGAACGTGCGGCAGCAGTGCGTGCGCGCACTCGGTGCGCATCGCCTTGAACCCGCACTGCGCGTCCGAGAACCGCGCCCGCAGCGTGGTGCGCAGGATGAGGTTGTAGCTGCGCGAGATGAACTCACGCTTGGGTCCGCGCACCACGTGCGCGGTGCGGGACAGGCGCGTGCCGATCGCCACGTCGCTGTGGCCCGACAGCAGCGGGGCGACCAGCGGCAGCAACGCGTTGAGATCGGTCGACAGGTCGACGTCCATGTAGGCGACGACCCGTGCGGTGCTGGCCGTCCACGCCTGTCGCAACGCTCGGCCGCGGCCCTTGGCGTCGAGGTGCACCGCGTTCACGTTCGGCAGCTCGTCGGCGAGCGCGGTCGCCAGCTGCCAGGTGCCGTCGGTACTCGCGTTGTCGGCGATCGTGATCGTGGCGCTGAACGGGAACGCGTCGCGCAGGAATCCGTGCAGCCGCCGGACGCTGTGCTCGAGATCGTCCTGCTCGTTGAACACCGGCACCACGATCTCGACGTCGACCGTGCGGATCGGTGGCTGTGCTGCGACCGGTTCGCTGGTCAGCGTCATCGGGCGGTGCCTTTCACGTCCGGGTCCGTGGTCACGCGTGGGCAAGCCGCAGGGCGAGTGCGGGGCAGGCGGCGACGGCACGGCGTGCCGAGCGGTCGTCCTCGGCGACGCGCGAGTCGGCGATCAGCGGGTAGCCCCACTCGTCACGGGTGATCCGTTCGGCGAGCAGCTCGGCGCACAGGCCGGAGCCGTCGCAGCGCGTCCAGTCGATCTCGAGCCTCATGCCGTCACGCCGAGCCGGTTCAGGACGGGGCGCCCGCAGGTGCCGGCATGGGCATGCTGCTCGATCTCGTCCTGCAGCATGTGCAGCGCCGACGTGACGAAACGAGCGGCGCCGTCGGGGTGCGCGCACGCGCCGCGGCCGGAGACTGCCCGGACGTGCCGGAACGCGATCTCGACCGCGTTCGGCGCACCGCGGTAGAGCTGGTGGACGTCGTCGGCGAGCGCGGGCAGGCCGAAGCGGCACGGCCCGCACTGGGCCGCGGACTGGTCGGCGAGCCATCTCGTGGCCACGGCCAGCTCACCGAGAGCGCAGGTCTGCTCGTCGACGACGAGCAGCACGCCCGCGCCGAACGAACCGCCGGCCGACGCGACGCCGGCGCGGTCGAGCGTGATCCGCGGGATCGGCGGATGCCACGCGCCGTGGTAGCCGCCGATGACCACCGCCTGCGCCACGGCGGCCTGCGCCGCCGCGAGCACGATGCCGAGCGGAGTGCCGAGGGGCAGCTCGACGACTCCGGGACGGCCGACCGCACCGCCGACCGTCAGCAGCGTGGTGCCCGGCTCGTGGTGCGTCCCGGTCTCGGCGAACCGCCGCCACCCGAGCCGCAGCAGGACGGCGACCTGGGCGAAGGTCTCGGCGTTGGCGAGCAGGTCACCGTGTTCGGTCGGCGGCGTTCGGCGGCCGGGCGGCAGTGCCGGCCCGCCGTCGAGGGAGCGGATGACCGCGCGCGCCTCACCGGACACGAATCCGCCGGGAACCACCACCACGTCGACCCGGTCGGGGCGCTGGGCCACCGCTGCTCGCAGGGCCGTGGCGACCGCCTCGTCGTGCACCGCGACGGTGGTGCCGGCCGCGCCGAGCGCGGTCGCGACGGCGAGTGCGCCGTCGAGCACGAGGTGCGGCGCGCGGGTGAGCAGCACCCGATCCTTCCGGCTCGCCGGCTCGCTCTCGGTGCCGTTGACGACGACCCGGCGCCGGCCGTGCGCGGGCATCGCGCGCAACTTTGCCGCGAGCGGGAAGCCGGCGCCGCCGCGGCCGGCGAGGCCGACCCCGTCGAGCTGGGTGAGGACGCGCTCGAGGTCGCTGCCGGGCATGGGCCCGTGCACCGCGAGGTGCGTCGGGTAGTCGATGACCGGGAAGCGATCCAGCCCGGCGAGCAGGCGCGGGGCTCCGATCGTCCAGACGGGTGTGCCGGCTGCCGCGGACGAGGGGCGGTCGAGGGTCGCGGTCATGCGCGCGCTCCGATCGGGAGGGTGTCGGACTGGGGAGCGCCCACGACCACGCGCGCCGTGACGCAACCGGCGACGACGACGAGGCAGGCGAGATAGAGCCAGCGCACCCAGCCGACGCCGCTGTCGGTTCCGGAGCGCAGGCCGTGCAGCAGCGCGAGGCCCCACCCGGCGTACGCGGCGGCGTGCAGGCGGCGCCAGTTGCGCGCACCGCTGTCGGTGCCGGCCATCCGGCCGCGCAGGGCGCCGGTGACGCCCACGAGCAGGAACGCGTAGACCGCGAGCGTCCCGAGACCCACCCAGAACGGGCGGTACTGCGCGGTGAACGGGACGAGCGCGTGCAGCCAGCCGACCTTTGCGAACGAGTCGGCGAGGATCGCGGTGACGTGCAGGCCCAGCACGGCGAGGGCGAGGCTCGCGACGGTGCGATGCAGGTACTGGGCGATGACCCGGCTCGAAGGACGCCCGGGCAGGCGAGCGCTGACGAGCGCGCCGATGCCGGTCGAGATGCTCAGCAGCACGAGTGCCGAGAGCCCGGCGCCGCGCGCGATGTACCAGGTGGTCATGCCGCTGCCGGTGCCGCTGTCGCTGCCGTCGCTGCCCCCGGCGGGGTCGGCCACGCTCCCGTGGTCGTCACGGTGCCGTCGACGCCGACCAGCCGGGACGCGATGCCGCGCTGGTCCAGCCACGACTGCGCGCGGTCGCCCAGGACGATCGCCGCGGTGCTGGCGGTGTTCGCGGCGAGTGCCGTCTCGGCGTACACGGACGCGGTGCGCCAGCAGGTGTCCGCCGGTGCGCCGGTACGCGGGTCGAGCAGGTGGTGCACGGTGCGGTTGCCCTGTTGCCACCGCCGGATCGTGGTCGTCGAGGTGGTGAGGCCGCCGTAGCGGAGGGACACGAGCTGGCCGGGGTCGTTCTCCCGCTCGGCCACCGAGACCAGCCAGCCGTCGGGTCGCGCGCCCGCGACGGCCAGGTCACCGCCCAGCTCGACGAGCACCGGCGTGTCGTACCGATGATGCAGGCTGCGCGCGGCGAGGTCGGCCACGAACGCCTTGGCGGTGGCCCCGAGATCGAGGGCCACCCCGGCCGGGACGGTCAGCAGGCCTACCTCCCGGTCGAGGCGCACCTCGCGCCACTCAGCCCGCCGGGGGTGACGGGCCGGGGGCACGTCCTTGATCGCCGCGAAGTCGCGGTCGTAGCCGAGCGCTTCGAGCTGGCGCCCGACCGTCGGGTCGACGGCGCCGTCGGTGACCTGTGCCGCGTCGAGTGCCGCGCCCACCAGGTGGACCAGGATCTTCGGGATCGCGGTCGGGCGGCCGGCCCGGGCGTTGGCGACCGACAGCGCCGAGTCGGCGCGGAACCGGCTCGCGGCCGCGTCCACCGAGGCGAGCAGCATCTCGAGGTCGGTGGCGGCACGGCGCAGGGCGCGCTGATCGTCCACGACGAGTCGCACCGTGCAGCTCCACGCCTTGGTCACGTGCATCGCCGGCGGGCGGGTCATGACCCGTTGCTCCCGCCCATGACGGCGCCGTTCTGCTGCGGAACGGTGATGCCGCCCGTATCGGTCGAGCCGCTGTTGCTCGTCCCGGTGCTCGACGAGCCGGTCGACCCGGTGTCGTTCGTCGTGCTCGAGGTTCCGTTCGTGGTCGCGCTCGCCGTCGCACTGTGCTCGACGCCGGCGATGATGACGCCGGTGAGTGCGACCGTCCCGACCGCCGCGGTGCCACCGGCGATCGCGGCACGACGCAGGAGCCGGTTCGGGTTGCCTGGGGTGTTCATGACGACCACGATCGGCCCCGCCGCATCACGGGCGCCTCAGTGCAACGTCAAGGCCTTCCTAAGCGGTGCTGGGAACTGGCTACGGTGCGCCGAGGGCCAGCGTGATCACCGCTCCGCCCGAGGCGCCGCTGCCCAGGGTCATCGAGCCGCCGGAGGCCTCGGCGCAGCGCCGGGCGATCGAGAGGCCCAGGCCGCTCGAGCCGCGGTCACTGCGCCCCCGGATCAGGTCGTCCGCGGTGAGGCCCTCGCCCTCGTCGGCGACTTCGAGGCGCGCACCCGTGGGCGTCGGCGCGAGCGTCACCGTGAACGGCACTCCTTCGGCGGTGTGGGCGAAGACGTTCTCGAGCAGCGCGTCCACGGCGGCGGCGAGGTCGTCGGCTGACGTGCGGACCGGCAGGGCGGCACCGGGCAGCCGCACCGTGCTCGTCCGGTTCTGGTCGTCGGCGAGCACCGACCAGAACTCGACGCGCTCACCCACGACCGCGGTCGCGTCACACGAGGGCATCCGCCCCTCGCGCTGCGGCCTGCGGGCGGCATGGATCACCGCGGTGAGCGTGCGTTCGAGCGCGCTGACGTGACTGCCGACGCGCTCGGACTCGGCCGGGTCACGCAACGCCTCGGCGTCCAGGCGCAACGCCGTGAGCGGGGTGCGCATCCGGTGTGACAGGTCCGCGACCGTCTCCCGCTCCTCGGCGATCAGCTCGTCGATGCGGTCGGCGAGCCGATTGAGCGCCGAGCCGACCTGGGCGATCTCGCGCGGTCCGTCGACCGGCGCACGGGCGCCGGTGTCGCCCACGCTGAGCTGGTGGGCGGTCTGCGCCGTGCGGATGAGCGGCCGCACGATGCGGCGGGTGAGCAGCTCGGCGGCGACGACGCCGACGAGCAGCAGGCCGATGCTGCCGGCGATCAGCAGCGTCCACCAGGCAGCTTCACCGGCGTGCAGCGCGGAGTTCGAGACGTAGACCAGCACCAGGTACCGGTTGCCGTCGCCGCCGGCGACCGACAGTTCGGCGACCTGCCCGCCCGGGGTCGGGTGCAAGGTCGCCGCCGTGGCGGCCCCGCTGTCCGGTCCGGTGCCCGGTCCGCTGCCGCCCGGTCCGCTGTCCGGGCCACCACCGGAACGGCCGTCGGAGCTGCTGGGCGGCCCGTTCTGCGGCAGGTCGAGTGGTCCGCCAGGAGGTGGCGAGCCCACGATCGCACCCGAGGGCATGCGGACCGAGGTGGGGCGCCCGGAACTGGACGACAGCTGGGTGGCGTAGTTGGTGATGTCCGCCTGCGTGCGCGAGCCGCTGCGCAGGTAGGCGCCCACCGAGTTCGCCTGGTCGATGGTGGCGTGCTCGGCGCGCTGCGCGACAGCCGAGTGCAGCAGGACGCCGACCGGTACCGCGAAGGCCAGTACGACGAGCGTCGTCATGCCGACGACGAGCAGCAGGATGCGCCGTCTCACGTCTCGTCCTCTGGCGCGCTGAGACGCACCCCCACGCCACGAACACTGTGAAGGTAGCGCGGTTCCCGAGCGGACTCACCGAGCTTGCGGCGCAACCACGAGAGGTGCACGTCGACCGTGCGGTCGGACCCGCCCCACGCCAGTTGCCAGACCTCGCCGAGCAGGTCGCGCTTGCTGACGACCTCACCGGCGCGACGGGCGAGCGCCAGCAGCAGCTCGAACTCCTTGCGGGCCAGCTCGATCTCGCGTCCGTCGACGGTGACCTCGTAGCTGCGGGTGTCGATCACGATGCCGCCGACGGTGATCACGGGGTCCTCGTCGGTGCGCCCCATCCGTCGCAGCACGGCGCGGATGCGCGCGGTCACCTGCGCGGCCGTGAACGGCTTGATGATGTAGTCGTCGGCGCCGAGATCGAGCAGGCGCACCATCTCTGCCTCGTCGTCCCTGGCCGTGGCCACGATGACCGGCACGTCGCTCACGGCGCGCAGCATCGAGAGCACGTCCGCGCCGTCCACGTCGGGCAGGCCGAGGTCGAGCAGCACGACGTCGGGCTTCTGCTCGACGGCCGCGGTGAGCGCCGGCATGCCGCTGGAGACCGCCGCGACACCGTGGCCCTGGTCGCGCAGGGCGCGGGTGAGACCGGTGCGGATCGCCCCGTCGTCCTCCACCAGCAGCACCTGAGCCATGGCCGCGACGGTACTGGGCGCACTGCCGTGGCGGCTCAGGTTCGGTGATCAACAGCCGATGTCCCCTCGGAGGGCGGTGCCGCGTTTAGGTTGCCCCGCCCGCTTCGTCCCGATGTGAAAGGCTTTGCGCCGTGCGTCTGCCCACCGCTTCCCGACCGTCCTGCGGCCTTCGCTCACTCGGCCTCGGCACGGTCCTCGTGCTGCTGCTGTCCGTCGGCGTGGCCTGGCAGGCGAGCCCGGCGACGGCGGCGGTCGCGCCCGGGTGCACCTCGGCCCGTCCCACCAAGATCGGCGGGCAGATCTTCTCCTACCCGCACGCGTACTCGGTCGACGCGTTCGTCGGGGTAGGGCTGCAGGACGCCAACTACCGGGCGCTCAAACCGGACGGCTCCGCGTCCGCCGGCGGGTACACGTACACGCAGTGGGTCAATTCGACGCTTCCCGCGTACGGCGACCCGGCCAAGGGCGGCCAGCGCAGCTGGGGTCCGCTCTGCGTGGCGGCCGGCGTCCATTACGCCTCGGTCGAGGTGAGCGCGGCGAAGCCGATCAACCGGATCAAGTACACCGACGAGACCTATTACGGCACCGTCGGTGAGCTGTTCAACGTCGTCGCCCCGGCGGGTGGCAGCTACGACGTGACGATCCGCATGCCCGAGGCGCAGACGCTCTCGTCGCCCGCTGCGTTCTCCCAGACGACCGGCAGCCTCCAGGGTTACGTGAAGTGCGGGTCGGGCTGCGGCCGCAACGCCGGCAAGATGATCCCGACGAGCGCGATCTCGCCCGTGCGTGCCTTCCCGAACGCGCGGGCCGCAGCCTGTGGCATCGAGGGCGAAGCGGTCAGCGCGGACGTCCTCGGCCCGTCGAGCTACCCGCCGAACGGGTTGTTCCTGCGCATCGATCAGCTTGCCGGCGGCCAGTGCGGTGCGGCGACGCAGAGCTACTCGTTGCGGGTGACCTGCTCGAGCTTCTGCTCGCCGACCGGCGCACGCGTCACGAAGACCCTCGACGTCGGCGTGCGCACGAAGGGCGTCACGCCCTTCGGCATGGTCTTCTAGACGCCGCCCGCGCGGCGGCACCCGCGTGGCGCCGCGCGCGCACCCCGCAGGGATACTGGCGGGGTGGGTTATCCCGATCTGCAGGCGCTGCTCGACGCGCTCGAACGCGACGGCGACCTGGCCCGGGTCCGCGTGCCGGTCGACCCGCACCTGGAGGTCACCGGCATAGTGCAGCGCGTCGTGCGCGAGCGGGGCCCGGCGCTGCTGTTCGAGCGCCCGACGCGCGGCAGCCTGCCCCTCGCGATCAACGTCTTCGGCACGCACCGGCGCATGGCCAAGGCGCTCGGCGTTGACGACCTGGACGAGATCGGCCGGCGCATCGGCGAGCTGATCAAGCCGGAGTTGCCCAAGGGGCTCGGCGGGTTGAAGGACGCACTCGGCAAAGCGGCCCAGTTGCGCGCCGTGCCGCCCCGGCACGTCACGGCGGCACCCTGCCACGAGATCGTGCTGCGCGGCGACGAGGTGGACCTGTCGATGCTGCCGGGGATCAAGTCGTGGCCGGACGACGGCGGCGTGTTCCTCAACCTCGGGCTCACGCACACGATGCACCCCGAGACGGGTGCGCGCAATCTCGGCATGTACCGGCTGCAGCTGCAGGACGAGCGCACGGTGAGCCTGCACTGGCAGATCCACAAGGACTCGACGTCGCACGCCGCGATCGCTGAGCGGCGCGGTGAGCGGTTGCCCGTCGCGATCGCGTTCGGCTGCCCGCCGGCGGTCACGTACTCGGCGAGCGCCCCGCTGCCGGGCGACATCGACGAGTACCTCCTGGCCGGGTTCCTGCAGCGCGACCGGGTCGATCTCGTCGACTGTGTGAGCGTGCCCCTGCAGGTGCCGGCCACCGCCCAGGTCGTCCTCGAGGGCTGGGTCGAGCCGGGCCAACGCATGCCCGAAGGGCCCTTCGGCGACCACACCGGGTTCTACACACCGGTCGAGCCGTTCCCGTTCATGCGGGTCGAGACGATGACGATGCGCACGGACGCGATCTACCAGTCGATCGTCGTAGGCCGCCCGCCGCAGGAGGACGGCCCGATGGGCAAGGCCACCGAGCGGATCTTCCTGCCCCTGATCAAGATGACGATTCCCGAGATCGTCGACTACGACCTGCCCGAGGCCGGGGTCTTCCACAACTGCTGCATCGTGTCGATCGACAAGCGGTTCCCGAAGCATGCGCAGAAGGTCATGAACGCGATCTGGGGTGCCGGGCTGCTCAGCCTGTCGAAGCTCATCGTGGTCGTCGACGCCGATTGCGACGTGCACGACTACGCCGAGGTCGCGTGGCGCGCGTTCGGTAATGTCGACTACGCGCACGACGCGCTGCACACCATCGGGCCGGTCGACCATCTCGACCACGCCGCCTACGAGCAGTTCTTCGGCGGCAAGCTGGGCATCGACGCCACGCGCAAGCTGCCGACGGAGGGGTACCGCCGCGAGGGCGGCTGGCCCGCCGAGTGCGTGCTCGACGATTCGACCCTGGCCACTGTCCGGCGCCGGTGGTCCGAATACGGCATCCGCGCCGGACGGCGCCGATGAACTCGCCTGCGCCCGATCTCTCCCCGGCAGGAACGGGCTCGGCGGCGCCGCCGCGATCGCTCGCGGGCAGGGCCGCCGTCCCGAGCTTCCTGCGGCTGGTGATGATCGAGCACTCGGTGTTCGCCTTGCCGTTCGCCTACATCAGCGCGCTGACCGCGATGTGGCGTGGGACCCGTTCCGTGCACTGGGCCGAGCTGCTGCTGATCACTGTCGCGATGGTGTCGGCCCGGACGGTCGCCATGAGCGTGAACCGCATCCTCGACCGCGGGTTCGACGCCCTCAACCCACGTACCGCCCAGCGCGAGCTGGTCACCGGCGCGATGACGGTCCGCACCGCATGGCTGGGCACGGCCGTGGCGTTCGCGGTCTTCCTGGCCAGCGCCGCCACCCTGTCGTGGACGTGCCTCGCGCTGGCGCCGGTCGCGGTGTTCCTGCTCGTCCTGTACTCCTACGGCAAGCGCTTCACCGACTTTCCGCAGGTGCTGCTCGCACTCGCGCAGTTCGTCGCGCCGGTAGGCGCGTGGCTCGCGGTGACCGGCAGTGCAGCCGGGCCGCACGGCGCGGCGCTCGCCCTCGGCATCGCGGTCGGTACCTGGATCGGAGGCTTCGACCTCATCTACTCCTGCCAGGACGCCGAGGTCGACCGGCGCATCGGCTCGCGCTCGTTCCCGGCGCGGTTCGGCATCGCCGCGGCGTTGCGGGCATCGAGCGTCGTCCATGTCGGCACCGTCGCCGCGTTCGTCTGGTTCGGCGCGGCGGCGGGCCTCGGCTGGCTGTGGTGGGCCGGCGTCGCGCTCACCGCGATCGTCCTCACCTACGAGCACACGATCGTCAGGGCGCACGACCTCTCGCGGGTGAACCGCGCGTTCTTCACCGCCAACGGCGTCATCGGCATCGGGCTGTTCGGCTTCGCGCTCGCCGACCTGCTCGCCCACGGCCTGCGCGGCTGATTCACGGCGCAGCGGTGCCCCCGCCCGGGCAAGGCACAGGCGGGGGCACCGAGACCGGTCAGTGCAGCGGGCTGGGAACCCAGACCTGCACGGTGGCACTCGTCGTGAGCGGCTCGGAGCGCGTCCCGTCCAGCTCGCGACCCTGGTAGTCGGTCAGCTGCAGCAGCCCCGACCAGACGTCGAGGCTCGGATGCCAGAGCTGCGGAAGGGAGTCCGTGCAGTACGTGACGGAGGCGGGCGCACCTTCCGCGCCGTCCGAGGTGAGGCACTTCGCGATGTCGTACGGATTGCTGCCCTGGTGCGCGAGCAGCACACCATCGACGCCGAAGGTCAGTGTGAAGCTCTGCCGCGGGTCCGGGTACCCCGCTGAGCTGGGTGCCGCGCAGGGCTGGGCGGTAACCGAGTTGCTGGTGTCCTCGACCGTGGCGCACAGCTGCTCGGGGTTGGCGAGGTCGGTGAGTTGCACCGTCACCGTGCCGGGCAGCACGTAGCTGATGACGATCGACGGGGGGTCGGACCGGTCGGCCGGGGTGACCGTGCTGCTGCCGGCCGGCGCGAGAGACGAACCGCCCCCACCGCCGCCGGAAGCGCCGGGGGTCTCCAGGACGGAGCCGTCGCCGGTCTCGAGGTAGGAGGGGTCGCTGCCGCCCCCGCCGCCATACACTCCGCCGCCACCGGCGCCGGAACGGTAGGTGGCCACGCCGCCCACCCCCAGCTGCCCGGTCGAGACCGGACTGTAGGGCGAGGCCACGTCGGGCGAGCCGGGTTGCCCGCCCGCGGTCGCGGTGCCGGCCTTGCCGCCGGAGTTACGGTCGGCGCCCGGTGAGCCGTCTGCGTCGCCGGTCCCGCCGGCGCCCGCGACTGTGTCACCAGTGCCGACTGTGCCCTCGGCACCGCCACCACCGCCGGCCGCGACGATGATCCGCGTGTTCAGTGCCGTGCCGGTCCGAACATCCGATGCGTCGCCACCGGTCCCGCCGAGGAAGGAGCCGCCGCCGCCGTTCCATCCGCCGGCCTTGAAGTCCGCGGTACCCACGGTGCCGCGAGCGCCGACGTAGAGATTCAGGGATTGGCCTGCCGTGACGGGCAGGACTGCCTTGACAACCGTCCCCGCGCCGCCGCGCCCACCGGCGTTGTCACCGGATGAGGCGCCGTCACCGCCCGCGCCGCCCGTGGCAGCGATCCGGACCGTGTCGATCTGGGCCGGCACCTGGAAATACTGCGGATGGCCGGTGTACCCGTATGTGCAGGTGACGACCAGGCCGGACGTCGCGCAGCGCGGTGCCGGTTCCGCCGAGTCGGATGCGCCGGCGGACACTGCCGGCCAGCCGACGGCCGTCAAAGCCACCGCGGCTCCGACGATCCGCCTGCGGATGGTGTTGCTCGTCATTCGAAGAGGACCTCCGTCAGGTGGGGGACGAAGCAGTGCTCCGTACCCTCACTAGACCCCTCGGCCACCGCGTCATATGACGCGCTACTTGGAAGTAACTTCGGCGGCGAGCCAGGCTCGTCCTGCGCCGGAACCCTCCGTCGACGCACTCGTGAACGGTGCGGGGATGGTCGCCATGACGCAACGCTCCGCGATGTGGCGCTTGACGAGCCGGACCCGACTCCGGTCGACTGCCACGGTGGATGCGGTCGATCGCCAGCTGCTCGACGCGTTGCGGGCGAATGCCCGCGCGACGTATGCCGAGCTCGCTCGCGTGGTGAATCTCAGCGCCCCGGCGGTGCATGAGCGGGTCGCCAAGCTCGAGGCCGGGGGAGTGATCACCGGTTACCACGCCTCGGTGTCGCCCGAGTCGCTCGGGTACGCGATGAACGCGCTGGTCGGGATCTTCCTCACCGACCGTGCCGACACCGATGCGGTGTCGGCGGCGCTGGTGACGCTCGCGGTCGTCGAGCACTGCTGGTTCGTCGCGGGCGAGGAGACCTTCGTGATCAAGGTGCGGGTGCCTGACGTCGCCGGGCTGGAGGCCGCGATCCGCGACCTCAATGCGATCGACGGGGTGGCCCGCACCCGGACGACGGTCGTCCTGAGCACGAAGTTCGAGGACCGCTTCTGAACCGGCTCGGCGCGAATCAGCCGGTGGTCGCGGCGTATTCGGGGTCGTGAGTGCGCTCGCGCCTCGCACGGCGCTCGCGCTGCAGCGGCCGCAGCCGGGTCAGCCCTGTTGCCGGCGCAGCCAGCTGGTCACTGCGGCGGGCGTGGGCCGGTCGCCGATCAGCCCGGCGGCGGCATGACCGAGCGCGGCGGCGCACAGCATGCGGTCGACCGTCACCTCGAACTCGCCCCACGGCAGGAAGGGTTTGGTGATCATCAACGACGCGATGCCGTGCGCGGCGGCCCAGAGGTCGAGCGTGATCGGCAGCGGGTCGCCGTCGGGAAAGATCCCGGCCGCCATGCACGCGCGCACGGTCTGGTGGAAGTGCTCGAACGCCGAGCTGCCCAGTACCTCGTCGACCTCGGGACGCGGGCACGGGTCGAGGGCCGCGATGCGGTAGTGCTCGGGATGTGCAACGGCGAACCGCACATACGCCATGCCGAACGCACGCAGCCGCTCGAGCGGTTCGGTGTGTCCCGAGGCCGCCGACAGCATCGCCTCGTCGAGTTCGGCGAACACGTCGGCCACGACCGCGGTGAGCAGGGCCGTCTTGTCCTCGAAGTGCAGGTAGATCGACGGGGACGTGACTCCCACCGCATCGGCGACCGCCCGCACCGACACGTCGTCGGCACGGCCGGCACTGGCGAGCAGCTCCTTGGCCGCGGTGACGATCTCGGCACGCAGTTGCTCGCCACTGCCGCGCTGGGCACGGCGCCGTCGCCCCGCGGCTTTCGGTGCGGTGGCGGTCACGGCGAGGCCTTCGCCGGATGCGCCGGAACGCACGCCGATATCGCCGGGCCGATGCGACTCATACGCCCACAGGTTCCTTCGCGAGCACGTCCGGGGCGGTGGGCGACTCGGACAGGCCCACCCGCTCGTGCAGGCGAGCGAGCGGCCTCGGAGCCCACCAGTTCCACCGGCCCGCGAGGCGCATGAAGGCTGGCACCAGGATCCCTCTCACCACTGTCGCGTCCATCAGTACCGCCAGCGTAAGCCCGGTGCCGAACAGCATCATGAACGAGACGTGCGCGTCTGCGATGGCCGCGAAGACGATCGCCATGAGGACGGCCGCGGCGGTGACGATCCGCCCGGTGCGTCCGAGGCCGAGGGCGACGGCGCGAGTGTTGTCAGCCGACGTACGACCCGAGTCGAGCCATGCCTCGCGGATGCGCGACAGCAGGAACACCTCGTAGTCCATCGACAGGCCGAAGGCGACGCAGAACATCAGCGGCGGCATCGTCGGCACGAGGTAGCCGGTCGTCGTGAGGTCCGGGTAGAGCCAGCCGAGATGCCCCTCCTGGAACACCCACACCATCGCGCCGAACGTCGCCGAGAGCGACAGCGTGTTGAGGATCAGCGCCTTGATCGGCAGCACCACGCTGCCGGTGAACAGGAACAGCACGATGAAGGTCGCCAGCACGATGAGGACGATCGCGATCGGCATCGTCACCGCGAGGGCGTGCAGGCTGTCCTGGTTGAGCGCGGTCTGGCCGGTGAACTGGACCTGCCACGGCGGGGCGACGCCACGCAGCCGCTCGAGCATCGTCTTCGCCGCATCGCTCTGCGCGTCGGCGCCGGTGGCGACGTTCAGGTACGTCGTGTCGCCCGAGGTCATCGGGGACGAGGGCGGCCCGACCTGACGTCCGCCGGCGTACGTACCGCTGGCGGCGCTCACCGACGTGACCCCCTCGACACGCGAGAGCGCGCTCGCGTAGTCGCCGAGGGCTGCCGGCCGCGCCGAGACCTCCTTGGCGACGATGCTGACCGTCGAGCCCGCGTTGGTCGTGAAGTTGGAGCGCAGGTCGTCGCCGACGATGTGGGCGTTCTCGGACTTCGGCACCACGTGGTCGTCCGGGTAGCCGAAGTGCGCGTGCAGGAACGGCAGGCCGACAGCGACGAGGAGCGCGGTGACCACCAGGCCGACGGGCAGCGCCCGCCGCATCACCACCGTCGCGAACCGGTACCAGAAGGTCTGCTCGACCGGCTTCGGAACCGGCGGCGGCCGACCGATCAGCCGGCGCAGGCCGGCCCGCAGGTCGAGCGCGTCGACGCGCGGGCCGAGCACCTTCAGCAGGGCCGGCAGCAGGGTGAGCGCCGCGATCGTCGCCAGCGCGACGACCGCGATGCCCGCGTAGGCGAAGGACCGCAGGAAGTAGACGGGGAACACGAGCATCGCCGCGAGCGAGAGCCCCACCGTCAGCGCCGAGAACAGCACCGTGCGCCCGGCTGTGCGCGACGTGGTGCGGATCGCCTCGTCGACGCTCGCGCCGTTGCGGATCTCCTCCCGGTACCGGCTGACGACGAACAGGCTGTAGTCGATCGCCAGGGCGAGGCCCATCGCGGTCGTCATGTTCAGCGCGTAGATCGACACGTCCGTCGTGGTCGCGAGCAGGCGCAGGATCGCCATCGTGCCGATGATCGACGTGAGCCCGATCGCGAGGGGCAGCAGCGAGGCGACGAACGAGCCGAACACCCAGATCAGGACGATCACGGTGATCGGGATGGCGATGGCCTCGGACTTCGCCAGGTCGGACTTGGTGAGGTCGTTGACGGTCCGGATCGATGCGGCGATGCCGCCGGCCCGGATCGTCACGCCGTCCTGAGTCCCTTCGAGCGGGTCGATGATCGCCGCGGCGCGCTTGGGAGTGGTGTTGTCGTCGCCCGCCACCCGCATGACCACGAGGGCCGAGCGCCCGTCCTTACTGCGCAGCGCCGCGGACCGCGCCCCGGGCGCGCTCCAGTAGGAGGTGACCCCGCTGACGAACGGGTTGCCGGCGACCCGCTGCACGATCCGCCCGCCCGCTGCCCGCGCCGCGGCGCTGTCGGCGCCCGCGGCACTCGTCACCTCGAAGATCAGGTTGCTGTCGCCCGCGTTGAACGTCTGCTCCAGTTCGGTGCGCGCGTGCCAGGCCTCCGAGCCGCGGTCGTAGAAGCCACCCGAAGCGAGGTGGCTGGCGGCCTGCCCGCCGTAGAGCACAGCCACGACGAGGAGGAAGCCGGCGATGCCGAGTACCCGCTTGGGGGCACGGATACCAAGGTCGGCGAACCGAGTGAGCATGGCGTACCCCCGAGACAAGCGACTGCTGACGTCGGTAAGTTATCGACGGTAAGTTACCGGTGTCAAGACGGATTCTGCTCGACCGGCTCGACCGGCTCGACCGGCTCGACCGGCTCGACCGGCTCGACCGGCTCGGCAGGGCGCGGCGCGCCCTTGTACCGTCCCCACGTCGGGAGGGCGAAGAATCGACATACCCCGTCGTGACGTTCGAAGGCTCGTGATGACGGTGATGCTCGGCGTGATGGTCGCGGCATCCTCCGTCGCGCTCCGTCGAAGGGTCTCGTGCTAGCACCTCGGTTCATTCCTGCCAGCACCATGTGCAAGTGAGGCCGGCGATCGCAGCATCGGGACATGTCCTGTATCACGGCAATCCGTCAAGCGAGGGCGGCCGCATCGCGGCTAGTTCTCGCCTGCGGCCTACTAGCGGCGAGCGCCGTCGCGTGCAGCAGTAGCTCGGCGAACGACTCGAAGGGCTCTGTGCCGAGGAGCAGTCCAAGTTTGTCAGCATCCGCCCAGGGCGCCCGCAAGACCATCGAGATCAAGACGGAGTTCGTCGACTTCGAGGGCAAGGTCGTCGCCGGATCCTTTATCGGCGACGCGCGTTTCTGCGCCGGCGGGACCCTGCACCACGAAGCCGGCAGTCCCGAGATCGGCTATCCAGCGATCAACGTATTCACCTGCGGCAATAGCCAACTCCGAATCGGATTCGGCCCGGGGCCCGACCAGATGAACAACAGGATTCAGACCAGCGGCTGGAAGGTTCTGGGCGGTAGTGGCGACTTCGCGGGCGCGACCGGAACCGGCCAGATGAAGGTGGAGTTCCCGAAGGCAGGCGCGACGAACGGGCACGAGACCTTCACGGGCACCATCGTCGTTCCATAGCTCGAAGACTTTCGACGAATCCTTTCAAGCGACTCGGATCTGCATCCGCTCAGGGCACGACTAGCGCGGTGCCTGATGCGCGGACATATTAGGTACGGGTCAGCTGCTTGCCGGTGAGGTCCCCGAGAGTGTTGTAGTGGTGGCACTCATGCGCAGGTGACCATCCGAGCCCACTCTTGTCGTAAGGATGGTCGACGGGGGGACGGGTCATGACACAGGCCACAAGCAACACGGCACAGGCGCTGCGGCAGGCGATCGGCGGTCGGGCTATCGGGCCGGACGATGCGGACTACGACGAGGCGCGCAGGGTTTGGAACGCGGCGGTCGACCGGCGTCCGGCGCTGATCGCGCGTTGCACGTCCGCGGCGGACGTCGCAACAGCCGTGTCGTTCGCGGTGGCCAACAGCCTGGAGGTCACGGTCCGCGGCGGCGCCCACGGCATGGGAGGCACAGCCGTCGCCGACGGTGCCCTGATGATCGACTTGCGTGACCTGAATCAGGTCGTCGTCGATCCGGAATCGAAGCGCGCGCGGGTTGCCGGCGGTGCCCTGCTCGGCGACCTGGATGCGGCCACCCAGCGGCACGGTCTCGCGGTGCCGGCAGGTCTGATCAGCCATACCGGCGTGGGCGGACTCACGCTCGGCGGCGGCATGGGCTGGCTGACCCGGCGAGCCGGCCTCAGCATTGACAACCTCGTCTCGGCTCAGGTCGTGACCGCCGATGGCGTGATCCGTCGTGCCGCGGCCGACGAGAACGCTGATTTGTTCTGGGCGATTCGAGGCGGCGGCGGCAACTTCGGCGTCGTGACCGAGTTCGAGTTCCGGTTGCACGAGGTCGGTCCGATCATTCAGCTCGGAGTGCCGTTCTGGGGCTTGGACCAGGGACGTGACGTGCTTCGTGTGGCACGTGACGTCCTCGCCACCCTGTCCCCGGATATCAATATCGTGATTGCCGGCATGAACGCGCCGCCCGCGCCGTTCGTCCCGGAGGAGTACCACCATCAACCCGGGTACGCGCTCGTCGTGGTCGGCTTCGGGGCTCCCGAGGTTCATGAGGCTGTCCTCAAGCAGATTCGCGAAGCGTTGCCACCGCTGTGGGAGTTCACCACCGCGATGCCCTACGCCGCGCTGCAGCAGATGCTCGACGAGCCGAACGCCTGGGGGTTCCACGACTACGACAAGGCCGTCTACGTCGACGACCTTTCCGACGCAGTAATCGACGTCGTCGCCGATCGGCTGCCGCGCAAGACCTCGCCACTGTCCGTGCTGCTGTTCTATCGGTTGGACCGTGCATACTCCGCGATTGCCGACGACGAGACGGCATTCAGCGGTGGCCGCTCGCCGAGATACGCGGTCTTCATCATCGCGGTCTGTCCGACGCCGGAGCTCCTGGACGCCGACCGAGCCTGGGTGCGAGCGACCTGGGAGGCGCTGTTGCCGCACACGGCCGACACCAATGTTTACGTCAATGCGCTGGAGACCGGCGACGACGATCGGGTCAAGGACGCGTACGGGCCGTCCAAGTACGAGCGATTGGCGAACATCAAAGCCAAGTACGATCCGGCGAACCTCTTCCGTCACAACGCCAACATCAAGCCGTCGTAACCAGTCCCCGCTGGCTGAGCTCTGAACCGTTGCTTGCCGCACTAGTCGCGGGCAAACCCATTCGTGCGGGTCGCGCTCTAACGGTCGCTCATCACGGATGTTCGAAAGTCGTCGAGGATGGCACGAGGCGCTGCAACGGAGATGACGCCGGTCGCTGTGGTGAACTGCGTGGTCTTCAGCAGCGGATTGATGATCCACGCCTGAGACATACCCGCCGTCGCGATCTCGGCGGACGCGCCGGTCACACCAATGTCGAACGGCGTCTTCTTCGGGAATCTCAAGCCGATGCCTCCGTTGGTGCGCGGTCTTGCCTAGTGCAGCACGCTCACGGGTTCGGCACGGGTCCCGCCGACAGCGGAGTTGAGTGCCGCTTCCAGACCCGCCAGCGCCCGTCCCGCAGCCGCCAGACATCCGACACGATGAATACGCCGCTTCGGTCGACCCCGTTGACGGTCGCCTGCATGTGGGCACGATGCAGAACGATTGCAACATCGACGTCGGCGTCGATGATTTGCTCCTCAACGTCGTACGAGTGAACGACGTAGTCGGGCAATGCGGCCAGCCAGCCGTCTCTTGGCACCACGGCCGCGACCGGATGAACAAGCTCGAGCGCATAGTCCGCGTCGAGAATCACCTCCGCCCCAACCTGATCTCGCTCGGCAATGCACCGTTGGAATTCGCTCATCGCGAGAGTGAGGTCGGCAGTCACCGGTGGAGCGTCCCACACAGCACACCCTGGGCGGTCGCCGAGACACCCGGACATGCGAGTGTTCACTTCGACCGCGCAGCGATCAGCGCCTGCAGTGCTCGGATCTCTTCCCGAAGCTCACCTATGTCGCGCGGGTCGCCGCCTGCGAGTCCTGTTCACCCTCGCACACCTCGTCGATCAGCCAGGATGCGATCGAGGCGGTCACGACGCCGAGCAGCGCGATCCCGGCGAGCATCAGGCCGACGCCGATGACCCTGCCCTCGCCGGTGACCGGGAAGCGGTGATCACCAGGGCGGTGGAGCCGACGACGTAGACGATCACGCGTCCGCGTAGCGATGACGTCGCGCGGCGGTTCATCACCCGCAGGAGCATGACCAGGCGCAGGAGCCGAAGCGGCCGCAGCACCGGCAACACGATGACGAGGACGTCCAGGATGTGCCGGGAGATGTAGTGGCCACGATCGGTTGCCAGCATCACGCGGACGACGTAGTCCACGAAGAACGCCAGCCACACCAGGTAGCCGACCCATCGGCACGTCGCGCGCCACTCCGAGGACAGATTCTCCTGCAGGATCGGCCAGGCGTACGTGATCAGAAACGTGACCGCGAGCAGGGCCAGCGGCCACTCGGTGCGCTGTTCCCATCGTTGCACGGGGGTCGAATCCACATGCGATTGGTCCTGACCCCTCGAGATGTCAGTCGTCATGCGGGGGCACTATGCACCCTTGCTCGAGCGCGCCACGGACCGGTTGTCGCGCGCCGGGCTGGTGCGTGCCGGACGGCGCCGGGAGGGGCGCACGTACCCTTGCCTCATGGCGTTGAGCGAGTCCCGCACGGCAGAGCTGACCGAGAAGGTCGCGGCGCGCGAGCGCCTCACCCGCCAGGACGGCGAGGACCTCTACCAGTCCGACGACCTCGCGTGGCTGGGCGGTCTCGCGCACGAGATCCGCACCGAGAAGAACGGGACGACCACGTTCTTCAACGTCAACCGCCACCTCAACCTCACCAACGTCTGCACCGCGTCCTGCGCGTACTGCAGCTTCCAGCGCAAGCCCGGCCAGAAGGACGCGTACACGATGCGCGTCGAGGAGGCCGTCGAGGCCGCGGTCGCGATGAAGGACGACGGGCTGACCGAGCTGCACATCGTCAACGGGCTGCACCCGACGCTGCCGTGGAAGTACTACCCACGCGTGCTGCGCGAGTTGAAGGCGGCGCTGCCCGACGTCGCGTTGAAGTGCTTCACGGCGACCGAGATCCACTTCTTCGAGGAGATCTCCGGGCTGTCCGCCGACGAGATCCTGGACGAGCTCGTCGACGCGGGCCTCGAGTCGCTCACCGGCGGCGGCGCCGAGATCTTCGACTGGGACGTCCGCAAGCAGATCGTCGACCACAAGACGCACTGGGCGGACTGGTCGCGCATCCACAAGCTGGCGCACGGCAAGGGGTTGCGCACGCCGGCGACGATGCTCTACGGCCACATCGAGGAGCCGCGGCACCGGGTCGACCACGTCCTGCGCCTGCGTGAGCTGCAGGACGAGACCGGCGGGTTCGTCGTGTTCATCCCGCTGCGGTTCCACAACGACAACAACCGGCTCTCGCACCTTCCGATGGCGCAGCCCGCGGACGTGCTCAAGACGTTCGCCGTCTCGCGGCTGATGCTCGACAACTTCGAGCACGTCAAGGTGTTCTGGGTGATGCACGGCCTGTCGACGTCGCAGCTCGCGCTCAACTACGGCGCCGACGACATGGACGGCTCGGTGGTCGAGTACAAGATCACGCACGACGCCGACCACTTCGGCACCCCCGACAAGCTCACCCGCGAGAACCTGCTCGACCTGATTCGCGACGCCGGGTTCACGCCCAAGGAGCGCAACACCCGCTACGACGTGCTGCGCGAGTACGACGGGCCGGTTCCGCTGGCGCAGCGGCGGGCCGAGCCGCAAGCCGTCTGGGCCTAGCTCGTGGCCGAACCGCGGAAGTCCCCAAGCCCCACCTTCGCCAGGTGGATGAGCTCGATGTGGCTCTACACCGTGCTTCGGTTCGGGCTGTTCTTCGCGCTGTGGGGGGTGCTCGTCCTCGCCGGCCTGAACGGCCTGTTCGCCGCACTGGTCGCGCTGTTCCTCTCGGTACCCCTGTCGCTGGTGCTGCTGGCCCGGCCGCGCGCTCGATTCGCCGCCACGATCGAGGAGCGGGTCGAGGCCCGCAAGCAGGCTCGCGCAGACCTCGACGCCGAACTCTCCGGTGACGAGGAGAACCGCCCGCAGGATTGACCCGCCGCCGCCCCGCCCTCTCGCCCTCCCGCTCTCCCGCCCTCCCGCTCTCCCGCCCTCCCGGTTGATCAAGAGATCGATTCCGTCGATGAGCGACCAAATCCGTCTCTTGATCTTGAGGGTTGGACCGCGGCGAAGGGTTGGACCCGCGGCGACTAGTTGCTCACGCTGACGGGCGTGCCTGCGCTCCCCGAGCTGACGTTGCCGACGTTGTCGGTCGCCACCGCGATCACGGTGTACGCGCCGTTTGCCGGCTGGCCGGTCCATGCGAGCGCGAAGGTTCCGGCCGTCGTCGAGGTACCGATGAGCGTGCGACCGGCCGCGGCGCAGGTCGCCGCGAACCCGGTGCAGTAGTAGTAGGACACCGACGCGACACCCGAGCCGCCGGCGTCAGCGGCGCTGTCACCCAGCGCGTTCGCCGAGGTGGTGACCTTGACGCTCACGTTGAACGTCGTGGACGTTCCTGTCGAGAGGTTCGTGCCGGAGACTGTCGCCGACCCCGTCACTGTTGCGGCGATAGCGGTGTGCGTAGCAGTCAGGTTGCCGAACGTCGCCAGCCCGCTCGAGTCGGTCGTGGCGGCGAGGCCGGTGCCGAACGTGACATTGCTCGACGGCGTCAGCGTGACCGAGATGCC
The DNA here is from genome assembly GCA_032160545.1 of Pseudonocardiales bacterium. Classification (GTDB taxonomy): domain Bacteria; phylum Actinomycetota; class Actinomycetes; order Mycobacteriales; family Jatrophihabitantaceae; genus DATGFB01. The sequence goes on along the minus strand of JAVHVN010000097.1, from coordinate 2,269 downwards.
GCTCACCGGGTTGTTGTACTGGTCCTGGACCTGGATCGTCACGGCCGGCGACATCGCCGTGCCGACGAAGGCGTCGCTCGGTCCCTTGACGAACGCCAGCTTGCTCGCGGCGGCGTTGGCGACGGTGAACGCGGGGTTGGTAGCACTGCTGAGCGTGCCGCTCGTCGCCTTCATCGTGTAACTGCCGGCAATCGTCATGAAGCACCCGCTGAAGGTCGCCACGCCCGAAACGGCCGTCACCGTCGGCCCGCCACCGGTGCCACACGTCATTGCCGGGCCGGCGCTGCCGTTGTTCAGAGCGGCGATGGTGACCGACGCGGAGGACGACGTGACGACGTTCCCGGACGCGTCCTCGACCTTGACAACGGGTTGCTGCGCGAAGGCGGTCCCTGCCGTGTTCGTGGTCGAGGGCGCCGTGGTGAACACCAACTGCGACGCCGCCGCCGGGTTCACGGTGACCGTCGGCTGGCTGCTGATGGCCACGGGGGCACCTCCCGCGCCCGAGGACGTCGTGAAGGTGGTTGTGCCGGCCGCGCTCGGCGTACCGGTGTAGGTCAGCGTCAGCAGTGTCGCGGTGCTATTGCCGGCCGGAGCTCTGCACCCGTTCGCCAGCGGGATGGTCACGGTCGTGGCGTTGAAGCTCAGTGCCGCGCTGGTGTTGCAGTTCGCGGTGGGGGCAGCCACGGACGTGTTCGTCGCGGTGGGTGCCGTCCAACTGGCGGGCACGGCGACAGTGACCGACGAGCCGGTCGGCAGGAAGTGGCCGTTGTCGGTGAAGGAGTACGAGAACGTGAGCTGGGTCGAGGTGCCGACGGTGGCCGACGTCGGGCTGACAGTCATCGCGCCGTAGCCGCTGCTCGCCGCGCTGTCAGCCGTCGCAAGGTCTGCGCTGAACACCATGCCTGCGACTGCCAGCGCTGCGATGACGACCAGTCGTAGGGCGATCCGCAGGTGGCGCGTGGCTGTTGCCTGACGGGCGGTGACCCGGTTGCGGCAATTCATGTCAGTTGCTTCCGTTCACTGTCGGCGCCGGCGCGCTCGGTTTGGTGCTGTCGAGCGCGATCACGGCGGCTGCGGAGCGGGTCTGGTTGCCTGCGTTGTCGGTGACCACCGCGACCACGCTGTACGGGCCGTCGCCGTTCGCGAACGCGGGAACGGGCGACGTGACCGCGTAACTCGGGCCCGTCGACGACGCGCTGCCCAGCTGGGTTCCACCCGTCCCGCACCCACCGCTGCCCGCGCAGTAGAAATACGCCACGGATTGCACGCCGGTGCCACCCGTGTCGTCCGTCGCTGCGTCGCTGAAGGTCAGGGCTTCACTGGACACGTACGTCGGGTTGCTGCCGGACACGGTGGCCGCCGTGAAGGTGGGCTTCGGCGCTGTCGGTGCGGTGCCGTCCCACGTCACCGAGTTGTCGGTGCTGGTCGAGGCGCTGTTGGCCGTCCCGTTGGCGTCATGGACCTTGCCGGCCCCAATCGACGCGCTCACGGTGCCGGAGGTGGTCATGCCGCTGACCGCGACGTTGTACGTGGGGCCGCTGCCGCTGATCGTGACGCTCGCAGTGCCCACGGCCGTGCCGCCGACCGTGACAGCACCGGACGTGAAGTCGACGACCGGCTCGTTGAAGACGACGGTGAAGTTGATCGGCGAGGTCCTGGCCGGATCGGGCTGGCCGCTCGCCTGGTTCACCGTCGCCGTAGGAACGATGTTCGTCACCGTGACGCCCGCGCTGGGGCTGCTAGACGTGGACCACGAGTGGAGGACGGCCGTCACGACGTACGTGTAGGTGCCGTCGGCGACCGTCGAATCGGTGCAGGTCGGCCCGCTGATCAATGAACTCGGGCTCGAGCCGCAGGCGGGGGCGGACGTCGCGCCGCTCTTGCGCGTGACGTAGTAGCCGGCCGGTGCCGGCGCCGACGCGGAGGTGGCCGACGGCGACCAGGCCACCGACACCGAGCCTGTTCCGGACGCGCTGGTGACCGAGGTGATGGACGGTGCATTGAGAGTGGCGGTCGGGGCCGACGCGGCGCCCGCGCCGGATGTCGACCAGACGGCGAAGGCGATGCCTGCGCCGGTGGCGAGCAGCGCGACCGAGGCGATGCCGGCGAGGACGATGCGCCGACGGCGGTTCGGCTTGCCCCCGGTGGTGCGGTGAGCGGTCATCAGTTACCGGCCCCCGATCCGGTGAACGACAGCGTGAGCGTGGCGTTCTTGCACGCGTCCTGGTTGACCGGGCGGTCGATCATGGTGACCTTCGGCCAGTTCGCC
>JAVHVN010000081.1:0-3646 GCA_032160545.1 Pseudonocardiales bacterium | reverse complement strand
GGGCTGGACGCCGGCGGCACCGCGCTGCCCGGGGTCGTCGTGCCGAGCGCGACCGGCCGGCCGGGCTTGGTGGGCGCCGTCTTGAAGCTGAGCAGCACGACGAGTCCAGCGACGGTGGCGACGAAGGTGGCGATGACGCGTCTCATTCTGTTTCTTCCTCCTCTCGGGCTCTTCTAGAATTCGAACGACTCGGTATGGATATGCCTGCGCGGGACATCGACCCGGCGTAGCGCACTCCGTGCGGCATCCATCATCCGCGGTGGCCCGCACAGGTACACGTCATGGTCCCTGATGCCGGGCACGAGCGAGGACAGTCGACGTCCGACGAACGGATCCGACTCGCTCCCTGGCGGCCCGACCAGGTAATGCACCCGGGCTTTGCGCGCCCGGGCGATCGCGTCGAGTTCGGTGCGGAAGACCACATCCAACTCGGTGTTCGCGCGGTAGACGAGAGTGAGGTCGTTCTTTCCCGCCGGCAGGGTTTCGAACAATGCGCGTAGCGGTGTCACGCCGATGCCACCCGCAAGGAACAGCACCTTCCGACGGGTACGGCGGCTCTGCGTCAAGGCACCGTACGGGCCCTCCGCGAAAACCCGGGTGCCCTTCCGAATGTGCTGCAGTTCCTCGCTATGGTCGCCGAGCACCTTGAACGTGATGCGGAGCAGATCCTCGGCGGGCGGGGCGGACAAGGAGTACGGGTGTGACTGCCACCAGCCGTCGCGTGTCAGGAACCGCCAACGGAAGAATTGGCCCGCCTCGGCTTCAAGTTCGCGAAGATGGCTTCCCGTGATGTGAATCGAGAAGATGCCGGGTGCCTCAGGAAAAACCGCGGCCACTCGCATGTGGTGGCGCAGCGCAGAGCGCACGGGAACGATGAACCGATACCACAACAGTACGAGCGCAACGCCGATGTACAGCGCGCTCCAGAACAGTCGCGCCTGGGCGTTCGAAACGAAATCGGCGCCAGTGGAGAACGTGTGACTGAACGAGAGCGCAATTGCCAGGTACGTGTAGAAGTGCAGGTAGTACCACGTCTCGTAGCGCATCCGAGCGCGCGCGACACGCATGGAAACGACGCCGACGATCACGAACAGGCCGAGCGCGGCCGTGGCCATCATCACGTCGGGGTACTGCGTGAGGAGAGCGCCGGTCTGGGGGACGACCGACTGGTGCGCCGCGACGGCGTAGCCCCAGATGATCAGCAGCGTGTGCGCCACGGACAGCGAGACGGTGTACCTGCCACCCATGCTGTGCCATCGCGCCAGCCGGTCGGCTCCGACGCCGCGCTCGAGCACCGGAACCCTTGCCATGAGCGCCAGCAGAACCACGATCATGTAGCCGGCGAGCAGTCCCGTGACGCGCCCGGCCTGGGTGAGCCAGTCGCCAAAGTTTCTGATCGTCGACGGGGTGTCGTGCCACCAAAGGAAAACAACGGCGACTGCGCCGAGCGCAATGGCGGCCAGCGCGGCTTCGGGGCGCAGCCCGACCCGCCCGGGCGGCGGCTGATGTCGCGACACGCCACGGCCGGAGAGCAGTGCGGTCACCACGCCTCCCACCGTCTGCCGAGCACGAGTAACCACAACTGGAGCCATCGTCGCCGAACAACCTGTGCGTTAGCTGATAAACACCTGTAAATCCGGCAACCTCGGGCGGTCGGCGCCGCCCGGGCGGTCACCGCGCCGGACCGGCCACCGCGCGGAGGGCAGCCAAGGCGCCCACCCGGCTAAGGAGCGCGAGCGCCTCCTCCAACAGGGTACGAAACCGGCTGTCGTCGGCGAGGTCACCGAAGACCTCCCGGAGCGCGAGTAACCGGTCGACGACCTGGCCAGGCGCAATGGCGCCGGCAACGAGTTCGGAAATCCTGGCGGCCAGCGGGTCCGTGACCGACAACGCCCGCCCGTCGTCGGTTCGGGCTACCGTGACGAACCGCATCCAGCCCGCGACAGCCAGCACACCGAGTCGCGGCTCGGCCCCGGCCGCGAGTCGATCAGCTACCGTCCCCAGCAGCCGCTGGGGCACCTTCTGGCTGCCGTCCATCGCGATCTGTTCCGTGCGATGCCGGAGTCCTGGATTGGCGAACCTGCGGAGCAGCTCGCGCTTGTAGTCCTCGAGATCAAAGCCCGCCGGCACGGCGAGTGTCGGCGTGATCTCGATATCCATCAGCGCACAGACGTACGCCGCGACATCGTCGAGCGCGACGAAGTCGCAGATGTACTCATAGCCGGCGAGGGCGCCCAGGTAGGCGAGTGCCGAGTGCGGACCGTTGAGCAAACGCAGCTTCATGAGTTCGTAGGGCTCGACGTCTTTCGCCATGATCGCGCCCGCGCGTTCCCATTGCGGGCGGTCGCTGACGAAGCTGTCCTCGATCACCCACTGTGAGAAGGGTTCCGCGACAACCGCGCCATGGTCGGCCAGCCCGAGCAGCGCTGCGGCGTCGCGTCGATCGGCGGCCGTCGGTGCCGGCACGATGCGGTCGACCATCGTCGAGGGAAACGCCACGTTCTCGCCGATCCACGCCATCAGAGGCGCGCCCTCCGCAGCGGGCAACATCGCGCAGAATTCGTCGACGAGACGACGAACAGTCGCACCGTTGCGTGGCAGGTTGTCGCAGCAGACGACGCCCAACGGCCCGCTCGCCTGCCGCTGGCGGGCCTGGAACCCGCGCACGAGTTGACCGACCACCGTGCGCGGTGGTCGTCCCTGCGCGTCCGCCACGATCTCGCCGTCCGCACGCCGCAACCGCCCGGACGCCGGGTTGTGGCGGTAGCCCTTCTCGGTGACCGTGAGCGTCACTATGCGTATCGCCGGCGCCGCGATGCGAGCGATCAGGGCGTCGATCTGCGGCTGCGCGAACAACAGCTCTCGCAGCGGAGGAAGGACGCTCAACCGGGTGCCGTATTCGCGCTCGAGCACGGTGTAGAGGCCGTCTTGTGGCTCGAGCTGGTCGATCACTTCCCGACTGCGTTGACTGACGCCGCAGATAGCCCATGAACCGACGCCAGTGGCGGCCATTGCATTGGCCGTGAAAACCGCCTGATGGGCCCGATGGAACGCGCCGAGGCCAAGGTGCACGATGCCGACGGCGAGCTCACGTGGATCTGGCAGCGGACGAAGCTCCTGCGGGAGTGAGTCGAGCGTCGCGAGACTCAGCCGCCGAGCCACAACCCGACACCCATCACATTCATCGTCACCAACTGTGAACGGTGCCGTCGAGGAGCCGGTTCACCGGCAACTGCGCGGGTTGGTACGGGTAGCGGGCCGCAGCTGCCTCGTCGATCTCGACGCCGAGTCCTGGCGATTCCCCCGGATGGAGGTAGCCGTCGGCGAAGCGGTACGTGTGCGGAAACACCTCATCGGTCGCCGGCGTGTGCGGCATGTACTCCTGGAGGCCGAAGTTCGGGATGGCGAGATCCAGGTGCAATGCGGCCGCCATACAGACGGGCGACAGATCAGTTGCGCCGTGTGAGCCGCTGCGTACCTGGTACAGCTCGGCGAGGTTGAAGATGCGGCGCAGGTGGGTGATACCACCGGCGTGCACGACGGTCGCCCGGATGAAGTCGATGAGCTGTTCGGTGATGAGCTGTTGGCAATCCCAGATCGAGCTGAAGATCTCGCCAACCGCGAGCGGAGTCGTCGTGTGCTGCCG
>JAVHVN010000045.1:0-5185 GCA_032160545.1 Pseudonocardiales bacterium | reverse complement strand
CGCGTGTTCACCACGCTGACCGGTGGGAGTGCGAGGGCACCGGGCGAGGGCGTAACGCCGGCAGCGCCACCGCCGGTGGGAACCATGCGCGTGACGCTGTGCGGCATGGCGCCGACCGTGAATGCGTGGACCGCAGAGCCGACAGCGACAGTGAGGGATGAGGCTTCGGTCGGAACCTCTCCCGGCACAGGCACGACGTCTCGATCGCGCCACGAACGCGCGAAGACGACGCTTGACGTGGGCGGGGCACGTCTGGCCCGATCCGGACCGAGTCCACTCCGGCCGCTGTCAGGGTCCCGATTCGCAAGCTGGCGAGGATCTCCTGCGGAACCCCTGCGGGAAACGATCTCGAAAATCCGGGCCGCAAATGACCGAAGGCCCCGGAATCCGGGGCCTTCGGCGTCAGATCACGTCACACGTCGTAGTAGAGCTCGAACTCGTGGGGGTGCGGACGCAGCCGAATCGGGTCGATCTCGTTGGCCCGCTTGTAGCTGACCCACGCATCGATGAGGTCCTCGGTGAACACGCCGCCCTCGATCAGGAAGTCGTGGTCGGCCTGGAGCGCGTCGAGCACCTCGCCGAGAGACCCCGGCACCTGCGCGATCGAGGCGGCCTCGTCCGGCGGAAGCTCGTAGAGGTCCTTGTCGACCGGAGCCGGCGGCTCGATCTTGTTCCTGATGCCGTCGACGCCTGCCATCAACATGGCCGCGAAGGCGAGGTACGGGTTGCAGGACGGGTCTGGGATTCGGAACTCGATGCGCTTGGCCTTCGCGTTCGAGCCGGTGATCGGCACCCGGATGCACGCCGAGCGGTTGCCCGAGCTGTAGACGAGATTGACCGGTGCCTCGAAGCCGGGCACCAGGCGGTGGTAGCTGTTGACCGTCGGGTTGGTGAACGCAAGCAGCGCCGGCGCGTGGTGGAGCAGGCCGCCGACGTAGTACCGCGCGGTGTCGGACAGGCCGGCGTAGCCGAGCTCGTCGTAGAAGAGCGGGCTGCCGTCCTTCCACAGCGACTGGTGGCAGTGCATGCCCGAGCCGTTGTCACCGAACAGCGGCTTGGGCATGAACGTCGCGGTCTTGCCGTTCGCCCACGCGACGTTCTTGACGATGTACTTGAACTTCAGGACGTCGTCGGCCGCGGCCTGCAGCGTGTTGAACTGGTAGTTGATCTCGGCCTGGCCGGCGGTGCCCACCTCGTGGTGAGCGCGCTCGAGCTTGAGGCCGGACGCGATGAGCGCCTTGCTCATCTGGTCGCGCAGGTCGGCGTAGTGGTCGACCGGCGGTAGCGGGAAGTAGCCGCCCTTGTATCGCGTCTTGTAACCGCGGTTGCCACCCTCCTCGACGCGACCGGTGTTCCAAGCGCCCTCGATCGAGTCGATGTGATAGAAACCCTCGTTCTGCGACGTCTGGAAACGGACGTCGTCGAAGACGTAGAACTCGGCCTCGGGGCCGAAGTACGCGGTGTCGGCGATGCCGGTCGTCTTCAGCCACGCCTCGGCCTTCGCGGCCACCTGACGCGGGTCACGCTCGTAGGGCTCACCCGTGCGCGGCTCGACGATCGAGAACGCCACGTTGAGCGTCTTCGCGACACGGAACGGGTCGACGTATGCGGTGGTGACGTCGGGGATGAGTTTCATGTCCGACTTGTGGATGGCGGCGAAGCCGCGGATGGACGACCCGTCGAACATCGCTCCGTCGGTGAAGAAATCGTCCGGCAGCGTTGCGGCGGGCACGTTGAAGTGCTGCTGCTGGCCGGGGAGGTCCGTGAATCGCACGTCGACGAACTCGACGCCGTCGGTCTTGATGAACTTCAGGACCTCGTCGGAGCTAGTGAACATCCATCCTCCGTGAACAGTGTCGGTGTACGAAACCTATGAAGCAGGGGTTGCTAAACGGTGTCCCGGATGTTTCCGGGACGTTTCCGGGGCTGTGAGGATGCTCATGTTCCGCCGCGGGCTCGGTGGTTCACGCTCGCACGACCGCGGTGTCGGTGAAGCGGTCGTGCAAGCCTCGACCATCACGGTCCCAGATCACGGCGGGTAACAACAACAGCAGCAGGACGGTTCGTGCAACGGCGCGGAACGGATCGATCGGCGCGGGACGATCGACCCGCACCACCCGCAGGCCGAAGAGGTACATGCCGAGCGTCCGCCCGGCCACCAGCAGCCCCACGACGTAGTCGACCGCGAAGGGGAGCAGGCTCCACGACCCTGGCAGCCGGTCGGCCGCACCGTTGCCGGACGAGGAGGCCTGGGTGAACAGTCCGGCGATGAGCGCGGACGCGACGGCATCGACGAGGAAGGCGCCCAGCCGGGGCCCGGTGGTGACGAGCGCGCCGGTGCCACCAGCCGGCAGCCCGAGCTTCTCACCGCGGTAGGCCTGGGGAGCGGTCACGCCGACAGGATCCGCCACGAGTGCCGCACCGGGGCGATGTCAGCCGGGAGCGTCACGAGCGGCGGCGCACGGCGCGCTGCACGTTGCGCATCTTGGCGCCCTGCGGCAGGGGCCCTTGGGGCAGTGGGCTGCGCGCGCCGGTGAGAGCGGCGAGGCGTTTCTCCAGAGCCGCGACCTGCTCCTTGGAGAGGTTGGCGGGCAGCTTGAGCAGGTAGCGGTTCAGCTTTCCGAGGCGCAGTTCGCCGTCGCCCGTCCCAACGATGACGTCGTAGATGGGGGTGTCGCCGCTGACCCGTGCGATCTTCTTCTTCTCCTGTGCGATGAGACCGCGAACGCGGTGCTGGGCTCCCTCCCCGACGAGCACGATGCCGGGACGCCCCACCAGGCGGTGCACCGCATCGAGCTGCGTCGTGCCGGCGACGGCTTGGGTGAGCCGCCAGTCGCCACGCAGCTGCTGCTGGAGCAGCCAGCCCGCCGCGCCGGGCTGTCCCTCGGCCTGGTTGAACATCGAGCGCTGCGCCCGGCGGCTGAACACGAGCATCGCGGCGATCACCGCACCGAACACCGCAAACGGGATCGGCAGCACCGCCGAACCGGTGATCGCGAAGACGACGAGATACGCCGCCGCCGCCGCGAGGACGGTGAACAGGATCAGATAGGGCAGGAAGCGCGGGTCGTTCTGCCGGGTGAGGGTGAACGCCTGCCCGACGTTGCGCAGCGTCTCGAGGCGGGACTTCCGCTTGGCACGGCGGGCAACCTTCATCTCGGCGCGGGTGGGTTTGGCGGACCTGCTCGGCCCGGCGGACGTCGCCATGTCTGAATCCTATTGACCGGTCGGGTTCGGTCAGCGCCGGGCCGAGACGGCCTGCTGGTAGAGGCGTCCCGCGCGGTAGGAGGAGCGGACGAGCGGCCCGCTCATCACGCCTGCGAAGCCGATCTCGTCGGCCTCCTCGCGCAGCTCGACGAATTCGTCGGGCTTGACCCACCGTGCCACCGGGTGGTGCCGCGCGGACGGGCGCAGGTATTGGGTGATCGTGATCAGGTCGCAGCCGGCGTCGTGCAGGTCCATCAGCGCTTGGCTGATCTCAGCGCGCTGCTCGCCCATGCCCAGGATGAGGTTGGACTTGGTGACCAGGCCCTCGGCGCGCGCCAGCCGAATCACCTCGAGCGAGCGCTCGTAGCGGAACCCGGGGCGGATGCTCTTGAAGATCCGCGGCACGGTCTCGATGTTGTGTGCGAAGACCTCCGGCCGGCTGGCGAACACCTCGGCCAACTGGGCACGCTCGGCGTTGAAGTCAGGGGCCAGCAGCTCAACGCCGGTGCCTGGGTTGAGGGCGTGGATGCGCCGTACCGTTTCGGCGTACAGCCACGCGCCGCCGTCGGGCAGGTCGTCACGCGCGACCCCGGTGACGGTGGCGTAGCGCAGCCCCATCGCCTGGACGCTCTCGGCGACCCGCCGGGGCTCATCGCGGTCGAGCGCCGCCGGCTTGCCGGTGTCGATCTGGCAGAAGTCGCAGCGGCGGGTGCACTGGTCCCCGCCGATGAGGAACGTCGCCTCGCGATCTTCCCAGCACTCGTAGATGTTGGGGCAGCCGGCTTCTTGGCAGACGGTGTGCAGGCCTTCGCGCGCGACCAGCGAGCGCAGCTCGGTGTACTCGGGGCCCATCGTGGCGCGGGTCTTGATCCACTCGGGTTTGCGCTCGATTGGAGTCGCCGCGTTGCGGGCCTCGATACGTAGCATCCGGCGCCCTTCGGGCGCCGGAGCAGGTGGTTCAGGTCGAACGGCGGTCACTGTGCGAGCCTACGCCGCGAGCACGCTCAGGCCGTCGCGAGCAGGGCGTGCGCGCAGACGTAACAGGCGGAGAGGCCGACCGCCCCGAGGACGGTCGCGACTGCGATCGCGCGCGGCTCGCGGCCGTGCGTCCCCACCGTGACGGCGGTGACGACGGCGATGACGAGCACGACAACCACGATGCCGAGCGTGGAGCCCGAGGTACGGCACGCCAGCCCGGTCGCACTGTGCGAGCAGCCGTAGCGGGCCCCGACCGACAGGATGCCGAAGAAGCCGACCACCAGGCCGCCGACCCAGACGAGGACGAGGGCGGTTGCTCGCATGGCGCGGGTGCGGCCGTCGGCCGGCTTCAGGTGTCGTGCCATCGCTGGGCTGGTCAGACGGCAGCGGGCGCCGCCGCGAGGGCCGGCAGGTGACGTTCGACGACCGGACGCACCTCGTCGACCGGCACAGCGCGGCCGAGTTCCTTGGTCAGTGAGCTCACCCCGGCGTCCGCGATGCCGCACGGGACGATGCGGTCGAACCAGGTGAGATCGGGGTCGCAGTTGATCGCGAAGCCGTGCAGCGTGACGCCCTGCGCGACCCGGATGCCGATGGCCGCGATCTTGCGGTCAGGCCCGCGGTCGTCGGCCGTGATCCACGCGCCGCTGCGGCCCTCGATCCGTACGGCGGGCACGCCGAACTCGGCACACACGGCGATGAGGACCGTCTCGATCCGGCGCACGTAGGCGACGACGTCGATGGGGTCGGACAGCCGGACGATCGGGTAACCCACCAGCTGGCCCGGACCGTGCCACGTGATCTTGCCACCGCGGTCGACGTCGACGACCGGTGTGCCGTCCATGGGGCGCTCCCACGGCTCGGTGCGCCGACCGGCCGTGAAGACCGAGGGGTGTTCGAGGAGCAGCACGGTGTCGGGTTGCGTTCCGGCGACGACGGCGGCGTGCAGCTCGCGCTGCCGGTGCCAGGCCTGCTCGTAGGGGACGAGCCCGGCGTTGAG
>JAVHVN010000044.1:0-106768 GCA_032160545.1 Pseudonocardiales bacterium | reverse complement strand
GTCGCCGAGGATGCTCAACGCGTCGGTGGCGCGGCGAACCATTTCGGCAAGGGCGTCGCCGTCGCGCCGGCGGCTGAGTATCGGAAGCACGGTCGTGAGCAGGATGTACGCCTGGGCTGCGCCACGGGCGGAGACGGGTCCGTCGGCGAGCAGCCCTCGCCGCAGCTGCTCGATGTCGTCGGCTGCGTCGACCAGCCGCTGCCGCCCCTGGGGCGTGCCGGCCATCCCGGCGACCGGCGGTGCCGTCGCCTGAACGACGGATCGGCGCAGTCCGCGCGCCAGGACCGCACGGGTACGGCCGCTCGTCAGCGCTCGAGCGCGCAACGCCGACCGGACGTCGACATCCGGCGATTCACCGCGCGCGAGGTCGAGATCGATGCGGTCGGCGTGCAGCCGGGCCGCGAGACGATCGCGCCACCGCACCGGCACGGCGACGACACAGCCGTCGCCCTGATCGATCAAGATCATGTCGCCTCCTCCGACGGCACCAGGCCTCACGTACCAGGATGCCGATCTGAGGGATCCGTTTGCATCGGCATAAGTACCTAGCCGGGCCCCGCGAATCGCTTTGCCGCAGAAGCAACGACTTGTAGGTTACGACCAGCAAAGGGTGATATGTCGGGCAATGACGCCTATGCGGAGGATGCCGTGATCGGGTCGAACACCATCGGGAACATCAGGGCACGCGGTATTTCGGCGGTGGTCGCCGCCGTCGTGGCGCTGGCCGCGACTGCCGTGGGCATGACCGGCTCCGCTTCGGCGGCGCCGCCCGGCTCGGCTACCCCCGACTTCGGCGCGAATGTCGTGATCTTCGATCCCGGCATGCCACAGAGCCAGATCCAGTCGCGCCTCGACGCGATCGCCGCGCAGCAGGTCGACAACGAGATGGGTACGCAGCGGTATGCCGTCCTGTTCGCGCCCGGGACGTACGGGTCGGCGGCGAGCCCGCTGGTCTTCCAGGTCGGCTACTACACCGAGGTGGCCGGATTGGGCCGTTCGCCGTCGGACGTGACCATCAACGGCGAGGTCAACGTCTACAACCGGTGCCTGGCGCCGGACAACTGCATTGCGCTCGACAACTTCTGGCGCTCGCTGTCGAACCTGACGATCCATCCGACCGGCGGTAGCGGCTGCCGAACGAACACCGAGTTCTGGGCCGTCTCGCAGGCGGCGCCCCTGCGCCGGGTGGACATCACCGGCAACACCACGTTCATGGATTACTGCACCGCCGGTCCGCAATTCGCAAGCGGCGGCTTCATGGCCGACTCACGCATCAGCGCGTCTGCGGTCAACGGCTCGCAGCAGCAGTTCCTCGTGCGCGACAGCGCGATCGGCGGCTGGTCGAACGCCGTGTGGAACCAGGTCTTCGCGGGCGTCCAGGGAGCCCCGGCACAGTCGTTCCCCTCGCCTCCGTACACCACGCTGCCCACCGATCCCGCGAGCCGCGAGAAGCCATACCTGTACCTCGACGGCGGCAGCTACCGCGTGTTCGTCCCGGCGCCTCGGACCAACTCCAGCGGCACGACCTGGGCGGGTGGCCCGACACCGGGGCGCAGCATCCCGATCAGCGAGTTCTACCTGGCGCGGCCGTCGGACTCCGTGCAGGCCATCAACAGTCAGCTCGCGCGCGGCCGCAACCTGATCCTCACTCCCGGCGTCTACCAGATCGACCGCAGCATCGCCGTGAAGCGCCCGGACACGGTCGTGCTCGGTCTGGGCATCGCGACCCTCATCGCGGTCGGCGGCGCAGTGCCGCTGACCGTGGCGGACGTCCCCGGGGTCGACATCGCCGGCCTGATGATCGACGCCGGTACCCAGACCTCGCCCGCACTGCTGCGCGTCGGCACGAGCCATGCAGGCGACGGGGCTGCCCGTGGGCACAACGACTGGTCCGATCCGACCGACCCGACCGGCGTTCAGGACGTGTTCTTCCGCGTAGGCGGGCCACACGCCGGCCGCGCGGACGTGGCGCTCGAGGTGAACAGCGACGACGTGATCCTGGACGACATATGGGCGTGGCGCGCGGACCACGGCGAGGGCGTCGGCTGGACCGCGAATCCCGCTGACACCGGCGTGGTCGTGAACGGTGATCGCGTGACGGCCACCGGCCTGTTCGTCGAGCACTTCCAGAAGACCGAGGTCATCTGGAACGGCGAGGACGGCCGCACGGTGTTCTTCCAGAACGAGATGCCCTACGACGCGCCCAACCAGGCCGCCTGGCAGCACGACGGCGAACTCGGTTACCCAGCCTACGAGGTGACCGGCTCGGTGGGCACGCACGAGGCGTGGGGGCTCGGCAGCTACATCTACACCAACGTCGACCCGACGCTGCACGCGTCGAACGCCTTCGAGGTGCCAATGACACCTGGCGTGCGCATGCACGACCTGCTCACCGTCTCGCTCAACCACGCCGGGACGATCGACCACGTGATCAACGGACTCGGTGCACCGGTGACTCCCGACTTCCAAGGACCGAGCCTCGTCACGGGGTATCCGTGATACTGGGTGGATGACAGGCGTGCCGCTCGCGCGAGAGTTGCTCCGGGCTCGCGACCTCGCGGACGCGCGGTACTTCGAGCCACTGACGGTCGCCGACCTCGCCGCCGCGGCGTCCTTGTCGCCGGCGCACTTCAGCCGACAGTTCAAGCGTGTGTTCGGCGAGTCGCCGCACCAGTACCTGCTGACGCGGCGCCTCGAGCGGGCGGCGGCGCTGCTGCGCACCAGCGACTGGTCCGTCAGCGACATCTGCTGCGCGGTCGGCGCCGACAGCCTCGGCTCGTTCACCACACGCTTCCGGCGCATGTTCGGTGTGACACCTGGCGCATACCGGGCGACGTTCCCGCCGGCGGAGTCGCACGTGCGCATCCCACGCTGCGTCGCCCTGGCCTTCGGTCGCCCGCAGAACCGCACGTTTCGAGAAGACCCGGTGACCAGGGCTTCCTAGGCTCGTCCTCGTAGCCAGTCACGACGAGGAGAGACCGATGATCAGCATCGCAAACGCGCAGTTCTGGGTGCACGACCAGGACGCTGCGCTCGCCTTCTACACCGAGACCCTTGGCTGGGAGGTGCGTTCCGATGTGACGATGGAAGAGTGGCGCTTCCGCTGGCTCTGCGTCGCTCCGGCCGGGCAGGAGCACGTCGGGCTCGTGTTGATGCCCATACCGGGAGCGCCGATGCTCGACCCGGCCAGCAGCGCGGCACTCGCCGATCTGGTCGCCAAGGGCGCAGGAGGCACGCTGTTCCTCGAGACCGACGACTGCCAGGCCGCCTACGACGACTTGTCGAAGCGCGGCGTCCGGTTCAACGACCCGCCCACCGCGCAGCCCTACGGCATCGACACATCGTTCCGCGACCCGTCGGGCAACAACATCCGGCTTACCCAGGTGCTCGAGTTCGACCCGGCCCGGCGGTGACCGTTGCGAGTCACGACCCCTCGGCGAGGTCGCGACTGCGCTGATCGATGCCCATTGGACCGTACGGATAGTCCGGCGGCTGCGGGTCGCTGGCGGCATCGAGGACGCCGATGTGCTCGGCACTCAGGCGCAGCTGCGCTGCGCGGAGGTTGGTGTCGAGCTGCTCGACGGTGCGGGCGCCCAGGATCGTGGACGTGACACCAGGGCGGTCGGAGACCCACGCCAGCGCCACCTCGGCCATCGACACTCCGAGCTGCTCGGCGACGGTCTGGACCGCTTCGATCACCCGCCAGGTGCGGTCGGTACCGCGCCGGTCCCAGGCCTCCATACCCCGCGCCGGATCCTCGCCCAGCCGGGTGGCTCCGGTCGGCCGCTGGTCCCGGCGGTACTTGCCGGACAACCAGCCGCCGCCGAGCGGGCTCCACGGCAACAGGCCGAGGCCGGTGTCGAGGGCCGCCGGCACGATCTCCCACTCGATCTCACGGACGAGCAGGCTGTACTGCGGCTGCAAAGTCACCGGCGGGGGGACGGCCAGCTCGCGGGCGAGGTCCACTGCCTTGGTCAGTTGCCAGCCGGTGAAGTTCGACATCCCCCAATAGCGCACCTTGCCGGCACGAATCGCGTCGTCGAGCACGCGCAGCGTCTCCTCGAGCGGAGTGCACGGATCGAACGCGTGCAGCTGGTAGAGGTCCACGCTGTCGAGGTCCAGCCGGCGCAATGAGGCGTCCAACGCACGGACCAGATGGCGAGCCGACAGGCCCGAGCTGTTGGGCGAGCGTCCGGTCGGGAAGCGACCCTTGGTCGCCAGCACCACGCGTTCGGTGACGCCGGGATCGCGTGTGGCGAACCACCGGCCGATGATCTCCTCGGACGCGCCACCTGAATAGACGTCGGCGGTATCGACAAGGGTGCCGCCGGCCTCGACGAAGCGGTCCAGTTGCGCGTGCGACACCTGTTCGTCTGCCTCGGTACCGAAGGTCATGGTGCCGAGGCACAGCATCGAGACGGCACAGCCACTGCGACCGAGTGTGCGGTACTCCACGAGGCGAGCCTACGTGGTGGCGCTGGATCGCATCCCGTAGAGCACTACGCCACGACACCATCCGACCCAGCGGGACGGGTTCCCTCGGCCAAGGAGGGTGAGAAGGTCAGGCACCGGCCCGGGCGCGGGGACGGGCCCGGATGTGCATCCGCTCGCCTTGCGGGCCGAAGAGCATCAGCACCTCGACCGGCCGCGAGCCGGCACTGCCGAACCAGTGCGGGGTATGCGTGTCGAACTCCGCCGCCTCCCCGGCGGTGAGGACGAGGTCCAGCTCGCCGAGCAGCAGGCGGAGGCGACCGTTGAGGACGAACATCCACTCGTAGCCCTCGTGGCTCCGCTGCTCGACGGGCTGCTCGGCCGGCGGGATGAGCATCTTGTACGCCTGCAGCCCGCCGGGACGCCGGGTCAGCGGAATCATCGTCCGGCCGTTGCGCTCGACCGGGGTCATCCGCAGCCGCGGGTCGCCGGTTGCGGGTGCGCCGACGAGTTCGTCGAGGGGTACCCCGTGCACACGGGAGAGCGGGAGCAGCAGCTCGAGGGTGGGCCGCCGCCGGCCGGACTCGAGGCGGGACAGCGTGCTCACCGAGATTCCGGTGGCGGCGGAGAGCTCGGCGAGCGTGGCACCGGTGCGTCGGCGCAAAGACCGTAGCCGCGGGCCGACGGCGGCGAGCACCATCGCATGGTCGTCGGGCACCGGCTCCGTTCGGTTTGCCGCCATGGCAATGAAGTTTGCCACCGCCACGACGGGGCGCGCATCCTCGACGCTGTGGACACAACCAATGGCGAATTCTTCGAGGTCGTGGTCGTCGGCGGGGGCGCTGCCGGGCTGAGCGGCGCGCTCGTGCTGGCGCGCTCGCGGCGGTCGGTGCTTCTGGTCGACGCCGGTGACCCGCGCAACGCGCCTGCCGCGCACGCGCACAACTACCTCACACGCGACGGGTCGCCGCCGGGCGAGATCTACGACGCCGGGCGCGACGAGGTGACCAGCTATGGCGGCCGGGTCGAGCGCGGGCGTGTGTCGTCGATCAGCAGGGACGACCGCGGCTTCACGATCAGCGTCGAGGGCCGCACCGTCCGGGCCCGGCGCGTCCTCGTGGCGACCGGCCTCCGCGACGAGCTGCCCGACGTGCCCGGCCTGGCACAACGCTGGGGGCGCGACGTGCTGCACTGCCCTTACTGCCACGGCTGGGAGGTACGTGACCAGCGGATCGGTGTACTGGCGACCGGCCCGATGGCGGTGCACCAGGCCTTGCTGTTCCGCCAGCTGAGCGAGCACGTGACGCTGTTGCAGCACACCGCCCCGACGTTCGACGACGAGCAGCGCGAGGAACTCGACGCGGTCGGGATCACGGTCGTCGAGGGGAGGGTGAGCCGGATCGACACCGATAACGACCGGCTCACCGGTGTCGTCGTCGACGGCCGTGCCATCGCGCTCGACGCTCTCGTCGTCGGGCCGCGCGCAGCCCCGCGCGCCGAGCTGCTGGAACCGCTCGGTGTGCTGCCCGAAGAGTTCGTCGTCCGCGGCCAGGTGCTCGGTGCACGCATCGTGGCCGACGCGACCGGGGCGACAGCGGTGCCCGGCCTCTGGGTGGCGGGCAACCTCGGTGACCCGCAGGCCCAGGTGGTCACGGCCGCTGCCCAGGGGGTGCAGGCCGGCGCCGCGATCAACGCGGACCTGGTCGCCGAGGACTCCGGCCGCGCCGTCGCCGAATTGCGCTTCGAGCGCGTCCACGGCGAGCACGCCTGGGACGAGCGGTACCGGTCCCACGAGCGGACATGGAGCGGCCGGCCGAACTCGACGCTCGTCAGCGAAGTCGTCGGACTGCCGCCCGGCCGCGCTCTCGACGCAGGTGCCGGCGAGGGCGCAGACGCCTGCTGGCTCGCCGAACGCGGGTGGCAGGTCACTGGCGTGGAGCTGTCGACAGTGGCCCTCGGTCGCGCGGCCGAGTTCGCGACTGCGGCCGGGATCGAGGTCGACTGGCTGCACGCCGACCTGACCCGCGAGCCGGCCCCCGGCCGCTTCGATCTCGTCACCGCCCACTACGTGCACACCGCTCGTGACCGTCAGCCGCGGCTGTTCGCGAATCTCGCAGCGGCCGTCGCCCCGGGCGGCACCCTGCTCATCGTCGGCCACGACCCGAGCGACGCGCACACCACGATGCCGCGGCCCCACCTGGACGAGATGGGCTGGACGGCACAAGAAGCTGCCGCGTCGCTCGGCGAGGGCTGGATCGTGGAGGTCGCCGAAGCCCGGCCGCGGCAGGCGACGGACCCGCACGGCAACAAGGTCGCCATCCGCGACGCGGTCATGCGCGCGCGGCGTCGGGCGGACTGACGCGGCGCTCTCAGGCGGTCCCGGCAGCCTGAGCCGGGGCGAGTTCGCCGTCGACGTCGATCTCGGCGAGCGGAGTGCGGGCCTCGGCCTTGACGTGTTCGAGCAGCGCCAGTACGAGAATGCCGCCGATCACGAGCAGGACGGCCGCCACCTGGTACGCGAGCACGTAGCCGTGGGTCGCGGCGATGTCCGGACGGGTACCGCCGCGCATCTGCCCGGCCGCGTGCCGCAGTCCCACCGTGACCAGGCAGGAAAGCCCCAGAGCACCGCCGACCTGCTGCATCGCGCTCTGGACGCCGGACGCGAGAGAGGAGTCCTGACCGGTCACCTCGTGCAGGGCGGCGTTGCCGATCGCGGGGAAGCACACGCCTGACCCGAAACCCAGGACCATCATCCCGGGCAGAACGCTCGCCGCGTATGTCGCGTTGACGTCGATGCCGCTCGTCAGCCACATCCCGAGGGCGCAGCTGAAGAAGCCGAACGCGAGCAGCGGCTTCACGCCGACGCGTGGCATCAGCGCCGTGCCGATGCCGATGCCGGCGCCGATGGTGAGCCCGAACGGCAGGTAGGACAGCCCGCCCTTGATCGGCGAGTAGTGCAGGATCTGCTGCTCGAACAGGGTCAGCAGGAAGAAGTAGCTGAAGAACGCCGACGAGAAGAACAATGTGACGAAGTTCGTCACCACGCGGGTGCGGTTACGGAAGAAGTCGAGTGGGATCAGCGGTGAGTCGGAGCGCGCCTCGACGACGACCATCAGAACCAGGAGCGCCACTCCACCGAGCAGCGGCACCAGCACGCGCCCGTCACCCCACGGGTGGGTAGCGGCTTGCAGCAGGCCGTCCACGACGGCGATCAGGCCCGCTGTGCCGGTGACGGCACCGGCGAAGTCGGGACGGCTGGAATCACTGCGCTGCATGCGGCTCTCGGAGACGAGCCGGGGGACCATCAACAGTGCGAACAGAGCGACCGGAAGGTTGACGAAGAAGATCCACCGCCACGAGACATAGTTGACGAGCACCCCGGAGATCACGGTGCCGGACGTACCGCCGAGCCCGGCCACACCGCCCCAGAGGCCGAGTGCCTTCATCCGCTCGCGCGGGTCGGGAAACAGCAATGCGATCAGGCCGAGCGACGCGGGCGCGGCCAGCGCCTCGCCGGCGCCTTGCAGGAAACGCGACACGACGAGCATCTCGGAGTTGATCGCCGCGCCGCAGGTGGCCGACGCGATCGCGAACACTCCGACGCCCACCAGGAACAGCCGCCGGCGACCGAGGATGTCCGCGAGCCGGCCGCCGAGCAGCAGCAGGCCGCCGGCCATGAGGATGTAGCCGTTGACCACCCAGGCCAGGCCCGCTTCGGAGAAGTGCAGATCGCCCTGGATCTTGGGCAGCGCGACGTTCACGACGGTGACGTCGAGCACCAGCATGAATTGGATCAGGGCGAGCACTCCGAGCGCCTTCCAGCGGCGCGGATCGGGCGGCGGCGTGTCCGTCGATGACACCGGCTCGGAACTCATGGGCGCAGCCTCTCTTCTCGGGTGGTGGCACCAGGCTGTGCCCTCACCACTCCGTCGAACGGGCGCAGCCTATTTCGACACCCCGACAACGCGAGATCCGCGCACGTCGAGTCTTCTGACAATTCCCCGAAATCCGCGGCGTGCCGCCGGGCGTCAGACGGTGATGAGCACGATGGCAGCGCCGGCGAACGCCAGGCCGATCCTCTGCACCCGGCTGGTGTGCTCGTGCAGCAGGCCCACCGCCAAGAGCACTGTTACCGCCGGGTAGAGCGAGGTGAGCACGGCCGCCAACGACAGCAGCCCGGTGTGGGTGGCGAGCAGGAAGAACATGTTGGCCGACGCGTCGAGGACACCGGCCAAGATCGTCACCGCGAGCATCCGCCCCCGGATCCGCTTGACCGCCCGGGCTCGTAACGCGATCGGAACGATCGCCACCGCCGAGGCGACCCGGCTGACGACGAGCGGCCACAGTCCGGCGTGGTCGCCGGCGCGCGCGAGGAAGACGAAGTAGAACCCGAAGCCCAGTCCGGCGACGAGCGACAGGAGCAGCACTCGCGCCCCGATGCGGCCGTGTGGATGCTCGTCGGTCGTCCGGCTCACGAGCAGCACCGCGGCGATGCCCAGCGCGACGCCGACCCAGGCCAGGACAGCGGGCCGGTCGCCGACGAGCACCCCGACCACGATCGGGACGATCGCCGCGAGCACCGCGGTCACCGGCGAGACGATGTTCATCGGCGCGACGACCATGAGGCTGTACATCACGGCGACGCCGATGAGCCCGGAGAGGCCGCCGAGGATCCCGAACAGCACGACCCGGCCGTCGAGGTGCCCCGGGAACGCCGGCAGCAATGCGATCATGAGCACCGCGCCGACCGGGTAGCTGTGTAGCAGGACCGTGATGGCGCGGTGCTTGCGCGATGCCACCGCCCCGACGAAGTCGCCGACGCCATAGGCGATGGCGGCCAGCAGGCCGAGGACGACGGTCACCGCCCGACCCTACGAGGGACGCTCGAGGCGTTTAGCGTCCAGGCTTGGTCAGGGTGAACTGCGCGACGTCGAGGTACCCGGTGCGGAAGCCGGCTTCTGAGTAGGCCAGGTAGAGCGACCACATCCGCCGGAACGTCTCGTCGAATCCGAGTTCGGCGACCCGCTCGGCGCTCGCCTCGAATCGCTGGCGCCACCGGCGCAACGTCTCGGCGTAGTGCCTGCCGAATCGGTAGGTGTCGGCGATGCCCAGCGCCGTCGGCTCGATGACCCGTTCGATCGCCTGGACCGAGGCGATCTGGCCGCCGGGGAAGATGTACTTGCGGATCCACGTGTAGGTGTCTCTGGTCGCTGTGAGGACCGCGTCGTCCTGCAGGATGGCCTGCAGGCCCACCCGGCCGTCCGGCAGCAGCAGCCGGTCGATCGTGCCGAAGTACTCGTCCCAGTGATTCGCGCCGACGGCCTCGATCATCTCGACGCTGACGACCGCGTCGTAGCTACCGTCGGCCTGCCGGTAGTCGCGCAGCAGCACCGTCGCGCGGTCGGTGAGACCCTCGGCGGCGATTCGCTCGCGCGCCAGCTCGGCCTGCTCGGTCGAGATGGTCAGCGATGTGACCGTCGCGCCCCGGCGGGCGGCGCGGATGGCCAGCTCACCCCATCCCGTTCCGATCTCGAGGACCCGGGTGCCCTCGGTCACCGCCGCCGCATCGAGCAGCCGGTCGATCTTGCGGCCCTGCGCGCCGGCGAGCTCCTCCGCGGAGCCGTACGGCTCGCCGTCGAAGAGCGCCGAGGAGTAGGTCAAGGACTCGTCCAGGAAGGTCGCGAACAGTTCGTTGGAGAGGTCGTAGTGGTGATGGATGTTGTTGCGAGCGCCCTCGACGGTGTTGTCGTGGTGCTCGGGCAGCCGGTCGAGAACGGCATGGCGCAGCCGTTGCAGCGAGGCGGGGACCAGGTCGCGCAGGTGCGCGGCGAACGCGGACAGCACGGCGGCGAGGTCGTCGGCCGTCCAGTCGCCGGCCATGTACGCCTCGCCGAAGCCGATCGTGCCCGTCGCGCCCAGCCGGGCGAAGAACGCGTCCGGGCGTTCCAGTCGCATGACCGGGTCGCCGGGCCGGCCGCCGCCGTACCCGCGGCTCCCCGCTTCCTCGACTCGTAGCGGGATGCGCCGCACGGCACTTCGGAAAATCCGCTTCGCGACGGCCGTCCGGACCGGCGAGCGCGGCACCGACGCGACGTCGGGCCACTGGACGGGATCGACGGAGCGCGGCTCGTTCGTACTACCGAGTGATCCGCGATTCTGGTCGACGACGCTCATGCTGCGGCGGCCCCCCGGTCGTGTGCCTTCCCGACGCTCACATCATGTCGCAGAGCGGGCTGCGGCGTCACCGATCGGCCCGCCGCGTCACACCACGACGGTCCGCTCGCCGGCCAGTGCCTCTGTCAACACATTCGTCGCCTCCGCGCCCACGGTTTCGGGCGGGGCGGTGCCCAACAGGACACCCAGGGCGAAACCGGTGGTGAGCTCGTGCCAGAGCCGGGCGCGGCGCAGCATGGCGTGATTCTCCTCGCGCATCCGCACGTAGGTCACCGTCGCCCCCGCCTGCTCAGCACGCAGGGCGTACGCGGCCGAGCGGCGTGCGCTGGTCATGCGGTCGTTCTCGCCGTGGACGATCAGTACGCGGCGCCCGGCCAGCTGGTCGGCGGGGTCACCTGCTTCGACCCACGGGGCGAGGGCGACGACGGCACTGACGGCCCCGGCTCCGGCGGCGTAGAGCGCGGTGCGTCCGCCCATCGAATGCCCGATCAGAGCGATCGGAACGCCAGGGAACCGCGTCGTGAGCTGCTCGATCGCCCAGGCCGCGTCGGCCACCGGCGAACACTCCGCGCCGTTCCAGCCACGCACCGCGAAACGCAGGCGTGCCACCGCCAGCCCCTGCGAGGACCCCGTGCGCGAGAGTGACGACGTGAAGGGCAGCATCCGCAGGACGGCGAGCTGCCGCCCGCGCACCGGAGCGGTGCTCGCCGACCGGCCGCCGTGCAGGACCAACGCGATTGCCCGAACCCGCGGCGAACGGGGCTCGTCGACGCTGAGCCGGGGCACCGGTGTCACCGCGGACACGTGGTTCCCCCGGGCGGCAGCTTCGCGGTGAGCAGGTAGGTGTCGACGTAACCGTCGATGCAGCTGCTGCCGTTCAGGTAGGACGTGTGCCCCTCGCCGTCCCATGTCAGCAGCTCGGCATTGCCCATCGTCTGCGCCAGGTCCTTCGCGCCCTGATAGGGCGTGGCCGGGTCGTGCAGGTTTCCGATGACCAGCACCTTCGCGGACGTCGGTGCGGTCGGCTTGGGCAACGGAGTGCGATTCGGCTGCCACTGCTGGCACGAGAACAGCGACGACGCCGCCCACACCCCGAACAGCGGGTACGCCTTCGCCCACTTCTGGACCGTCGCGCGGATCGTCGAGTCGGTCGGGCCGGGCGGGGAGTCGTTGCAGGAGATGGCGGCGTTGGCGTCGTAGATGTTGGTATAGCTGCCGTCGGGATTTCGTTCGTTGTACTGGTCGGCGAGGCTGAACAACCCGCGCGAGTCTCCGTCGAGCGCCGCCTCCAGAGCGCTGCCGAGCGCCGGCCACTGGCTGCTGGAGTAGAGCGCCGAGATGACGCCGGTCAGCACGATCGCACTCGTCGCCTTGCGCGAGTCGGCGCTGTTCGGGATCGGATTCGCATCCGCTTTGGCGGCAAGTTCTTGGACCACCCTGCGCGGGTCGCCCAGCGATCGGCAGGACGCGCGGTCGCGACAGTCGGCGGCGAACTGGTCGAAGGCGTCCTCGAATCCCTTGAGCTGGTCGCCGAAGGAGGTGATGTCGTCGGTCAGCGGGTCGACGGCACCGTCGAGGACGAATGCCGCCACCTTGTCCGGGAACAGGTGGGCATAGGCCGCACCGAGCTCGGTGCCGTAGGAGAAGCCCAGATAGCTCAACCGCTGCTGGCCGAGTGCGGCCCGGATGCGGTCCATGTCGCGCGCGGTGTCGACGGTCGTGAAGTGCTGTAGCGCAGATCCGTACTTGCCGCTGCACGCCTGGGCGACCTGCGTCGCGGCGGCCTTGGCCTCGGCGAGGCCGGCCGCAGTCCGGATGTCGGGCGATGCCGAGTTGAGCTTGTCCTTCTCGGCGTTGCTCACGCAGGTGATCGGCGCCGACAGCCCGACTCCGCGCGGGTCGAAGCCCACGATGTCGACGCCCGCGAGCAGCTGGTCGGACACCTCGCCGGCAAGGCCGACGGCGAGCGACACCCCGGACGCGCCCGGGCCGCCCGGATTGACAAGGAGGGCACGACCGCTGCGGTTCCGTGCGTCATGCACCTTCACGACTTCGATGTCGATCGTGCGACCGGATTCGTTCGCGTAGTCCAGCGGGACGGCCAGGCGAGCACAGCCGATCGTGATCTGGCTGCGCCGCTCCTCCGGAACCCCCGCCGCACCGAGAGAGAAGAGGTTGGTGCAGTCGGTGAATGTCACAGACGTCGACCCCGGGGACGGCGCCGGCGCAGTGGCCCCCCTGGTACCAGCGGCCGTCCCATGACCGTCGACGGTCGCGGTGCACGCCGCC
Source organism: Pseudonocardiales bacterium (assembly GCA_032160545.1). GTDB lineage: Bacteria > Actinomycetota > Actinomycetes > Mycobacteriales > Jatrophihabitantaceae > DATGFB01. The sequence continues at coordinate 93,874 of JAVHVN010000044.1, read as the reverse complement.
AGTAGCCCGACGCACAGTACGGCGAGGGCGGCGCGGGGGAGCACCCGGTCGACGCTACCTGCTACCGGCGGGTCACATGCTCGAGCACAAGTGCCTGGGCCTCGCCCATGACGAACCCAAGAACCGCGCCGACGGTGATCAGGATCCACTCGTCCTGCTCGAACGCAGGTCGGATGAGGGCCTCGAACTGCAGTTCGTCGAGCTCCTGCATCCTGGCCACGAGCACGTTGCGGACGTCCATCGTGTCGCGCGCGTACTCCTCCAGATACGTGAGCGTCTCGGGCAGCCGATCGACGACCTTCGCGGTGATCGTCCGCTTCATCTGCTGGTAGCGCGCGGTGCCCACGGTCAGCACGGCAAGCGGCTTGGCGAGGCCGGTGTCGAGCGAGGCCTGCACCTGTCTGCGGACGAGTGCAAAGACCCGGTCCGACAGCGGTCCGCGCAGCAGCGCCTCGATGATCTTGCGTGCAGTGATGACCTCGTCCGCGATGAGAGTGCCGTAGTCGGCGGCCACCTCCCGGCGCCGCTTGAGGAACAGCCCCTGGACCCGGAAGCCCAGGATGTTGATGGGCTGCTTCGGATTGAAGATCATCTTGAGCGCGAGCCAGTCCGTGAACCAGCCGACGATCAGGCCGAAGACCGGCATGATCAGCGGCTGGTGGAACAGCACCCACAGCGACATCTGCAGCAACCCGATGCTGCCGCCGAAATAGATACCCGACCGCGCGATGAACCGGAACTCCTTGCGCCCGGCCTCGCGAAAGATCCGGTTGAGCAGCGCCTTGTCGGTGACCAGATCGGTGATCACCATCTCTCTCAGATCGAAGACGGCGTCGACGTCGGTCTGGATCTCGGCCAGCACGGCCGCGGTCATGCGCGGGGTTTCGGCCTGCACCCGCCCGATGACCAACTTGCGCATCGGTTCGGGCATCGCGTCCCACAGGCCGGGTTGGTACTGCGCCATCACCTCGCGGGTGATCTCCTCGGCGGCTTCGCGCAACGGCACCTCGAGCTCGCGCGCGACCAGTTCGGGGTCGAGTCTGCCCACGACCTCTTTGGCCGAGATCAGGTCGCGCGTCATAGTGTCGACGGCGATGCTCGCCATCCTTGCGGCGCGGCGGGGCACGATTCCCTGCCAGCCGAAATACGGGCGGCGGCCGACGAACTCGAGTGGCTGGAACATCATCCGGATCGCGACCAGTTTGGTGACGTAGCCGATGACCGCGGCGACGACGGGGATGCTGAGGTCGATGTACCAGTGCTCGGCGATGTCCTCGAGCACGCCGGTCATGCCGGAGCGCGCCGGGAGGGGTCGGTGGCGGCCCAGAAGTCCTGCCCGAACGGCGAGATGCGCAACGTCGTGCGCACGAGCCGGGGCGAGCCGAGCCGGCGCGCCTCGACGGTCGCCTGGGCTGCCTGCACGGATGGGTCGGCGGCCAGGATGTCGAACTGCATCGAGATGGTGTCGTCGAACGGGCCGAACTCGACGAGACCGAACGTGTGCAGGCGGGAGACGTACGTCGGGGTGTTGTCCGGGGTCACCACCCCGGCCGAACGCCCGACGGTCGAGGCGTTGCTCAGCACGGGCCGGGTGGCCGCGCGGCCGAACGGCTTGGCAACAACGTCGATCACGGCGAACGGCGAGCCGTCCGAAAGGGCCGCCAGGATGCGTGCCTCGTCCGGGACGAGCTGGCTGACGATGGTGCCGTACAGGTAGTCACGACTGGCCGACCGGTCGACCTCGACCGAACGTTCCAGCAGTTCGTTCATGGCCGCGCGCAGCGGCTCCGCCCCGGCGCTGTTCTGCACGAGGTACACCGCACGCCGCTCGTCGTGACTCGGCGCCACGCCGTCGGACGCGCCTTCAGGCACGTCGAGAAGGCGCCGCACCTCGGTGAGCGCGGCGTCCTGGAGGCGCTGAACCTCGCGCTGCAGCGCTTCACCGCCGGGCAGGCGCCGGGCGAGGCCCCAGCCGGACCGGGTGAGCAACCGCCCGACCCTGGCTGTGGCCACGATGGCGGTGCCCGCGGCGGCGACCATCTGGGCGGCGGGCTGCTCGACGCGAGCCAGCTGGGCGGCGGGCGCGTTGCGCAACGCCGCAGGTAACGGCCTACCCTGCCTGCCCCGTCCCGCCACTCGCTGTGCCCCCTGCTGCTGGCGTCCCGTCGAAGGTCGTCAGATGGTAGCGGCAGCCCAGAGGCCACAATGACGGGCATGCAGCTGCCTGTGATGCCGCCTGTCGCCCCGATGCTGGCCAAGTCCGTGCCCACGATTCCGCCGGACGCGAGTTACGAACCCAAGTGGGATGGGTTTCGCAGCGTGATCTTCCGCGACGGTGACGACGTCGAGATCGGCAGCCGCAACGAGCGCCCCATGACGCGATACTTTCCGGAGCTGGTCGAAGCGGTCCGCCGGGAGCTTCCGCCGCGCTGCGTGATGGACGGCGAGATCGTCGTTGCGACGCCCGGCGGGCTGGACTTCGAGGCCCTGCAGCAACGGATCCACCCGGCGGTGTCGCGGGTGACCATGCTGGCCGCGCAGACGCCGGCCTCGTTCATCGCGTTCGACCTGCTGGCCCTCGGCGACGAGGACCTCACCGGGCTGCCGTTCCGGGAGCGCCGCGCCCGGCTGGTCGACGCGCTGCCAGGTCCTGGGTCGTCAGTGCACGTCACGCCGGCGACGACGGACCAGGAGCTGGCGCAGCGCTGGTTCTCGGAGTTCGAGGGCGCCGGGCTCGACGGGGTCGTCGCGAAACCGCTCGACGGCAGCTACCAGCCGGACAAGCGCGTGATGTTCAAGATCAAGCACGAGCGCACGGCTGACTGCGTGGTCGCCGGGTACCGCGTGCACAAGAGCGGCCCGGACTCGATCGGCTCGCTGCTGCTCGGCCTGTACAAGGACGACGGAGCACTGGCATCGGTGGGCGTCATCGGGGCGTTCCCGATGGCACGCCGGCGTGAGCTGTTGATCGAATTGCAGCCGCTCGTGACCTCGTTCGAGGGCCATCCCTGGGACTGGGGGGCCCTGGTCGACACGTCGCGTACGCCGCGGTCGGGGGAGACGTCGCGCTGGAACGCGGGCAAGGACCTGTCGTTCGTGCCGCTGCGGCCGGAGCGGGTGGTCGAGGTGCGCTACGACCACATGGAAGGCGACCGGTTCCGGCACACCGCGCAGTTCTCGAGGTGGCGCCCGGACCGCACACCCGAGTCGTGCACCTACGAGCAGCTCGAGCGGCCGGTGACCTTCGACCTCGACGACATCGTCCCGGGCCTGCGATGAGGGCGGCGGCGCTGCGCGCTACCGGATGAGCCGGTAGCGGCCGAACAGCGCGCTGTCCTCCTCGAGCAGGTGCACCAGTTCGACGCGACCGGGCGGCCCGTCCCACGCCCCGCCTGCGACGATCCGTCCCGGCCCGGGACCGACGACGAGTGGCGAGACGCTCAGGCACAGCTCGTCGGCGACCCCGGCGGCGCAGAGTTCGCCGAACAGGGTCGGACCCCCTTCGCAGAGGATCCGGCGCAGCCCGCGGTCCTCCAGCGCGCCGCGCGCCGCGTGGAGGTCGACGGCGTCGTCACCGACGAGGACCACGTCGGCCACCCGCTGCAGCTCGGCCCGCCGGTCGGGGTCCGATGCCGCGCAGGTGAGCACGATCGTGCGGACAGGGCCCGTGAACAGCGGGGAGTCCGGATCCAGCTCGAGATGACGGGTGAGCACCGCCGTGGGCAGCTCGACGTCAAGCCCGGCGTCGCGGCGCCATGAGCGGCGCCGATCGCTGAGCCGGATCCCGGCGTAGCGCTCGGTGCGCGCGGTGCCGGCCCCGACGAGGACCACGTCGGCGAGGTCGCGCATCGCGGCGAACACCCGGTTGTCGCCCCGCGTCTGAAGTCCGCGCGAAACCCCGCCGGCCGTCGCGGCGCCGTCGAGGCTGCTGACGAAGTCGACGCGCACTGCGCCCGTGTCGAGCCACTCGCGGGCGTAGTACTCGTGCACGTCGACGTCATCGGCGGGCTCGGGCAGCAGGGCGCGCATGCCAGTCATCTCAGCACGTGCCGTCAGTAGGCTCGATATCCGTGCCTGCCCGCCTCGTCGACCGCGCTGCGGTGGTGACACCGCAGCAGCTCATCGCCGGGCTGGTGCCGCCGCCGCTGTTCGCCGGCGTTCGGTTCGGCTCCTACCTGCCGGATCCGGCCGAGCCCACCCAGGCGGCCGCCCTCGAGGCGCTGCGGGGCTTCGCGACGGAACTGCGCCGGCCGCCGCCTCGCGGTGGACTGCTGCGCCGCCGTGCGCCCGCACCGTCCCGGGGGGTGTACCTCGACGGCGGGTTCGGCGTCGGCAAGACGCACCTGCTGGCGTCGCTGTGGCACGAAGCGCCGACGCCGAAGGCGTACGCCACCTTCGTCGAGCTGACGCACCTGGCCGGCGCCCTCGGCTTCCAGAGCCTGGTCGAGGCGATGAGCGGCATGCGGCTGCTCGCGATCGACGAGTTCGAACTGGACGACCCGGGCGACACCGTTCTCATTTCGACCTTGCTGGGCAGCCTCGCCCAGCACGGCGTCGCCCTCGCGGCGACCTCGAACACCCTGCCCGACCGGCTGGGCGCGGAACGGTTCGCCTCCGAGGACTTCCTGCGTGAGATCCAGGGCCTGGCCGCGCGGTTCACCGCGGTGCGGGTCGACGGGCCGGACTACCGGCATCGCGGTCTGCCGCCCGCCCCCGCACCACCTCCCGACGACGAGGTGCGCGCGCTGGCCGAGGCGCTGCCCGGCGCGACCCTGGACGACTTCGACGCGCTGCTGCGCCACCTCGCCGCGCTGCACCCGTCGCGCTACGGGGCCCTCGTCGACGGCGTGACCGCGGTGCACCTGCTCGGCGTGACGCCCGCGCCGGACCAGAACGTCGCGCTGCGGCTCGTCGTGCTCGCCGACCGCCTCTACGACCGGCAGACCCCCCTCGTCACGTCGGGCGTTCCACTCGACGGCATCTTCGACGCAGACATGCTCGCAGGTGGGTATCGCAAGAAGTACCGGCGCGCGATCAGCCGGCTCGTCGCCTTGACCCGGCTCGGTGGAACGGCGGAGGTGCCCAGTGGGTAGAAAGAAGATCCGTCTGCCCGCAGGCGTGGAGGCTGCGCTCGACAATGCCCTCGACCAGGCGCTTCGGATCCAGCGTCCGGTCGTGCTGGGCTATCTCGACCGGATGCGGGGGAAGCAGCCGAACGCCACACCGGCCGAGGTGATCGACCAACTCGAGCGTCGCTACCGGGCCGCGGTCATCGCGATCGGCGGCGCGTCGGGGGCGGCCGCTGCGGTCCCCGGCGCGGGGACGGCCGCCGCGATCGCCTCGGGGGCTGCCGAGATCACCGCCTTCGTCTCCGCAACCGCCATGTACGTGCTGGGTGTCGCCGAGATCCACGGGCTGCCGGTCAGCGATCCCGACCTTCGGCGCGCGCTCGTGCTGTCGGTGCTGGTGGGGGAAGGCGCAGGCGCGGCGATCGCCGGGGCAGCCGGCGTCTCGCCGCACTGGGCGCAGGTGATCGGGCGATCCAACTCGCGGGAGAAGATCGTCGGCATCAACGGCCGGCTCGGCCAGCTGCTGCTGACGCGGTTCGCGTCCCGCCAGGGCGCCCTGCTCGTGGGCCGGGCGCTGCCGCTGGGCATCGGCGTCGGCATCGGAGCGGCGGGCAACGCGGCACTGGCCAAGACCGCCGTCAAGGCCGCGCGTTCGGCGTTCGGGCCTGCACCCGCGAAGTTCCCGCCCCGAATCGTGGACGTGCACCCGGTTCGTGACTGATGCTGTGGCGATGGCGGACTACACCCTGGCGGTGAGCGACGCCGAAATCGCCCGCTATCGCATGATGGCTCAGCAGGCGCTGGTCCTGGAGGCCGCGCAGCTCGCTGCGGCGGGCATCACCGACGGCGCTGTCGTGGCCGACGTGGGGTGCGGCCCGGCGGCGATGAGCGTCGAGCTGGGCCGGCTCGTCGGGCCGTCCGGCCGGGTGGTGGCCGTCGAGCGCGAGGAGCAGGCGCTGGCCGCGGCCCGGCACTTGGTCGAGCAGACCGGTCTCGGCAATGTCGAGGTGCGCCACGGCACGGCGACGGACACCGGGCTGCCGGAGCGCTCGTTCGACGTCGCCATGCTGCGGCACGTGCTCGCGCACAACGGCGGCGAGGAGCAGCGCATCGTCGACCATCTCGCGTCGCTCGTCCACGACGGGGGCGCCGTGTACCTCGTCGACGTCGACCTCACCGGCATCCGCATTCTGGACGCGGACCCCGACCTCGACGGCCTGGTGGAGCGCTACTCGGCGTTCCACCGCTCACTGGGCAACGACCCGTCCGTCGGCCTGCGGCTCGGCAAGCTGCTGACGGTCGCCGGCCTCGATCTCGTGCACTTCTCCGGGACGTACACCATCCTGACGATGCCGCCGGGGATGCGCCCGCCGGCGTGGGCGGCGCGGGAGGCGATGATCGCCCAGGGCACCGTCACGCGAGCCGACGTCGAGTGCTGGGGTGCCGCCTTCGAGAGGGCCGACACAGCGCAGGTCCGTCCGACCGTGTTCGCGCCGGGCTTCGTGGCACTCGGCCGGCGCGGCTAGGGCGGGCGGCGGCCCGACCCGGGTCAGCGCAAATACCGCCGGCGCCGGTCGCCGAGGATGCAGCGCAAGGTCATCCCGGAGGGTCTTCTGCCGCGACCCGGCCGAGCGCCTCGACCGACGGCACGACGTAGTACGCACCGGTCAGCGGGATGACGAAACGCGTGAGCGCACACCGGACGCCGTCGGTGCTGCCGGCCATCCGCCGCAGCATCTCGGCCAGCCGCCACTGGTCACGGCTGAAACCGACGAAGACGGTGCCGTGGTCGGTGATGCCGCCGTAGGCGACGTTGCGCCGAAAGATCGGCAGTTCCTCGCCGTCCACCTCGAGGCTGGTGCGGGCGACGTGCGCGTCAGCTGGCATCTCGTCCTCGGCCAGCTCGGTGCTGTCGGACTTGCGGCGCCCCATCGCGCGCTCCTGCGCTTCGACGGGCTGGGACTCCCAGCGGGTCGAGTCATGTCGCCACAGCTGGTGCAGCACGACGGTGCTGCCGGCACCCGGCCGACCCTCCGGCACGCCGACCACGTCCGGCGCCTCGATCAACGACGGGTTCTCGGTGCCGTCGATGAACCCGGTCAGGTCGCGATCGTTGCGGTAGAGCCAACCGGTGGTCTCACGGCGCAGTTCGCAGAGCCGCGCCAACGTCTGGACCGCGAACCGGCCGGTATCAAAGACCGCGGTCAGGGTGCCGCCCGCTATCCAGCACCAGAGATCGTGCTGGGTGGCGGGCATGGTGAACCCGTCGGGGCCGACCAGATCCTCGCGCCAGTCCTCGGCCCCGGCGGGAACCTCGTCCTCGTTCGCGACGGCGCGCCACAGCGACGGCCGTACCCCCACGACGACGTTCACCCCGGCGGTCGTGCTCAGCTCGCGCGCCACAGCGGCGGCGGCGCTGATGGCGGATCGCGCATCGGCCCCCGGTCGCAGCTCGAACTCGAGGTAACCGTGCTCGGTCGTTCCGAGAGCGAACACGCCGGGTTGCACCGTCATGCTGACATCATCGACCTGTCCGGTCGTCTCCGGCAGCACTGCTGCCCCTGCGAGCCTCACCTCACCCGCACGATCGCCGCCGACTCGCCCGGCAGCGACACCGCGTCCGAGCCGACGGTCGCCTCCGCCGTAGCAAACACGATCTCCGCACCCGGCACGGGCAGGTCCTGCTTGTCGGCACTGAGGTTGGCGACGACGCGGAAGGCCCCGCGATGGATCACCAGCCAGCGGGCGTCCTCGTCGTACTCGACTCGTACCGCTGCGAGCGACGCGTCGCGCAGGTCCGGCTCAGCGGCCCGCAGTGCGATCAGTCCCCGGTAGAACTGCAGCATCGACGCGTGGACCGGCTCGGCCAGCTCGTCCCACTTCAGGACCGCGGACCGGTAAGCCTCCGGATCCTGCGGGTCGATCATCTGCGCCACGTCCCAGCCGTGGGTCGCGAACTCCTCGATCCGTCCCTTGCCCGTCGCCTCGGCGAGTTCCGGCTCGGGATGCGAGGTGAAGAAGGGCCACCGGGTCGAGGCGGCCCACTCCTCGCCCATCCAGAGCATCGGAGTGAACGGCGACGTCAGCAGCAGCACCGCGCCGACCCGGAGCAACCCCGGCGAGGTGAGCTCGGGCAGGCGGTTGCCGACCGCCCGGTTGCCGACCTGGTCGTGGTTCTGCAGGCAGACGACGAAGCGGTACCCCGGAGTGTGTTCGCGGTCGACCGGCTTGCCGTGGCTGCGGCCCCGGAACGTCGAGTACGTCCCGTCGTGGAAGAACGCCGACGTCATGACCTTGGCAAGCACCGACAGCGACCCGAAGTCGCAGTAGTAGCCCTGGGTCTCGCCGGTGAGCAGCGAGTGCAGGGCGTGGTGCACGTCGTCGTCCCATTGCGCCGTCAGGCCGTAGCCGGCCGGCCGCGGGCCGATCATGACCGGGTCGTTCAGGTCCGACTCGGCGATCAAGACGAGCGGGCGGCCGGCCGCTGCAGCCAGCGCCTCGACCTCCGACGCCAGCTCGGCGAGTACGTGCGTGGGGGACGCGTCGACGAGGGCGTGCACCGCGTCCAGCCGCAACGCGTCGACGTGGAAGTCGCGAAGCCACATGAGCGCGTTCTCGATGATGAACCGGCGCACCGCCGGCTCCTCCACGTTGACCAGGTCGCCCCACGTGTTGCGCCCCGACTTCAGATACGGGCCGAAGCGGGGCAGGTAGTTGCCGGACGGGCCGAGGTGGTTGTAGACGACGTCGAGGACGACGGCCAGCCCGCGCGCGTGGCAGGCGTCGACGAACCGTTTCATTCCGTCGGGGCCGCCGTACGCCTCGTGCACCGCGTACCAGAGCACCCCGTCGTAGCCCCAGTTCCAGACGCCGTTGAAGTCGTTCACCGGCAGCAGCTCGACATGGGTGACGCCGAGCTGTACCAGATGGTCTAGCCGCTCGATGGCGCTCTCGAAGGTCGCTCCGGGCGTGAATGTGCCCACGTGCAGCTCGTAGACGATCGCGCCGAGCAGGTCCCGTCCCCGCCACGAGGCGTCCTGCCACACGTATCGGCCCTGGTCGTAGACGCGGCTGCGGCCGTGGACCCCGTCGGGCTGCCAGCGCGACGCGGGGTCGGGCACGGGTTCGGGGTCGTCGCCGAGAAGGAAGGCGTAGTCGGTGCCGGTCTCGAGCTCCGGCCCGGTCCACCAGCCCTCGTCGGCCGCCTCCAGTGCGGTGGTCGCCTCGGACGTCTGCACCGCCATGCGGTCGACATCCGGTGCCCACACTCGTATCGCCGTCACGACGTCCACCCTGCCCTAGGGTCGGAAGGGTGAAACAGTCCCTGCGCGATGTGCTGCGGGTCCCACCGGGGCCGGTGCCGCTCGCCGGTTACGCGACGGACACGATGCCGCTCGCGCCGTCGAAGAAGGGCAAGGTCAGGCTCACCGATAGCGAGGCAGATGAGCTCGCCGACCTGCAGGAACGGCTGTTCGCCGAGGCCAACGCCGGTAGCAGCCGCCGCGTGCTGCTCGTCCTTCAAGGCATGGACACCTCGGGCAAGGGCGGCACGACCGACCACGTCGTGCGCACGATGCGGCCCTCGGGCGTGCGGTACCACGCGTTCAAGGCACCGACCGAGGAGGAGCGCAAGCACCACTTCCTCTGGCGGATCCGGCGGCAGCTCCCCCCGGCGGGAACCGTCGGGGTGTTCGACCGGTCTCACTATGAGGACGTCCTGATCGTCCGGGTGCACGAGCTCGTGCCGCCGGCCGAATGGGAGTCGCGCTACGACGAGATCAATGCCTTCGAGGCCGAGATCGCCGCGGCCGGGACGACGATCGTCAAGTGTTTCCTGAACATCTCCTACGACACCCAGCGCGAGCGGCTGCTCGCCCGGCTGGACGACCCCGAGAAGCGGTGGAAGTTCAACCCCGTGGACGTCGACGAGCGCAGGCATTGGTCGGAGTACATGATCGCGTACGAGGCCGCGCTCGAACGATGCAACACTGCGGCGGCGCCGTGGTACGTCGTACCCGCCGACTCCAAGCCGTATCGCAACTGGGCGGTCGCCCGGCTGCTGCTCGAGACCATGACCGAGCTCGATCCGCGGTGGCCGCAGCCGGACTTCGACATCGACGCCCAACGGGTTCGCTTGCAGCCACCGAACTGACGCGCTCAGCGTGCCAGCAGCGCCACCGGGTACCGCGACAGCACGTCGGCCACCTCGGCCTTGGCGCCGAACGCCCGTCCCGTGAGCACGTCGGTCGCCCCGGCCCCCAGCTCGAGCGTCGTGTCCTGCCATCCACCGGCGCGCTCGAGCCGGACCGGCAGCCGCGTCGCGACGGTGAGCGCGCCGCCGCGGTCGAACGCGAGAACGTGATCCGCCGCACGGCCGTCCGCCTGCAGCGGCGTGTACGACCCGAACCGTTGCGGTTCGTCCCGCCGCAGCCGCAGCGCCCGCGAGACCACCCAGAGCTTGGCCCGGCCGCTGGCGTCGACCGGCGGTGCGTCCGCAGCGAAATCGAGCTCGGCGAGGGCCGCGGCGCGCACGCTGAAGTCGACCGAGCGGCGATTGTCGGGATCGACGAGCGAATCGTCCCAGAACTCGGTGCCCTGGTAGACGTCTGGCACGCCAGGCATCGTCAGCTGAACCAGCTTCTGCCCGAGCGAGTTCGACCAGCCGTACGGCGTGATCCGCGCGACGAACGCCCGCAGCGGCTCGCCCACGGCGGCGTCGTCGTACGCCGCGTCGACCGCGGCCTGCACCGTGGCCTCGAACCGCGCGTCGGGGTCGATCCAGGTCGTGCTCTGCGCCGCCTCGCGCATGGCCTTCTCGGCGTACGCATGCATTCGCTCGCGTTCGACGAGCCCGGCGCCGGCGAACGTCTGCCACAGCAGGTAGGCGAAGCTCGGGTCGCGGATCGGTGCGCGGCGCATGAGCCGTCGAACCAGCTCCGCCCACTCGTCGTGGACCTCGGCCAGCACGGCTAGCCGCGCGCGGACGTCCTCTCCGCGCTTGGTGTCGTGCGTCGACAGCGTGGTCATGCTGCGCGGGGCGACTTCCTGCCGGCGCGCCTGCGCCGCGTGGAAGTGGTCGGGTGGCGTGCCGAAAGTCGACGGGTCGCCGCCGACCTCGTTGAGCGCGATGAACCGCGTGTACCGGTAGTAGGCGGTGTCTTCGACGCCTTTCGCCATCACCGCACCCGATTGCTGCTGGAAGCGCCGGCACAGCTCGTCCGCGGGATCGGTCAGGCGTGGTGTCAGCGAGGCGATCGCATCGGCGAGGTCGGGACGTGCCGAGCGTGCGGTCTCCATCGCCTGCGCGAGGTGCTCGGCCCCAATCGGCAGGTACGAGCGGTACACGGGGAAGGCGACGAGCAGGGCGGCGAGGGCCTCGTCGGCCCGCTCGACGCCAGGGACGAGCCGGGCCAGCCGGTTCACCTCGGCCCGCAGGATCGTGTTGACAGCGAGCTCCTTGCCCCGCCTGACGTGCTCGTGCAGGCCGGCGTCGTCGCCGGTCAGCTCGCGGTAGAGCGCGTCGAGCGGCGCCTCGCCGTCGGGATCGACGAAGGCGTTGTTCACCTCGGTGAGCGCGTCGTACCCGGTGGTGCCGTCCACGGGCCACTCCGGAGGAAGCTCCTCGCCCGGTTCGAGGATCTTCTCGACGGTGATCCACGAGTCCGGGCCGGCGAGCTCCCGCAGCCGGGCCAGGTACTCGGACGGGTCGACCAACCCGTCCGGGTGATCGACCCGCAGCCCGGCGATGCCATCGCGCTCGACCCAGCGCAGGATCTCGGCGTGGGTGGCGTCGAAGACCGCTGGGTCCTCCACCCGCAACCCGGCGAGCGTCGTGACCGCGAAGAAGCGCCGGTAGTTCTGCTCGGTGTCGGCGAGCCGGAAGTTCGCCAGCCGATAGTGCTGCCGCTCGAGCACGTCGGTGGCCGACTCCCCGGCGAGCGGTCCGGAACCCGGGCTGATCGGGAACCGGTGTTCGTAGTACCGCAGCTCCCCGTCCTGGATCGTCAGCTCGTCCGGGCTGAACTCGTCGCCGAGGACGGGCAACAGCACCTTGCCCGGCGTCCAGTCGATGTCGAACCACGACGCGTACGGCGAGGCCTGCCCCAGCCGCAGGACGTCCCACCATGCGGGGTTCTCGGCCGCGTCGGCGACACCGGTGTGGTTCGGGACGATGTCGACCACGACGTCGAGGCCGTGCTCGCGGGCGGCCGTCACCAGGTGGGACCAGCCCCGCGACCCGCCCCGAGCGGCGTCGACCGTGTCGAAGGCGACCACGTCGTACCCGTGTTCGGACCCGGCCGCCGACGGCAGCAACGGTGACAGGTACGCCGCCCCGGTGCCGAGCGATGCCAGGTACCCGCACACCGCCGCAGCGGCATCGAGGTCGAACGACGCGCGGACCTGCAGCCGGACCGTGGAGGAAGGGACGGCCACTAGCCCGCACTCCGCAGGACGATCATCGAGCGGGGCCCGACACTGACGACCGTCGCGGGCTGCACGAGGGTGCCTTCGCGTTCGGTGCCGATCTGGGTGTCGACCTCGACCTGCCACGACCCGGCGTAGTTGGCGTCCGGCATCCGGAAGTCGATCTTGTCGTCGTGTGCGTTGAAGAACAGCAGGAACGAGTCATCGACCACCCGTTCGCCGCGACCGTCGCGTTCGGCGATGCCGAGGCCGTTGAGGTACACGCCGATGGAGCGGCCGAAACCCGAGTCCCAGTCCTCCTCGGTCATCTCCCGACCTTCGGGCGTGAACCACTCGATGTCGGGCAGCGTCTCCTTGCCACGACGGCGCACCGGGCGCCCCTCGAAGAAGCGCCGCCGCCGGAAGATCGGGTGCTCGTGTCGCAACCGGGCGACGCGGCGGGTGAACTGGAGCAACCCTTCGTCGACGTCGCTCCAGTTCATCCAGGTGAGCGCGTTGTCCTGGCAGTAGCCGTTGTTGTTGCCCTGTTGGGTGCGCCCGATCTCGTCACCGTGGGAGATCATCGGCACGCCCTGCGAGAGCAGCAGGGTGGCAATGAAGTTGCGCTGCTGCTGCGCCCGCAGTTCGAGGACGACTGGGTCGTCGCTCGGACCCTCGGCACCGCAGTTCCACGAACGGTTGTGGCTCTCACCGTCGCTGTTGTCGTCACCGTTGGCCTCGTTGTGCTTCTCGTTGTACGACACCAGGTCGCGCAGCGTGAAGCCGTCGTGCGCGGTGACGAAGTTGATGGACGCGACCGGCCGGCGACCCGACGTCTCGTAGAGGTCGGCCGAGCCGGTGATCCGCGCGGCGAACTCGCCGATGGTCGCCGGTTCGCCACGCCAGAAGTCGCGGACGGTGTCGCGGTACTTGCCGTTCCACTCGGTCCACTGCGGGGGGAAGTTGCCAACCTGGTACCCGCCCGGCCCGACGTCCCACGGCTCGGCGATCAGCTTGACCTGGCTCACGATCGGATCCTGCTGCACGAGTTCGAAGAAGCTCGAGAGGCGGTCGACGTCGTAGAACTCGCGCGCGAGCGTCGCCGCGAGGTCGAACCGGAAGCCGTCGACGTGCATCTCGATGACCCAGTAGCGCAACGAGTCCATGATCAACTGAAGGGTGTGGGGGTGCCGCACGTTCAGGGTGTTGCCGGTACCCGTGTAGTCCATGTAGTACTTCGGGTCGTCCTCGACGAGCCGGTAGTACGCCGGGTTGTCGATGCCTCGGAACGACAGCGTCGGCCCGAGGTGGTTGCCCTCGGCGGTGTGGTTGTAGACGACGTCGAGGATCACCTCGATGCCCGCCTCGTGCAGGGCGCGCACCATCGTCTTGAACTCCTGCACCTGGGCGCCGGGCGAGGTGCTTGCCGCGTATTTGAAGTCTGGGGCGAGGAAGCCGACGCTGTTGTAGCCCCAGTAGTTGGACAGCCCCTTGTCGACGAGCGTCGCGTCGTTGGCGAAGTGGTGCACCGGCATCAGCTCGATCGCCGTCGCCCCGAGGTCCTTGAGGTAATCGATCATGACGGGATGCGCGAGGCCCGCGTACGTGCCCCTGAGGTTCTCGGGGATGTCCGGGTGCCGCTCGGTCATGCCCTTGACGTGGGCCTCGTAGACGACGAGTTGCGCGTACGAGTGCTGCGGCGGCCGGTCCACACCCCAGTCGAAGAACGGGTTGATCACGACGCACTTGGGCATGTGCGCCGCGGAGTCCTCGTCGTTGAAGCTGTCGGGGTCGCCCCAGTGGTAGCTGAACAGCGACTCGTCCCAGTCGATGCGGCCGTCGATGGCCTTGGCGTAAGGGTCGAGCAGCAGCTTCGAAGGGTTGCAGAGCAGCCCCTTGGCCGGGTCCCACGGACCATGCACGCGGTACCCGTAGCGCTGTCCGGGCTCGATTCCGGGCAGGAAGGCGTGCCAGACGAAGCCGTCGACCTCCGGGAGTTCGACCCGCGTCTCGGTGCCGTCGTCGAACAGGCACAGCTCGACGCGCTCGGCGACCTCGCTGAAGAGGGCGAAGTTGGTTCCCGAGCCGTCGTAGGTGGCGCCTAGGGGGTACGGGCGTCCAGGCCAGATGTCCATGTCTCGGTCTCCCTGTTCGGTGGCGGTACCGGCACTCCACCGTGCCAGAGCGGTGTTACCGGCTACTTCCTACCCAGCACACCGGAATGACAGACAGGAGGCATGTCATACCGACCTCGTACCGTGGGGGCATGCGGGTACGCACCGACATCGCCCCCTCCAGCGGCAAGTTCGAGGTCATCAGCGACTTCGAACCCTCCGGCGACCAGCCAACGGCGATCGCCGAGCTCGAGCGCCGGATCCGCGCCGGCGAGAAGAACGTGGTCCTCATGGGGGCTACCGGCACCGGCAAGTCGGCGACGGCTGCCTGGCTCATCGAGCGGCTGCAGCGCCCGACCCTGGTCATGGCGCCCAACAAGACGCTGGCCGCCCAGCTCGCCAATGAGCTGCGCGAAATGCTGCCCAACAACGCCGTCGAGTACTTCGTGAGCTACTACGACTACTACCAGCCCGAGGCGTACGTCCCGCAGACCGACACCTACATCGAGAAGGACAGCTCGATCAACTCCGAGGTCGAGCGGCTGCGGCACTCGGCCACCATGTCGCTGCTCACCCGGCGCGACGTCGTGGTGGTGGCCACCGTCTCGTGCATCTACGGCTTGGGCACCCCGCAGGAGTACGTCGACCGCTCCGTCCGGTTGCGCATCGGCCAGCACATCGAGCGGGACCGCATCCTGCGCAACCTCGTCGACGTCCAGTACGCGCGCAACGACCTGTCCTTCACCCGCGGCACCTTCCGGGTGCGCGGCGACACCGTCGAGATCTTCCCGGTCTATGAAGAGCTGGCGATCCGGGTCGAGATGTTCGGCGACGAGATCGAGCGGCTGTACTACCTGCACCCGCTCACCGGCGAGGTCGTCCGCGAGGTCGAGGAAGTGTTCGTGTTCCCGGCCACGCACTACGCCGCCGGCCCTGAGCGGATGGAGCGAGCCATCCGCGGCATCGAGAAGGAACTCGAGCAGCGGCTGGCCGAGCTGGAGGCGCAGAACAAGCTGCTCGAGGCCCAGCGGCTGCGCATGCGTACGAGCTACGACATCGAGATGATGCGGCAGGTCGGCTTCTGCTCGGGGATCGAGAACTACTCGCTGCACATCGACGGCCGCGAGCGGGGCAGCGCGCCGAACTGCCTGCTCGACTACTTCCCCGAGGACTTCCTGCTCGTCGTCGACGAGTCGCACAACACGATCCCGCAGACCGGCGGCATGTACGAGGGTGACATGTCTCGCAAGCGCACCCTGGTCGAGCACGGCTTCCGGCTGCCGTCGGCGATGGACAACAGGCCACTGAAGTTCGAGGAATTCGTCGAACGCATCGGCCAGACCGTCTACCTCTCGGCCACGCCGGGTTCCTACGAGCTGGGCCGCACCGGCGGCGAGTTCGTCGAGCAGGTCATCCGCCCGACGGGGCTGATCGACCCCGAGGTGGTCGTCAAGCCCACCAAGGGCCAGATCGACGACCTCGTGCACGAGATCCGCGAACGGGCCGATCGCAACGAACGGGTCCTGGTCACCACCCTCACGAAGAAGATGTCAGAGGACCTCACCGACTACCTGCTCGAACTGGGCATCCGGGTGCGGTACCTGCACTCCGAGGTCGACACGCTGCGCCGGGTCGAGTTGCTTCGCGAGCTACGCCTGGGCGAGTTCGACGTGCTCGTCGGCATCAACCTGCTCCGCGAGGGCCTCGACCTGCCCGAGGTGTCGCTCGTGTCGATCCTCGACGCCGACAAGGAAGGTTTCCTGCGTTCGGGCACCTCGCTGATCCAGACGATCGGGCGCGCGGCTCGCAACGTGTCCGGTCAGGTGCACATGTACGCCGACAGCGTCACGCCGTCGATGCACAAGGCCATCGACGAGACGAACCGCCGCCGCGAGAAGCAGGTCGCGTACAACGTCGAGCACGGCATCGACCCGCAGCCGCTGCGCAAGCGGATCGCCGACATCACCGACATGCTGTCGCGCGAGGCCGCCGACACCGACGAGATGCTCACCAGCATCGGCGGCTCGGGCCGGTCGCAGTCGCGCGGCAAGTCGGCAGTGCCGGGCCGCGGCGGCCGTGGCGTCTCGCCCGGCGTAGTGGGTGTCGGGGCCCACGCCCGCGGCGGCCTGGACGTCAGCAGCATGCCGCGGGCCGAGCTCGCGGACCTGATCCAGCAGCTCAACGACCAGATGATGGGGGCTGCCCGCGAGCTGCAGTTCGAGGTCGCGGCGCGGCTGCGCGACG
Source organism: Pseudonocardiales bacterium (assembly GCA_032160545.1). GTDB lineage: Bacteria > Actinomycetota > Actinomycetes > Mycobacteriales > Jatrophihabitantaceae > DATGFB01. Next base: position 77,043 of record JAVHVN010000044.1, on the reverse strand, counting down.
AGATCACCGAGCTGAAGAAGGAATTGCGGGGCATGGACGCCGCCGGCGTGGGGCGCTGAGCTCACCCGATCGAGAGGCGGGCAGGTTGCGCGACGAAGCGGCCGAGGTCGGCCACCTCTTCGGCGATCGCGTCGCGCACCGCCCCGGCGAGTGGCACGAGCGGCAGGACCGTCACGGTCGCGGCCTCCTGCGAGCGGCTCAGCCGCCACGTCGCGACGATGCGCCCGTCGACGAGCACCGTCGGCTTGATCACGCCGCCCACGTACACCGCCGCGCGGTGCTCGTCGGCGATCAGCAGCTCGCGGTGCCGGTAGCCGACCAGGTAGTTGTCGAAGCCCGCCACCAGTCGCACGCAGTCGGTGGCCGGGGCCGCCTCGCCCCCCTGCTTGGCGCGGAAGCCCGGCCGGCCACCGACATCGGCTGGCTCCAGTTCGTCGCGGATCAGCTGCACGGCGCGGGCGGAGGGCAGTCCCGACCACGTGGCGAAGTCCGCGACCGTGGCGGGGGAGAAGGCCGCGAAGTAGCGCCTGGCGAGTTCGGCCAGGGCGTCGTCGCCGCGCGGGCCGGCCGCGGCGCGGGGCAGCCAGTCATCCAGCAACACGAAGGTGCTGTCGCGTCCTCGCTCCGGACCGCGGCAGAGCAGTCCGAGGCCTGACGCATGCGCGAGGACGTGGGTCGGGGCCTGCGGATCGGTCATGTCGAACGAGACGCCGCTGTTCTCCAGGCCCTCGACGATCTCGCGCCGGGTGCGCGGGCCGTTGGCCAGGACGTCGGGCATCGCGTCGACCGTGCGGGCGAGCACCTCGGGAGTCAACCCGATGTCGAGCCACCGCTTGCGGAACCGGCGGGCGAACGACGGTCCCACGGCGTGCGTCAGCCAGCGCACGTCATCGGCGGCGACCAGATGGATGGTCGCCCGCATCAGCCAGGTGCGAACGACCGTGCGGTCGGGCTCGATGGCCGCCAGGACGTCGATCTCGGTTGCAGCGGCCGACCGCGAGCGGATGCCCAACCGCGACTGGATCGGGTCCTGGGCCTGGATCGCCGTCGTGCGCCGAGCCCCGGCAGCGGTGTCGGCCGCGGCGCGGTCGACGAACCCGTGCCGAGCGATCCGCTCTGCTGTGACTGGGTGAATTGCTGAGACCACGAGGGCATTGTGCCGACCGGGCCGGACGGCCGGGCATTATCGGAGGGTGACAACGTCATCACCGGTGCGCCGGCGCAGCCACCGGCGCTGGCGCGGCGTGCTTATCGCCCTGCTCGTGCTGCTGGTCCTGCTGCTTGTTGCCGACCGCGCCGGCGCAGCCATCGCCGGGCGCACCGCCGCCACCGCCCTGCAACACTCGGAGCACCTCAGCGAACGTCCCGATGTCACGATCGAGGGTTTCCCGTTCCTCACCCAGGCGGTGAGCAGCAATTTCGGGCGGATCAAGGTCACCGCCCGCGACATCACGCTGAGCAGCAACGGAGTCCGGCTGAGGGTGTCCCGTCTCGACGTGACTCTGCACCAGGTGCACGTGAACCGTGACTTCTCCGGCGGCACCTCCCGATCCAGCACCGCCACGGCGCTGGTCACCTACGGTGACCTGTCCCAGACCCTCGGTGCCACGGCGGCCTATGCCGGGAACGGCCGGGTGCGGCTCGCGGTCGGTGCGGACGTGGTCCCCGGCCTGCCTGTCGAGGCGACCGCGACCGCAGCCCTGCGGGTTTCAGGAGACTCACTCACCTTCGTGGACCCGCAGGTGACGGTAGGCGGGCAGGCGGTGCCCGCGGCGGCGACGAGCTACTTCGCGAAGCTGTTCGGCCAGTCCGTCCCGCTGAGCGGTCTGCCGTTCGGGGTGCACGTCCGCAGCGTCCAGCCAGGCGCCGGCGGAGTCTCGATCAGCCTGACGGCAGGGGCACTGACGTATCACCGGTGAGCGCGATGGGTGCCTAGACTCATCATATGAATCGCGGCCCGCTGCGACGTGCCTGCGGGCCGGCGGCGCTACTCCTGGTGCTGTCAGCCGTCATCGGCACCGTCTACCTCGCCGCGGGTACGGCCGGGCGGCCCCCCTCGGGTGCGCTACGGCTGACGGCGGGCGCGACGCGCGGCGTGTACTACGCCTTCCTCGACCAGCTGGCCGCACATCTACGTGCGCGGGACCGCCACCTCACAGTCACCGTCGAGGCGAGTGACGGGTCGGTGCAGAACCTGGAACGAGTCGCCGGCGGCACGGCCGACTGCGGCATCGCGGCAGGTGACGCCGCCGCCCTGGCAGTTGCCGGGGAGCGGCCCTTCTACCGACCGGAAGACATCGCGGCGGTCGCCCGCGTCTATGACGGCTACGTCCAGCTCGTGGTGCGCGCCGACAGCGGCATCTCGGCACTGGCCGACATCCGCGGCCGAAGCCTCTCGCTGGGTGCGGACGGGTCGGGCGTCCGGCTGATCTCCAGCCGCCTGCTCCGGGTTGCGCGCATCCCCGAGGCGGCCGTGCACACGCTCGCGCTGGGGTTCGACGACTCGGTTGCCGCGCTCACGGCCGGGCGGATCGACGGGTTCTTCTGGTCCGGTGGGGTGCCCACTCCGGCGGTTGCCCAGTTGGTGAGTAGCGGGCGCGCCGAACTCGTCCCGCTCGGGGCATTCGTCGACGCGATGAGTGCCGACTACGGGCAGCTCTACCGCGCGGCCACGATTCCGGCGGGCAGCTACGGTGACACGCGCGCCCTCGACACCATCGCCGTCGCGAACGTCATCGTGTGTGGCCGGGCGGTGCGCGATGACATCGTCGAGTTCCTCACCGACACGCTGTTCCGCTACCAGCCGGCCATCGCGCAGGTGGTGCCTGCGGTCAACGCAATGAACAAGGGCAGTGCCATCGATACGGGTCCGCTTCCGCTGCATCCCGGTGCCGTCAGCTGGTACCGGCATTCGAAGCGGTGACGGCGGGCAACACCAGCCGGACGTCGAGGCCACCGCGCTCGGGGGCGACGATCTCCAGCCGCCCTTGACCGGGTTCGAGCAGTGCTCTCGCGATGCTCAGACCGAGGCCGTACCCCGCGACGTTCTGCTGGGTGCGGCTGCGCCAGAACCGGTCGCCCGCACGAGGCAGCTCGTCAGGCGTGAGGCCGGGGCCCTCGTCGCGGACCGAGATGACGACCTGCCCGGCGGTCCTGGCCGTAGTCACAGTGATGCGGCTCGACTCCGGCGAGAACTTCAGCGCATTGTCGAGCAGGACGTCGAGCGCGCCGGCGACCGCGATCGCGTCCATCGACGCACGCAGGCCGGGCTGCTGCTCGACGTGCATCGAGATTCGACGCGACCTCGCGATGGGCGACCACGCCGAGACCCGCTCCGCCACGACCGGCTCGACCGGCTGTGTGGCGATCTCGGCGGCCGACTGCTCCGATCTGGCGAGTTCCAGCAGCCGCTCGAGGATGCCGGCGAGCCGCTTGCCCTCGTCCATGGCGCGTCGGGCGTCGTTCTCCAGCCCCGGACCGGCGCGGTCCGCGACGTCGTCGAGCCTGATCAGCAACGCCGCGAGCGGATTGCGCAGCTGGTGGGAGGCATCGGCGACGAACGCGCGCTGGTGCTCCGATGCGCTCTGGACGTAGTCGGCCATCGTGTTGAACGACGTCGCGAGGCGCCGTAGTTCCGGCGGCCCGGCAGCGGCCGCCACCCGAGCGGCCAGCCGCCCCGTCGCCACCTCGTCCGTGGCGCGAGCGAGGACCTGGACGGGCCGCAGCACCCAGCGCGCCAGCCGGTCGGCGGCGAAGGCGCACGCGACGAGCAATGCGCACCCCACCGCGCCGAGCACGGCCCACTGCACCAGAACGCGATGGGACAGCCGGTCCGTGGGGGAGACGGTCACCATCACGCCGACCACATCACCGCCGCGGGTGATCGGTACCGCCACGACCATCGGGCGCGGATCCCAGGGCCACTGCGCGGGAACGTGATCGGTGCGTCGCCCGCCCAGCGCGTCGGAGACCCGTCGGGCACTCTCGGCATCCTCAGGCAGCGACGAGTCGGCGGAGGACAGCCGCACCCGCCCGACCCCGTCGAGCACCAGGGCGCCGATCCCGTAGATCGAGTGGTACCGGTCCAGCTCGCCGAGCACACTCTCCAGCCGGCCGTTCGCGTCGGCGAGCGCGGCCGCGGCCGCGAGCCGGGTCGTGTCGTCGAGCCGGTCGATGACCATGTCGTGGGTGTAGGAAGCGCGGATCGTCGCGCCGAGAGGGACGCCCAGCGCGAGCAACGCGCTCGCCGACAGCACGGTGAGCAGGACGATCAGTCGCGCGCGCATCCCCGTGTCCGCTAGTCCCGCCGGCGTTCGCCGCCGAGGCGATACCCGATGCCCCGGACGGTTTCGATGACGCGCCGGTCCCGGCACTTCGCGCGCACGGCGGCCACGTGAACGTCCAGGGTGTGCTGATCGCCCATCCAGGTGGATCCCCACACCTGGCTGAGCAACTGCTCGCGCCGCACTACCAGGCCCGGCCGACGGGCGAGCGCCTCGAGAATGCCGAACTCCTTGCGGGTGAGAGCTACCGTCGCACCGTCGCGGCTGACGGACCCACGACCGGGGTCGATGCACAGGCCGCGCACGGTCACCTGCGCAGGTCCGGACTCGCCCGCGGCGGCCGACCGGGCGCCTCGGCGCACGACTGCGTGGATACGCGCGATCAACTCGGTGACGGCATACGGCTTGACGAGGTAGTCGTCGGCCCCGACGTGCAGCCCGTGGATGCGGGAGCGCAGATCGGCGCGCGCCGAGGTGATGATGATCGGCACGTCGCCCGCCGCGCGGATCGCGCGGCAGAGCCCGAAGCCATCGCCGTCGGGCAAGCCGAGGTCCAGCAGGGCGACCTCGATCTCGTCGTCGAGCAGCTCGACAGCGCGCGCGAAACCGTCCGCGCGGCGCACCGCGAAGCCATGCCGTCCCAGAACGTCGCTCAGTGCGCTCGCTACGCGGTCGTCGTCTTCGATCAACAGCAAGCGCATGCTGGCCGACACGCTAGCAGCGGCGGCAACGCCGCGCTGACTCGCCGATCAACCTCAAACCTGGCTCAGCTTTCGCCGAACGGCTCGCCGGAAAACCTAGCGTTCGGCCACCTGATCGGAGCGCGCGACGCGTGCTCGACCCGACGAGGAGCTGCCGGTGGCCGACCCGCTGATCGTGCTCGAGAACGTCGACAAGCACTTCGGCGCCGTGCACGTCCTACGCAAGGTGAGCCTGACGGTAGGCCGCGGTGAAGTGGTCGTGGTGATCGGCCCCTCCGGCTCCGGAAAGTCGACGTTGTGCCGGGTGATCAATCGCCTCGAGCCCATCGAGGCCGGAACCATCCGCATCGACGGGGCCGAGCTCCCCGTCGAGGGCAAGCGGCTGGCTCAGCTGCGGTCCGAGGTCGGCATGGTCTTCCAGTCGTTCAACCTCTTCGCCCACAAGACCGTCCTCGAGAACGTGACACTCGGGCCGGTGAAGGTGCGCGGGATGAAGCGCAGCGAGGCCCAGGCCCTGGCCGAGTCACTCCTTGACCGCGTCGGCATCTCCGAGCATCTCCACAAGTTGCCCGCGCAGCTTTCGGGCGGCCAACAGCAACGCGTGGCAATCGCGCGTGCGCTGGCGATGAAACCGCTCGTCCTGCTCTTCGACGAGCCCACGTCCGCGCTCGATCCCGAGATGGTGCAGGAGGTGCTCGACGTCATGTCCGCGCTCGCGCGTGACGGCATGACCATGCTCTGCGTCACCCATGAGATGGGGTTCGCGCGCAAGGTCGCCGACCGCGTCGTGTTCATGGCCGACGGCGAGATCGTCGAGGACGCCACGCCCGACGAGTTCTTCGACAACCCGCGCTCCGGGCGCGCCCGCGATTTCCTGTCCAAGATCCTCAGCCACTAGCTGCCGCCGTCACCAGCTAGCAACCGAAAGGAACACCCAATGAGAAAGCGCTCCGTCGCGACCGGTATCGCTGCAATCGCAGTGCTCGCCGGCTCGCTGGCCGCGTGTAGTAGCAGCGGCACGTCCGGCACGTCCGTCACCGACAAGGTGCAGTCCGGCAAGAAGTTGGTCGTCGGGATCAAGTTCGACCAGCCGGGCCTCGGCAAGAAGAATCCGGACGGCACGTTCAGCGGGTTTGACGTCGACGTCGCGAAGTACATCGCCAAGCAGCTAGGGGCGAACGACGCCAGCATCACCTTCAAAGAGGCGAAGTCCGCCGATCGCGAGACGTTCCTCGAGCACGGAGACGTCGACTTCATCGTCGCCACCTACTCGATCACCGATGCGCGCAAGCAGAAGGTCGACTTCGCGGGTCCGTACTTCGTGGCCCACCAGGACCTGCTCGTGAAGTCGGACAACACCACGATCACCGGTCCCGAGTCGCTCAGCGGCAACAAGAAGCTGTGCTCCGTCAAGGGCTCGACGTCGGCGCAGAAGGTCAAGGACAACTACGCGAAGGGCGTCCAGCTGCAGGAGTACGGGACGTACTCCGACTGTGTCGACGCACTTATCTCGGGCGCTGTCGACGCCGTGACCACGGACGACACCATCCTGGCCGGGTACGCCGCGCAGCACCCCGGCCAGCTTCGAGTGGTCGGCAAGGGCTTCTCGGACGAGAACTACGGCGTGGGCCTGAAGAAGGGTTCGACGGACCTGAAGGCACAGATCGATACTGCGATCAGGAAGATGGAGTCCGACGGCGCGTGGCAGGCCTCGCTCGAGAAGAACCTCGGCCCGGCCGGTTACAAGATCCCGAGTCCGCCGGCGATCACCGAATGACAACGTGGCGGCGGCGCGGCGCTCCGTGCGCCCGCCGCCGCTGCCAACCCGCGGCAGTCGACGAATGGAGGACCGGGTGAACTTTTCCTTCCTGTCCGGCGGACGCTACGACCTGTTCGGTGCCTTCTGGGTCACCGTCCAGCTCACTTTCTTCGCGGGGGTGGGTTCGCTCGTCTGGGGCACGATCCTGGCCGGGATGCGGGTGAGTCCGGTGCCACTCATGCGGGGTTTCGGCACGGTGTACGTCAACGTTTTCCGCAACACACCGCTGACCTTGATCATCGTGGCGATGTCTGTCGTCGTGTCCAACAAGCTGGGTCTGGTCCTCGCCAACCGGGCGTCGTTCACGTTCATCACGGACAACAACTTCCGGCTGGCCGTGCTGGGTTTCGTCGTCTACACGTCGACGTTCGTGTGTGAGGCCGTTCGCTCCGGCATCAACACCGTCCCTCCGGGCCAGGCTGAAGCGGCACGCGCGCTCGGTCTGCGCTTCTCCCAGGTCCTGCGCATCGTGGTTCTGCCTCAGGCCCTGCGGTCTGTCGTCGGCCCATTGGCGAGCGTGCTGATCGCCCTCACCAAGAACACCACCATCGCGTCGACCATCGGGGTGGGTGAGGCAGCGTTGCTGATGAGCGAGATGACCGAGAACGAATCGAACGCGCTGGTGAGCGTCTTCACGCTGTTCGCGCTCGGCTTCCTTGTCCTCACCCTGCCGACCGGACTGCTTCTGGGCTGGCTGGCTCGGCGGGTGGCGGTGCGGCGGTGACCACATCGGTGTTGTTCGACCATCCAGGCCCGCGGGCGCGTCGTCGCAATGCGCTCTGGTCGGCCGCCTTCGCCCTCGCGGTGGTCGCGGCGCTCTGGTGGGTGCTCGCGACGCTCGGCGGCAAGCACGAACTCGACAGCGCGAAGTGGCACCCGTTCGCCACCGCGGACGTATGGCGCAACTTCCTGCTTCCCGGCCTCCTCGGCACCGTGAAGGCGGCCGCGCTGAGCATGGTGTTCGCACTCCCGCTCGGCGTGCTGCTCGCCCTGGGCCGGCTGTCCGACCATGCGTGGCTGCGTTGGCCCGCAACCGTGGTCGTGGAGTTCTTCCGGGCCATCCCCGTGCTGCTGCTCATGTTCTTCGCGCAGGCCTTCTACTTCACCTACACGCAGGTCGGTTCCGACAGCCGGCCGCTGTTCGCGGTCGTCACCGGCCTCGTGTTGTACAACGCGTCGGTACTGTGCGAGATCTTCCGGGCGGGGGTCCTTTCGCTCTCGCGCGGGCAGGGCGAAGCCGCCATGGCCATCGGCATGCGCAAGGGCCAGATGATGCGGTTCGTGCTGCTGCCCCAAGCGGTCACCATGATGCTGCCCGCGGTCATCAGCCAACTCGTCGTCGTGCTGAAGGACACCGCGCTCGGCGGCCAGCTCGTGGGGTACGTCGACCTGATGCGGCAGGCGAACACGCTGACCGCGAACTTCTCGAACTCGGTCGCCACCTACACCGTGATCGCGCTGCTCTACGTCGCGCTGAACTTCCTGTTGAGCGTGCTCGCCGGACGGCTCGAGCGATGGATCCGTGTCCGCCGCGGAGCGCGGCCGCCGCGCGTGGGTGTGCCGCTGCCCGGTGGGCTCGCCGAGGGAGCAGCACCCGGCGGCGCGAACGGGCCGGCCGGTGCCGAGGTCGCGCGTTGAGCGCTGCGGCGATCAGAGGCGGTCAGCCGGGACGCCCGCCGAGGACGGAGCAGGCACGCGCCGCGAGCCGGTGCCCCGCGGCCAGCGCGCCCGCGGGATCCGCCCCGCCCGCGCGCGCCGCCAGGTAGCCGGCGGCGAACGCGTCGCCGGCGCCGGTCGAGTCGAGCACCGCTACCGGCTCGGCCGCGACCTCGATGACGGCCGAGCCGTCCGACCACGCCGCGCTCCGCTCGCCGCCGGTCACGACGGCTGACCCGCTGCGCCCCGCGATGCGGCGAGCCTGTTCGGCCCCGTCGGCTCCACCGACGAGCACCTCGGCCTCGTCGCGGTTCGCGAAGACGGTGGCGCCTGCCGCCCAGTCCAGAAAGCTCGACCCGCCGATGGTGTGCAGCGGTGCTGCCGAGGCGGCGCCCAGTGAGATCGTCGCGCCACCGGCCCGGGCGCGGTCCATCGCATGCAACGCAGCAGTGCGGGCTCCGCCGAACAGCGCGTAGCCCGACACATGCAGATGGCTGCCGGCATCGAGCGGCACGGCGTCGACGTCATGCGGCGACAGTGCCGCGTTCGCACCGGTCGACGGCACCATGGTCCGCTCACCGCCTGCATCCACGAGCACGATGCACGTACCGGTCGGCAACTCAGGGTCGACCGAGACACTCGTGCGTACTCCCGCCTTGGCCAGGGCGTCCACGGCGGCCCGCCCGGGAACGTCCGCCCCGACCCGTCCGACGAAACTCACTGCGACGCCGTCGGCAGCGAGCCAGCAAGCCGTGTTGGCCGCCGAGCCGCCGCCCGTCCAGCGGATCTCGGCCGGCGTGTCCGAGCCCAGTGCGAGCGGGCCGGGCAGGCGCGCGAGCACGTCCACCATGAGATCGCCGAGGCAGATGACGCGACTCATGCGGCAGGTGCACCGTTGAAGGCGGTCGCCACCTCGCCCGCAAGGCGGGCGTTGTTCAACACCAGGGCAATGTTCGCCGCGAGGGACGCTCCGGCGGTCTCGCGATGGAACCAGTCCAGCAGGAAGGGGGTGACGTCCTTGCCGCGCACTCCGGCGGCATCCACGGCAGAGAGGCCTTCGGCCAGTACCCGGTCGTGGACGTGCGGATCGAGCTCGTCGGCGCGCGGTATGGGGTTCGCGAGCACGAGCCCGTACCCCTCGGTGCCCAGCTCGCGTTGCGCGCGGAGCACGGCCGCCGCTTCGTGGGGCGTCTCGACCCGCCAGTGCAGCGGATAGCCCGAGTCGGCGCGGTAGAAGCCCGGGAACCGGTCGGTGCGATAGCCCAGCACGCCGACGTTCAGCGTCTCGAGCCGCTCCAGCGTGGCACCGACATCCAGGATCGACTTGACACCGGCGCACACCACGAGCACGGGCGTTCGGGACAGCGTGGTGAGGTCGGCGGACTCGTCCCAGGTGTCGCGCGCTCCGCGATGCACGCCCCCGAGCCCCCCGGTGGCGAACACGGCGATCCCGGCCCGCGCGGCCAGATGAGCCGTCGAGGCAACCGTCGTCGCGCCCGTCCCACCCCGCGCGGCGACGGCTGCGACGTCACGCACACTGACCTTCACGACCTCATCACCGGCGGCGACCTGTTCGAGCGCAGTGTCGTCGAGTCCGATCCGCGCGACCCCGCCGACGATTGCGATCGTCGCTGGCACCGCCCCGCCGACGCGTACCGAGTCCTCGATCTCGCGCGCGATGCGCAGGTTGTCCGGTCGCGGCAGCCCGTGACTGATGATCGTGCTCTCGAGGGCGACCACGGCACGACCCTCAGCGAGCGCGGCCTGGACCTCGGGATCGATCAGCACACCGGCTCCTTACTCCGCCTCCGGCTGGCCGCCCCGACGGCGAGCGCAGCGAGCGACGCGACGAGGAAGGACACTAGCGAGGCGCTCATCCACGTCTTCGGCGTGAACCCCAGCCATGACTGCACGTGGCCCCACGCCCGTGCCCACCACGACACGTAACCCGGGTTGACGAGCTGGTACGCGACGAAGCCCAGCGCCCAGGGGAGCAGGGTGGCCCAGCGTGGCCGTGAGTCAGGGCTGAGATCCCAGCGCCCGCGCGAGACGACGAACCAGTCGACGACGAGCACGCCGAGCAGGGGCACGAACACCGACCCGATGAGGATGAGGAAGTTCTCGTAGTCGTTGATGTTGAGCGCCAGCGCGCACCCGGTCGCGACGGTACCGACGACGAGCGCGAGCACCCGGCGGTCCCATCTGGGGCGGAAGTTCTGCACCGACACCGCTGTCGAGTAGGTGTCGACGAAGGACTGATCGAGCTCGCGCACCGCGATCACTGCGAATGCCAGCGTCCCGAGCGGGACCGCCATGAACGAGCCGAAGATGCGGCCGGGGTCGTGCTGCGCCACGGTGACGAGCGCGACGAGCCCGAGCGCGTAGCAGGCGATCTGGGTGACCGAGTACCCCACGAAGGCCCCGACGAAGGCATCGCGTGGCGAACGCGAGTGGCGCGAGTAGTCGGACGCGACCGGCACCCACGACACCGAGACGCCGATGACCGTGTCGACCGCGATCCAGAAGCCGGCCCACGAGCCGTGCCCGAAGCTCGGCAGCGGGTGCCGCAGCAGCTGGACGAACAGGTAGGCCAGCGCGACCAGCACGGCGATCGTGACGTACTTGCGCAGCACTCGGATCCAGCCGAGCGGCCGCAGCGACAGCGCGGTGGTCAGCACTCCGCCCGCCAGGATGTAGGCCCAGCGCGGCACGTCGCCCGCGATCTGGTGCAGTGCGGTGCCGATGGTGACGAGCTCGAACGTCGTCCACCCGACGAGCTGCACGATGTTCAGCACGGTAGGCAGGTACGACGGGCGGGTGCCGAACAGCCCACGCAGCAGCACCATCGCCGGCGCCCCGGTGCGGGCGCCAGGGACTGCCGAGGCAGCCACCCCGAGCGTGCCGAGCACCGTCCCCACGAGCACCGCGGTGACCGCCGCGGCGAGCGACATACCGGGCTCCGCGATCGGGACGAGCACGAAGATGGCGCCCGTGAAGCCGAGCAGGCTCACGCCGAGGTTGCCCCAAAGGCCGAGCTGGTCCACCAGCCGCAGCGATCGAGGCGGTGCCTCCATGAGGGTGTTCGGCGCCTCGGCGTGCTCGGCCGGTCCCGGCGCGACTACCGCTCCTGGTGCGACGTCGGTACTCATGTCAACTCTCCTTCGCCGGCATTACCCGGCGGGTTCGGCGGTCGGCGACGCCGTTCGTCGCCCTCTCAGCCCGATTTGCCGAGCTCCCGCGGTCGGTGGGTTCGATCTCCGTGCTCAGAGCACGGCCATCCCCTCCGTCGGAGAGGAAGCCTGGGCGTGGTGGCGGCGCGGGATCCGGCCCGCGCGTCTGGCGAGACGTCCCGCATGGACGGCCGCGGCCATCGCCTCGGCCATCCGGGCCGGATGCTGCGCCCGGGTGACCGCCGACGCGAGCAGCACCCCGTCGCAGCCGAGCTCCAGGGCGAGCGCGGCGTCCGATGCCGTGCCGATGCCTGCGTCGAGGATCACCGGGACACGCGCCTCGCTGACGATCAGCTCGATGTTGTCGGGATTGCGGATGCCGAGCCCCGTGCCGATGGGGGAGCCGAGCGGCATGACGGCCGCACAGCCGACTTGCTGCAGGCGCCGAGCGAGCACCGGATCGTCATTGGTGTATGGCAGCACGGTGAAGCCGAGGCCGACGAGCTCGGCAGCGGCATCGAGCAGTTCGACCGGATCGGGAAGCAGGGTGCGTTCGTCGGCGACGACCTCGAGCTTCACCCAGTCGGTCTCGAGCGCCTCGCGGGCGAGCTGTGCCGTGCGCACCGCCTCACGAGCGGTGCGACAACCCGCCGTATTGGGCAGGACCCGGACGCCATGCCGGTCGAGCACCTCGAGGATCGACCCGCTGGTGCCGGCGTCGACGCGGCGCATGGCGACGGTGCACATCGCGGTGCCGGACGCGGCCAGCGTCTCGTCCACCACCTGCAGGCTCGGTGCGCCGCCGGTGCCGAGGATCAGCCGCGAGCCGAGTTCCACTCCCGCGATCACGAACGGATCGTCCACGTCAGCCCCCCTGCACCGCGGTGATGATCTCGACCTGCTGGCCGTCCGCCAGCGGGAAGTGCTCCCACTCGCCGCGCGGCACCACCTCGCCGTCGACCGCCGCAGCGCTGCCGCGCAGGGAGCCCGCGACGGCGGCGATGAGTGCGTCCAGGGTGCAGCCGGGCGGCACGTTCCGCGGCGACCCGTTGACGTCGACGGTCATGCCGGCACCGCGGCCGCGAGCGCCGTCCGCAGCGGCGAGAACGGCGCGATCAGCTCGGGGGCAACACCGGTCACGATCGTCTCGGCGACGGCATCGGCCGTGACCGGTGTCAGCAGGATGCCGTTGCGGTAGTGGCCGGTCGCGGCGATGAGACCCGACGTCGCAGTCGGGCCGAGCAGGGGCGCATTGTCCGGCGAGCCCGGCCGCAGGCCGGTGCTGACCTCGACAAGGGTTGCCTCGCCGAGCTCGGGTACGAGCGACTGAGCGTCGCGGAGCAGCTCGTAGACGGCCCCGGCGCGCGGCGCGACATCGAAGCCGCGTTCCTCGCTGCTGGCACCCACGACCAGCTCGCCCCCGTGCCGCGGGACCAGGTAGACGGGGTTGCCCCGTACCGTCCCCCGCACGATGCGGGTCAGCGTGGGCGGGTCCGTGCGCAATCGAATGGTCTGGCCCTTGACCGGGCGGACCCGCGGCCGGGCCTCGTCCGGTACGCCTGCCACCGTGCCGCTCCACGCGCCCGCGGCCAGGACGACGCAGCCGGCCGGCAGCGCGCTGCCGTCGCCGATCCGGACCCCGGTTGTCCGCCCCGCGGACGTCGTCACCGCCGCCTCACCACGGACGACGCGAACCCCCGCGCGGGTCCCGGCCGCGACCAGCGCGGCGTGGAGCAGACGTGGGTCGACCTGATGGTCGTGCGGCGCAAGCAGGCCGCCGGCGAAGCCCGGCGCGAGGGCCGGCTCGAGGCGGCGCACGTCTCGAGGCCCGAGCAGCTCACTGGTGAGGCCGAGCGTCGTCGCGAACGCCTGAAGGTCGCGCAGGCCCGCGTGGTCGGCCGCGTCCCAGGCGATCGACACCGTGCCGGTGGGCGCGTAGCCGGTGGGCAGGCCGGTGCCGTCGGTCAGCTCGGCGCAGAAGTCGGGGTAGCGGCGCGCCGAGTCCAGGTTGAGCCGCAACAATGCGGTCTCGGCGTAGTGCAGCTCGGTGACCGGTGCGAGCATGCCCGCGGCCGTGCGCCACGCGCCGCGGCCGGGATCCGGGTCCACCACGGTCACGGTCAGCCCGCGCTGCGCGCACCGCCACGCGATCGCCGCGCCGACCGGGCCGGCGCCGACGACGACGACATCGCTGGTGGTCTGCATGTGCTCCCTCGCGCCGGCATGACCCGGATCAGGTTCGACGGTCGGCGGCTGCGCCCTCTCAGCCCGCCGCGACGCGGGCTCCCGTGCGGGCCTCACACTACGCTCGCTCGGATGCCGCTGCTCGAGGACGCCCGCCTCTATCTCTGCACCGACTCGCGGTCGCGCACCGGCGACCTCGACGACTTCCTCGACGCAGTCCTCGCGGCCGGCGTGGACATCGTCCAGCTCCGCGAGAAGGGCCTCGAGGCCCGTGACGAGATCCGGCTGCTGGAGTCGTTCGCGGCGGCGGCGCAGCGCCACGGACGGCTGTTCGCCGTCAACGATCGCGCGGACGTCGCGGTCGCGGTGTCGGCCCCGGTCCTGCATCTCGGCCAGGACGACCTGCCGGTCGCGCTCGCGCGCCGGATCGTCGGCGACGGAGTGCTGATCGGTCGCTCGACGCACGACGCGGCGCAGGCCGACGAGGCGCGCCGTGATCCCGAGGTCGCCTACTACTGCGCCGGCCCGACGTGGACAACGCCGACCAAGCCAGGACGTCCGGCCGCGGGCACCGCACTGCTCGACCATGTGTCCGCCCACGAGGACGAGCGACCGTGGTTCGCCATCGGCGGCATCGAGAGCCTGGGCCGGCTCGACCAGGTCATTGCGCGCGGTGCCCGCCGGGTCGTGGTGGTGCGGGCGATCACCGAGGCGGACGACCCGGGCGGTGCGGCGGCGGCCTTCGCTGCCCGGCTGCGCGCCGCTTGATCAGTCCTCCGGCCAGGGGCGTACCCGCCAGAAATGCCCGACCGGCCCCAGACCCGAGCCGAGCGCGAACGCGTCGTCTACCGCGCCGCTGATGAACCGCTTGCCCAGCTCGACGGCGGTTGGCACCGACAGGCCGCGCGCGAGCCCTGCGGTGATCGCGGCGGCCAGCGTGTCTCCGGACCCGTGGGTGTGTGCGGTGTCGCGACGCGTCGATGCGAACTCGACGAACTCCGTCCCGTCGTAGAGCAGGTCGACCGCGTCGCCGCCCGGCAGGTGGCCGCCCTTGACCAGGACCCAGCGCGGACCGAGCGCATGGATCGCCTTCGCAGCCTCCGCCATGCCGTCGCGATCGCGCACGTCGATGCCGGTCAACAGCCGGACCTCGCCGAGGTTCGGCGTGACCAGGGTCGCGAGCGGGACGATCGTCTCGCGCAGCGCGTCGAGCGCGTCCGGGCGCAGCAGCGGGTCGCCGTGCTGCGATGCGGCAACCGGGTCGACGACGAACGGGGTGATCTCGAGCCGTGACACGGTCTCGGCGACGGCCGCGATGATCGCGGCCGAGGCCAGCATGCCGGTCTTCGCCGCGCCCACCCCGATGTCGGTGGCGACGGACTCGATCTGTTCGGCGACGGCCGCCGGCGGCAGTTCGTAGAACCCGGTGACGCCGAGCGAGTTCTGCACCGTGACGGCGGTGATCGCCGACATTCCGTGCACCCGGCAGGCGAGGAAGGTCTTGAGATCGGCTTGGGCGCCCGCGCCGCCTCCGGAATCCGATCCGGCGATGGTCAGGGCGGTCGGTGGTGACACCCGATCATTATCTCGGCAGGTGCGCGGCATCATGGGCGCGGTGCCCACCTCCCTCGACCACGTCACCGTCGTCGCGTCCGATTTACGCCGCAGCCTCGCCTTCTACGACGCCACGCTCGGCGCACTCGGCCTGTATCGAGCCGCCGAGTTCGGTGACGAGGAGGAGTCCGACGCCGCGGTCGAGGCCGCTGGCTGGGGGGTCCCGGACGGCAGGCCGATCATCTGGCTGGTGACGGCCGACCGCCCTTCGACGGACGTGCACATCTCGCTGCGGGCGACATCACGAGAGGAGGTCGAGGCGTTCTTCGCTGCGGGGACGGCCGCGGGCGGCACGCCGCGGGCGCGCCCCCGACGGTGGCCGATCTACCGTCGTGGCGACTTCAGCGCAGCCGTCTCCGATCCGGACGGCAACACCCTCGAGGCGGTCGCCGCCGAATAGCTGGGTCACCAGGGGAGCTCAGCTACTGCTGTCAGACTGGCGGGGTGACCGGGCAGGCGATCAAGGCACCAGCGCCGGCGGCCAGCCGTCGGCCGCAGACCGGGCGCCTGATCGCCCCGTCGGCCCGTCCGGCGGTATATGCCGTGCTCGCCGTCGCGGTGGCGGTGACCGCCGCACTCGGCAGTTGGCTCGCGGGCCGCACGACCTTGACGGCGTTCGACCTGCGCTGGGATGCGCGGCTCGGGCGCCTGTTCCGCACTCACCCCGCGGCGGCGCTGCGTCTCGCCGACCTTGGCGGCCCGCTCGCGGCTGGAGTGGGTTGCGTCGCGGTCGCCGTCGCCGCGCTCGTCCTGCGGCGGCCGCGCGGGGTCGCGCTCGCCGCGATCGCGGCTCCCGTCGCGGCCGGGCTCACGGACTGGGTGCTGAAGCCCCTTGTCGACCGCGCCCCGTTCGGCACCTACACGTATCCGAGCGGGCACTCGGCTGCCGCGTTCGCGCTCGCCACCGTGATCGTGCTGCTCGTCCTGGACGAGACCAGCCGGCGTCCGCCGCGAGTCGTGCGCGTGGCGGTCGCAGTCGTGGTGCTCGCCGTCACCGGTCTCGTCCCGCTCGGACTGGTCGCGGCGCGATATCACTTCACCACCGACACCATCGGCGGGTGCTGCGTCGGCATCGCGACCGCGTTGGTCGCCGCGAGGGTGATCGACGTCGTCGCCGACCGAAGGGCTAGTCGGGCACGTCGGTGAAGTGCTCGACCAGCGGCGGGCGCACGAAGAACGGGCCGATGGCGGCTCGCCACTGCTCGAAGCGGTCGGTGGCACGGAAGTTCTGCTCGTGCGCCTCGACCGAGTCCCACTCGACGAGGAGAACGAACCGCGTGGGCGACTCGACGCAGTGCGTCATGCGCACCGAGCGGCAGCCGGGCGTGGTCGTCAACACCTCCCGGGCGGTGCGGTAGGCGGCGGCGAAGTCGTCGGCGCTGCCCTCGGTGACATTGATGTCCGCGATCTCGAGAACCATGACGGCAGCCTGGCAGACCGTGGTGACAACTCTGGAACCGGCTGGGTCGCTAGATCACACCAGTCTCATCTGTCACAATGTCACCATGGGAGCGGTCCGAGTCCTCTCGTCCTGCGCAGCGCTCGCCGCGGTCGCGGGGTGCGCCGTCGTCGCGCTCGGCATGTCGGGCGCGAATTCCGGCCAGGCGGCCGCGAGCGATCCGTTCGTGATGCCGCCGGCAACCATCCCGTCCTACCCGATGACGGCGCCCGGCGCAGCGAGCCCAGTGGCCGTCACAGCGTCCACGGCCGTGGCTACCTCCGCGCAGCCGGCGCCCACCACCGTGCGTGCCGCCGCGCCCGATCCCACGGCCACGAAGCGCGCGGCCGCTCCGAAGACGTCGACCTCGGCTGCACCCCCTGCGCCGCCAGCGCCGCCGCGGACGATCGCCGCTGCGGCCCCTGCGCCGCCTCGCACCGCACCTGCGCCACAGCGGGGTGGGGCACTGCCCGTCGGCGGCAGCACGTCCGGAGCCAACCGGGTGATCACGGTCGTCGCCGGCTCCTACGGCAGCACCACGGCGACCCTGCAGGCGTGGGATCGCGCGCCCGGCGGCGGTTGGATCAAGCACGGGGCGGCGCTGCTCGCCCACGTCGGTTCGCAGGGGCTCACCACCGCGCCCAGCGAGTCGAGATCCGCAACCCCGATCGGCAGCTTCACGCTCACCCAGGCCTTCGGCGCACTGAGCAATCCCGGGACCGGACTGCCCTACTTCCGCACCGACGGTGCCGACTGGTGGATCAGCCAGAGCGGCCCGCTCTACAACACCCACCAGCACTGCTCGAGCGGGTGCGGGTTCGCCCAAGGGCCGCCGAACGAGCATCTGGTGACCGAGACGCCCTATTACAACTACGCGGTCGTCATCAACACGCCTTCCGGCAGCACGGCGTACCCGCACGGCTCCGCGTTCTTCCTGCACGTCACCGACGGCGGCCCGACGGCCGGCTGCGTCGCGATCCCGCAGGGCAGCCTCGTGTCGATCATGCAGTGGCTCACCCCGGCGACCCACCCCAGGATCCTCATCGGCGTCGCGTGACACTCTGGACCGGTGCCAGTCCGCTTTGTCCTTGCAGTCACGGCCGGCGCGCTGGTGATGCTCACGGCGTGCACCTCGACGCAGGCCGGTAAGCCCGTCGCGGCGACCCCGTCGACACCGCCGGCGAGCTCACCCGCGGCGTCGACCGGGTCCTCCGCACCACAGACCTCGACGCACGCCGGGACGCCGACGCCGTCCGCGTCGGCCGCGCCTCGCACGACCCGGCCGGCACCCACGGCCACACCGGCGGCCCGCCCGTCAACCCGGCCGACCAGCGCGTTGCCGCTGGGCTATCCCACCGGCAACGCCACCCGGGTCATCACCGCGACGGCGCCGTCGACGGGCAGCACGTCCGGCACCGTGCAGGCCTGGCAGCGCTCGGGCGCGGGGTGGGTTCGCTACGGGGCGGCCATGACTGCGTACTTCGGCTCGGACGGGCTCACGACGGCGCCGAGCGAGTCGCGGTCGGCCACCCCCATCGGCAGCTTCACGCTCACCCAGGCCTTCGGCGCGCTGCCGAACCCGGGTACGGCACTGCCGTACCGGCAGACCACCGTTGCCGACTGGTGGATCAGTGAGCCCGGCCCGCTCTACAACACCGAGCAGCACTGTTCCGCCGGGTGTGCATTCGCCCAGGGTGCCCCGAACGAGCACCTCGTGACCGAGCGGCCCTATTACAACTACGCCGTAGTGATCGACGACAACACGACGAACTCGCCCACCGGCGTGCGCCAGGGGGCGGGCAGCGCTTTCTTCCTGCACGTCACGACGTACTCGCCCACCGCAGGATGCGTCTCGATTCCGCAGGACCGGCTCGTCGAGCTGCTGCGCTGGCTCGCACCGGCCGCACACCCCCGCATCCTGATCGGGGTCAGCCCGGGCTGAGCGCAGCCGCCGCGCCCCGCAGTGCTGCGTCGTCCGGATGCTGCGCGAGGACGACCGGGGGCCCGTCCGGCCACGCCAGCCCGCGCCGGAACGCCGGCTCGAGCTGCGGCCATGACCGGGCTATCGAGCCGCCGATGACGACCACGTCGGCACCGAACGTCCGCAGCGCCGGACCGATGCCGCGCCCGAGCGCATCGAAGACGCGGTCGAGCGTCGCAGCCGCGCGCTCCTCGCCCGCGCGGGCGCGCTCGGCGATCTCGTGTACGTCCGCGTCGTCGCCGCCGCCCGCCGCGTAGGCGCGGCGGATACCGCGCCGCGACACCACCTCCTCGAGACCCTCGCCGTCGACGGTGAGAAACCGGGCCCGGCCGAGTTCGGGCACCCCGGGTTCCTCCACCACGATCCGGCCGTCGACCAACCAGCCTGACCCGAGACCGGTTCCGAGTGTGATCCCGGCGCAACGGGCGAACCCCTCGGCCGCTCCGAGACGCCACTCGCCGAGGACGAAGGCATCTGCGTCGTTTCGGAACACCAGCGAACCGGGCCGCTGCGGTAGCCGTTCGCGCAGCGCGGCGCCGATGTCGAGGCCGTAGAGAGCGTCGAACTTGCCCACGTTCTCGAACGTCGCGACGCCGTTCACGTAGTCGAAGGGGTCCGGCATCGCGATGCCCCAGGTGCTGCCCAGGGGCACGTCGAGGTCGGCGCCGGCGCGTACCAGGGTGTCGATGACGGTCTCTGCATCCGCCGTGCTGTCGAGCGCCGTCCGGCTCTGCTGGGTCACCCGCCAGGTGGCGGGGTCGACGGCCGCGGCGGACACGTGGGTGCCGCCGACCTCGATGACGGGAACCGGCGCGCCCGTTGCCGGGGTCATCCGCGGTTGAGCTCGGCCAGTTCGAGCAGGTGATGAACGTGCTGCACGACCACGGCCGCGGCGGACCAGCAGGTGCCGATCGCCAGCACCAGCACCCCGGCCCAGACGAGGGTCCGGCCCGGGCGTGGCTGCATGGTCAGCTGGACCCGCTCGACTACGTCGGCGCCCACCGCGCCGAGCACGGCGCCTGAGCCCACCCCCGGCTCGCGAGGCGCGAGAGCGGCGACGGCGAGCGCTGAGGCCACCGCGCCGCGGTCGCCCGTCTCGCGTACGGCCACCTCGTCGGCCCACCGTTCGACGGCGAGGTCCACAGCACCGGCCACCCGGCCGAGGAGCGGGTTGGCCGCGACGCTGAGCCGGGCCAGCCGGGTGTACACGTCGTGCCGGTGCCGCAGATGCGCCCGCTCGTGGGCGAGCAGTGCGTCGCGCTGTGCCGGGCTCATCCGTTGCAGCAGCGGGGCCGCGACGACGATGCGCCGATGGATGCCCCCGAAGGCGAACGCGCCGCCGGGAGCTGCCGGGACGACGCTCACGCCGCCGCTCGAGGGCAGGCTCCGGACGTATCCGGCGACCCGTCGCCGCTGGCGGTACATCCGGGCCACGCTGACGGTGGCCGAGGTCATCAGGATCGCCGCGAGCAGCCCGCTCGCGGCACCCCACATCACCGGCAGGCCGGAGTCGGCCTGGACCGTAGTGGGCGACCAACGCCCGATCACCGCCGACAGCGGCGTCTCGGCCACGCCGACCACGGCGCCGACGCAGAGCAGCAGGCCGCTGGCCAGTGCGACCGTGAGTCCGGCGAGGGTGAGCAGCATCGTCGCGGCGCGCGGTGAGGTGTACAGCGCGATTCGGCGGGCCGAGGCGGCGAGCGCGAGTCCGACCAGGGCGGGCGCCAGCCAGGCGAGGATCACGCGTTCGCCTGCACGTCGTCGGGTGAACCGGACCCGTCATCCACCCGGGCGAGCAGCCGGCGCAGTTCCCGTTCCGACTCCTCGTCCAGCGCGTCGACGAAGCGGGCCAGGACGCCGCGCCGGCTGCCGGCGTCGTCGAGAAGGCGGTACATCTGCCGCGCGGCAAGGGTCGCCTCGACGCCGGCCTGGTCGTCGATGGGTTCGTACGCGTAAGCCCGGCCGCGCGGCACCCGGGTCAGCGCACCCTTGGCGTGCAGCCGGGACAGCGTCGTCATCACGGTCGTGTAGGCGAGGGTTCCGCCCAGGGCGGCCTGCACCTCGGCAGGGGTCTGTGGCCCGCCGGCGCCGACAAGGCAGCTGAGAACCGCCTGTTCGAGCCCGCCGTTTGCCCGTGCCTTCCGTGCCGGCACCTCGATCCCCCTACTACTATTCGTCGTGTAGTAGTTCCTGCCCTGCCCGCACCAGTGTGGCACGAACCCGCGCGCGTCCCCCAGGAGGAAGATCGATGTCAGCCGGCACCGCAACCGTGGCGGTGAACCTTCTCGACGCCCGCAGCCTGCTCTCCAGCTGGGGTGCGATCGGGATCTTCGCCGTCCTCGTCGCCGAGACGGGCCTGCTGATCGGCATCGTCCTGCCCGGTGACTCCCTGTTGTTCACCGCCGGCATCCTGTGCACGACGGGGCACAACACCGTGCACCTGTCCCTGCCGCAGGTTCTGATGGCGGCGTGTGCGGGTGCGCTCGTCGGTGCGCAGCTCGGCTACCTCTTGGGCAGGAAGGCGGGCCCGCCCCTGCTCGAGCGCCGCTCGCGCCCGGGGCTGCGCCGCGCGGTAGAGCGTTCGAGCGAGTGGCTCGAGCGCTACGGTTCGGTCAAGGCGGTCGTTCTCGCGCGGTTCATCCCGGGTGTCCGCACCATCGTCAATCCGCTGGCAGGGGTCGTCCGCATGCCCGTTCGCACCTTCACCATCGCTCAGTGCGCCGGCGGTCTGGTGTGGGCGCTCGGCGTAACCCTCGCGGGGTACTGGCTCGGCAAGCACGTCCCCAGCATCGACAACTACCTGCTGCCGATCGTCGCCGTCGTCGTGATCCTGTCGCTCATCCCCGTGTTGCTCGAGGCGCGCCGCGCCCGCTCGGGAAGCCGCTCATGAGCGGCCACCTCAGCTGGCTCGAGGCCGGCGTGGTCGGCGGTTTCCAGGGGGTGGCGGAGCTGGTCCCGATCTCCAGCCTCGGCCACAGCATCCTGATCCCGGCCTGGGTCGGCGGCTCGTGGCAGCGCGATCTCAATGTCAGCTCGCCCGAGTCGCCGTACCTGGCGTTCATCGTCGGCCTGCACGTCGCGACGGCCATCGCGTTGATCGTCTACTTCTGGCGGGACTGGGTGCGGATCGTCACCGGGCTGGTGACCAGCATCGGGCGGCGCGAGGTCCGCACCGACGACCAGCGCCTCGCCTGGTTGCTGGTGCTCGGCACGATTCCCGTCGGGATCGTAGGGCTGCTGGGCGAGCACTTCGTGCGGACTCACCTCGGCAAGCCGGTTCCCACGGCGATCTTCCTGATGGTCAACGGCCTGATCCTGCTCGGCGCCGAGCATCTGCGCCGGGGCGACAGCAGCACCGAGTCCGACTACGTCGACGAGCGCGTCAGCGGCCCCGAGTCCGACAAGCGGCTCGCGCAGCTGTCCGTCGGCCGGGCCGTCGGGATCGGGTCGCTGCAGATCGCAGCGCTGGCACCCGGCATCTCGCGTTCCGGCATCGCGACGGCCGGCGGCCTGGCGAGCGGGCTGTCCCGTGAGGACGCTGCGCGATTCTCGTTCCTGCTCGCGACCCCGGTGATCCTCGCCGCGGGTGCGCTCAAGATCGGCGACCTCACCGGCCCGCTCGGCAACGGCATCCGCGGGCAGGTCCTGTTCGGTTCGGTGCTGTCCGGTGTCGGCGCCTATATCGCCGTGCGGTTCCTGACCAGGTACTTCGCGAACCGGTCCCTGCGCCCGTTCGCCGCGTACTGCCTGGTCGCCGGTGCTGCCAGCCTCGTGCTGTTCGCCGCCCGCTGACCCGCAGGCCTCAGACTCCGGCGGCGGTGACGACCGCATCGGTGGCGAACCCCGCAATGAGGCCGATCAGCAGGCCGTAGGCGAGCAGATCCGTCCGGCGCGCCTTGCTCGCGATGTTGAGCAGCTGCACGACGACGAAGATGATCGATCCTGCGGCCAGGGTGAGGAAGGCGACGCTCACCGCCTCACTGGTGAAGCCGTGCCCGACCCACGTACCCAGAAAGGTCGGGCCGCCTCCGATGGCCGCCATCCCGAACAGGAAGCCCCACGACGGCCGGCGGACGACCCCGGCGTCGTCGACGTCGCCGGACAGGGGAGCCACGATCCCGAAACCCTCGGTTGCGTTGTGCAGGGCGAAGCCGATGACGAGCAGGGTCGCGAGCGCCACCTCGTCGCGCGCCGCCGACTGGCCGATCGCCAGCCCCTCGGCGAAGTTGTGCAGGCCGATGCCCACGGCGATGAGAAGTGACAGCCGCCGGGCCGGCGACCACGTCGCGATCCGTGGCAGCGAGAGCGCTCGCCCCACTTCGCGCACGTCCTGGGCGCCGGGGCCGAACTTGGTGCGGGCGCCGCGGGTGGCCATCATCCGGTCGTAGGCCACCAGCGAGAGCAGCCCCACCGAGAGCCCGCCGACGAACAGCGCTCCATAGCCGAATACCGGGCCCAGCCCGCCGGTGTGATCATGGGTCGCGACCAGCGCCGAGTCGATCGGCCCCCACGCCGCCGAGAGCACGTCCCACACGAGGAAGAGGAGCACGCCGACTGCCACGGCGTTGAGCAACAGTCGCAGGGACGGGCGGGGCGTGCGCATCCTGCCGATCGGCAGACCGATGACGATCGTCACCCCGGCGATGAAGCCCAGCAGCAGCGTCTTGGAGAGGTCCACGCTCGTCCCTTCGAGTAGGTAAGGCTTACCTAACCTGAAGAATTCGCATGGAGCAAGTGGCTCGGTTCCGGTTCATCGGAATCACTCACGAACAGACAGGAAGGACGGCCGGCGGGATCGAGATAGCCCTCCAGGACCGTGTTGCGCAGACCGATAGCCCGCCGGTCGGAGTCGGTCACCAGCCCCGCTGCCGCCACTCGGCGAGGTGCGGACGTTGGGCACCCAGTGTCGAGTCGTGGCCGTGGCCCGGATAGAACCAGGTCTCGTCCGGCAGTGTCGCGAACACCCGCGACTCGACGTCGTCGATCAGTAAGGCGAACGCGTCGGGGCTGGCGGTCTTGCCGACGCCGCCGGGAAAAAGGCTGTCGCCGGTGAACAGGTGCGGGATCCCGTCGGGGTCGCGGTAGAGCACCGCGACCGAGCCCGGAGTGTGCCCGCGCAGCGCGATGATCTGGAGCGTCGCGTCGCCGACCGTCAGCGTGTCGCCGTGGTGCAGTCGCTCGTCGACGGCCACGGGCAGGCCATCGGCGTCCTCGTCACTGGCGTACACCGCGGCATCGGCGTCGATTGCCAGCTCGGCCAATGCCTGCCAGTGGTCGGCGTGCTGGTGTGTGGTGAGGATGGCCGCCACCGGCGGCCCCTCGAACCGGACGAGTTCGCGCAGCCGGCCACCCTCGTTCGCCGCATCGATGAGCAGTCCCTCGTCCGTCGCGGTGCAGCGCAGCAGGTAGGCGTTGTTCGACATGGGGCCGACGGCGAGCTTCACGATGGTGAGCCCCGGCAGCCGTCGAACGTCCGTCGGGCCGCCGACCTCGACCTCGCCGGTGTAGGTATCGGTCATGGGATCGAACCTAGTGCTGCATCGACGGATCAGTCGAAGGACGGTGCGGGCTTCTCGGCGACGAGGTGCGGCTGCGGTTCCCACGGCAGGTGCGGCACGTCGAGGTGCAGCAGCGCGTTCTCGACGACCTCCGTCAGCGCCGGGTGGATCCAGTACTGCTCGCGCGCCATGTGCCGGGCGGTGAGGCCGAAGCTCATGGCCTGGATGAGTGGCTGGATGAGTGTCGCGGCCTGCTCGCCCATGATGTGCGCGCCGAGCAGCTCGCCGGTGTCCGGGTCCGCGATGAGCTTGCAGACGCTGGTGGTGTCCTCCATCGCCCAGCCGAACGCGGTGCCGCCGTACTCCTGCAGCGAGGTGACATAGCGGCGACCGCTCGCAGCGGCCTGCCGCTCGGTGAGGCCCACCGAGGCCAGCTGCGGTTCGGTGAAGACGGCGGCCGGGACGAACCGGTGGTCGGCTTCCTTGAGGTCGTCCGGGTGGGCGAGATTGTGGGCGACGACCTTCGCCTCGTGATTGGACACGTGCTTGAGCTGGTGCGGCGAGCAGACGTCGCCGAGCGCCCAGATGTGCTCGGCCGTGGTCCGCTGGTAGCGGTCGACGACGATCCGGCCGTCCGGGTGCAGCTGCACGCCCGCCTTCTCGACGCACATCAGATCA
This sequence comes from Pseudonocardiales bacterium, assembly GCA_032160545.1. Lineage (GTDB taxonomy): Bacteria > Actinomycetota > Actinomycetes > Mycobacteriales > Jatrophihabitantaceae > DATGFB01. The sequence continues at coordinate 52,021 of JAVHVN010000044.1, read as the reverse complement.
CTGTTCGGCCTGCGCCCGGTGGCGACGAGCAGCAGGTCGGTGTGGACCACCGAGCCGTCCATCAGATCGAGCCGCACACCGCCGCCGTCGCGCTCGATCGAGCTGACGGTGGCCTGCAGCCGCAGGTCGACGCGCTGCTTGGTGATCTCGGTGAACCGCTCGGCGATGTCGGCATCGAGCTGCCGTAGCAGCGGCGCGCTGCGAGCGATGACCGTGGTCTGCACCCCGAACGAGGAGAAGACGTGCGCGAACTCCGCGGCGATGTAGCCGCCCCCAAGGATCGCCACCCGCTCGGGCAGGTCGTCGATGCGCATGATCGTGTCGGAGGTGTGGAACGGGACGTCGGAGGCCGTGACGACCGCCGGGATCGTGGCGCGCGACCCCGTCGCCAGCACGATTCGCTCGCCCGTGATCAACCCGCCCGTGGACAGCTCGAACGTGTGCGGGTCGACGAACGTCGCGTGCGCCTCGATCAGGGTGGTGTTCGGCGAACCCGACCGGCGGTACTCCCGGCCCCCTTCGGAGATCGGGTCGATCCGGCCGAACACGCGATCGCGGATGTCACGCCAGCGGATGCCGTCGACGTGCGCGTCGACACCCAGGCGGCCCGCATGCCGCACGGCCGAGGCGAGGTCCGCGGGGTACACGAACATCTTGGTGGGGATGCAACCCACGTTGAGGCAGGTGCCTCCGAAGGTCGACTCCTCGACCACGGCGATCCGCCAGTCGGCGAACTCCGGCCCGGGCAGCGAATTGCCCGAGCCGGAGCCGACGATCACGAGATCGAAGCTGTCCGCATCGGCCACCTGATCGACGTTACGTCACCGAGCACCCGCGGCCTCGGCCATCAGGTCCCCGAGGAGCCGTCGAACGGGGCCGTCGGCAGCCGTTCTCGCAGTCGCGGCGCAGGGTCGCGGTCCGTGGCGCATGCCGCAACGGAATTTCCGGCCGCAGATAACCTTGCGGCGTGCTCCGACTCTCCACGCTCTTCCTGCGCACGCTTCGCGACGACCCAGCCGATGCCGAGGTGCCGAGTCACCGGCTGCTCGTGCGCGGGGGCTACGTCCGCAGGCTCGCGCCGGGCATCTACTCGTGGCTGCCCCTGGGCCTCGCGGTCCTCGGCAACGTGGAGCGGATCGTCCGCGAGGAGATGACCGGTATCGGCGCCCAGGAGGTGCACTTCCCGGCGCTCATCCCGCGCGAGATCTTCGAAGCGAGTGGGCGCTGGGACGACTACGGCGACGGCCTGTTCCGGCTGCACGACCGCAAGGGCGGCGACTACCTGCTCGCCCCTACGCACGAGGAGCTGTTCACCTTGCTCGTCAAGGGTGAGTACTCGTCCTACAAGGACTATCCGCTCGCGCTGTTCCAGATCCAGACCAAGTACCGCGACGAGGCGCGGCCGCGGGCCGGCATCCTGCGCGGGCGCGAGTTCATCATGAAGGACTCCTACTCGTTCGACCTGTCGGACGACGGGCTGGCCGCGTCGTACCGGGCCCACCGTGACGCGTACGAGCGCATCTTCACGCGCCTCGGGTTCGACTACCGGATCGTGTTCGCGGTGTCGGGCGCGATGGGCGGCTCGGCTTCCGAGGAGTTCCTCGCCCCCACGCCGAGCGGCGAGGACACCTTCGTCCAGTGCGAGAACTGCGACTATGCCGCGAACACCGAGGCGGTGGAGATCGCGAAGCCGGCGCCGCACGACGGTTCGACCGAGCCGCCCCAGCAGGTCCTCGACACGCCCGAGACCCCGACGATCGACACCCTGGTCGCCCGGTTGAACGAGCTCGAACTGGGCCGCACGTTCACCGCGGCCGACACCCTCAAGAACGTCGTCCTCAAGACGCACGCGCCGGGCGACGACGGCTGGCAACTGCTCGTCGTCGGCGTCCCGGGTGACCGTGAGGTCGACCTCAAGCGCCTCGGCGGCCAACTCGAACCGGTCGAGGTGGCCCAGGCCGAGCCGGACGACCTGGCGAAGGCGCCGCAGCTGGTCAAGGGATACATCGGCCCGCAGATCCTCGGTGAGACTGGCGAGGCGAAGGTCCGCTACCTCGTCGACCCGCTCGTGGTCGAGGGCAGCGCGTGGGTGACCGGCGCGAACGAGCCGGGCAAGCACGCTGCGTTCGTGGTCCGGGGCAGGGACTTCGGGCCGGACGGCGAGATCGGGGCCGTCGAGATCCGCGGCGGTGACCGCTGCGCCCGCTGTGGCGGGGTACTACGCATCGCCCGTGGGATCGAGCTCGGCCACGTGTTCCAGCTCGGCCGCAAGTACGCGGAGGCGTTCGGACTCACCGCGCTGGGCCCCGACGGCAAGCCGGTCACCGTGACGATGGGCTCCTACGGTGTGGGCGTCACGCGCGCGGTCGCCGCCCTCGCCGAGCAGACCCACGACGAGAAGGGCCTGTGCTGGCCACGGGCGGTCGCGCCCGCGGACGTGCACCTCGTCGCCACGGGCAAGGACGAGACGGTGTTCACCGCGGCCGACGAGATCGCGGCCGGGCTCGAGTCGCGTGGTGTGCGGGTCATGTACGACGACCGTCGCGGCGTGTCACCGGGCGTGAAGTTCAAGGACGCGGAACTGCTGGGCGTTCCGACGATCGTCATCGTGGGCAGGGGCCTCGCCGACGGGGTGGTCGAGCTGCGCGACCGGCGCACCGACGAGCGGCAGGAGCTGCCTGTGGCGGGCGCGGTCGAGGCGATCGCCACGACCGTCGGCAGACCGGCCGCCTGAGCGCCGTGCCCGCACGTCCGCTCGCCGAGCTCGTCGAGCCCGGGTGGGCGCAAGCGCTGGCCCCGGTGGCGCAACGCATCGCGGCAATGGGGGAGTTCCTGCGTGCGGAGATCGCGGCCGGCCGCGGCTACCTGCCGGCCGGGCACAACGTGCTGCGCGCGTTCACGCAGCCGTTCGCGGACGTCCGGGTGCTGATCGTCGGCCAGGACCCGTACCCCACGCCGGGTCACCCGGTCGGGTTGTCGTTCTCGGTCGAGCCGGACGTGCGGCCCGTCCCGCGCAGCCTGCAGAACATCTACCGCGAGCTCTCCGCCGATCTGGGCATCCCGACCCCGCCGCACGGCGACCTGACCCCCTGGGCGAAGCATGGAGTGCTGCTGCTGAACCGGGTGCTGACGGTCGCTCCTGGCGCCTCGGCGGCCCATCGCGGCAGGGGCTGGGAGGAGGTCACCGACCAGGCGATCCGCGCCCTCGTGGCGCGAGGGACTGCGCTGGTGGCGATCCTCTGGGGCCGCGACGCGCAGAGCTTGCGACCGTTGCTCGGTGACGTGCCGTGCATCGAGTCGGCGCACCCGTCGCCGATGTCGGCCGACCGGGGCTTCTTCGGTTCCCGCCCGTTCAGCAGGGCCAACGCGCTGCTGGTCGAGCAGGGCGCCACCGCCATCGACTGGAGCCTGACTTGACGGAGGTCAGGTGGCGAGGCGGGCCGGGAATCCACCCGTGGCGACCGGTCCCCAGCGGGTGACCGTGATCCGGAGCAGGGACTTGCCCTGCGTCTGCATCGCGGCGCGGTACTCGTCCCAGTCGGGGTGCTCGCCGGAGATCGAGCGGTAGTACTCGACGAGGGGCTCGAGCGCGTCCGGGAGGTCGAGGACCTCGGCCGTCCCGTCCACCTGCACCCATGGCCCGTCGAAGTCGTCCGAGAGCACGAGGACGCTGCAGGCCGGATCGTGGCGCAGATTCGCTGTCTTGGCCCGGTCGGGATACGTCGAGACGGTGATCCGGCCGTTCGGGTCGACGCCGGCCGTCACGGGCGAGAGCTGGGGGGAACCGTCCCTGCGATGGGTGAGCAGGATCTGGCGGTGTCGAAGGCGGACGAACTCGAGCAGCGCGTCCCGGTCGACGGCCGTGTTAGTGGCGATTCTGCGAGGCATTGCTCCATCTTTCCCGGTCGGCATGGCGTTGTCGGAGCCGGTCACTACTCTCGGTATGGACTTCCCCGGCGCGTCCGGGTGTTGTCACTGTTGCCCGAGTAATCCGGTTTCGCCGCCTCGACCAGAGAGCCCTGAGCTGACCCCGTGAACGACCGCCTGATCGTCCGTGGCGCCCGCGAGCACAACCTCAAGGACGTCAACCTCGACCTGCCCCGTGACGCGATGATCGTCTTCACGGGGCTGTCCGGGTCGGGCAAGTCCAGCCTGGCGTTCGACACGATCTTCGCCGAGGGGCAGCGCCGCTACGTCGAATCGCTGTCCGCGTATGCCCGGCAGTTCCTTGGGCAGATGGACAAACCCGACGTCGACTTCATCGAGGGGCTCTCGCCGGCGGTCTCGATCGACCAGAAGTCGACCTCGCGCAACCCGCGCTCGACGGTCGGCACGATCACCGAGGTCTACGACTATCTGCGCCTGCTCTACGCCCGCATCGGCAAGCCGCACTGCCCGGTGTGCGGCGAGCCGATCACCAAGCAGACCCCGCAGCAGATCGTCGACCGCATCCTCGACATGCCCGAGGGCACCCGGTTCCAGGTGCTCGCGCCGGTCATCCGCGAGCGCAAGGGCGAATACGTCGACCTGTTCGCCGACCTCCAGACCAAGGGCTTCGCCCGCGTCCGGGTTGACGGCGTCGTCCACGCGCTCACCGAGCCGCCGAAGCTGAAGAAGCAGGAGAAGCACACCATCGAGGCGGTCGTCGACCGGCTCGCCGTCCGTCCGAGCAGCAAGCAGCGCATCACCGATTCGATCGAGACCGCGCTCGGGCTGGCCGGCGGGGTGGTCATCCTCGACTTCGTCGACCTTTCCGAGGACGACCCGCACCGAGAACGGCGCTACTCCGAGCGGTTGGCCTGTCCCAATGACCACCCGCTCGCGATCGACGAGCTCGAGCCGCGGTCGTTCTCGTTCAACTCGCCGTTCGGTGCCTGCCCGGTCTGCACCGGCCTGGGCACCCGCAAGGAGGTCGACGCCGAGCTGCTCGTGCCCGACACCGCGCTGAGCCTGGCCGACGGCGCGATCGCCCCGTGGGCGAGCGGCCAGACGAGCGAGTACTTCGTACGCTTGTTGCAGGGTGTCGCCGACGCCAGGGGCTTCAATGTCGACACCCCGTGGGAGCGGCTGCCTGCCAGTGCGCAGAAGGCCGTCCTGCACGGTCTCGACGAGCAGGTGCACGTCAGCTACCGCAACCGGTACGGTCGTAACCGCTCGTACTACGCCAACTACGAGGGCGTCGTGCCGTGGATCGAGCGGCGCTACATCGAGACCGACAGCGACTACTCGCGCGAGAAGTACGAGGGCTACATGCGCGAGGTGCCCTGCCCGACCTGTCTCGGCACCCGCCTCAAGCCCGAGATCCTCGCGGTCACGATCGGCGGGCACTCGATCGCCGAGTTGTCGGCGCTGTCGATCGGTGAGGCGGCCGACCGCCTGCGGGCACTCGAGCTCGACGACCGCGACCGCTTCATCGGCGAGCGAGTCCTCAAGGAGATCCACGCCCGGCTCGGGTTCCTCGTCGACGTCGGCCTGCACTACCTCTCCCTCGACCGCGCCGCCGCCACGCTCGCCGGCGGCGAGGCGCAACGCATCCGGCTGGCCACCCAGATCGGCTCCGGTCTGGTCGGTGTGCTCTACGTCCTGGATGAGCCGTCCATCGGGTTGCACCAGCGCGACAACCACCGCCTGATCGAGACGCTCGTCCGGCTCAAGGGCCTCGGCAACACGCTGATCGTCGTCGAACACGACGAGGACACCATCCGCACGGCGGACTGGGTGGTTGACATCGGCCCGCAGGCGGGCGAGCACGGCGGCAACATCGTCGTCAGCGGAACGGTCGAGGAGCTGCTCGCCTCTGCGGAGTCGATCACCGGGCAGTACCTCTCCGGGCGGCGCGCCATCGCGGTGCCCCCGATCCGGCGGCCGCGCCAGCGCGGCAAGGAGCTCGTCGTCGAGGGCGCCCGCGAGCACAACCTGCGCAACGTGGACGTGGCATTCCCGCTGGGGTGCTTCGTCGCGGTCACCGGTGTCAGCGGCTCGGGCAAGTCGACGCTCGTCAACGACATCCTCTACACCTCGCTCGCGAACAAGATCAACGGGGCGAAGCTCCCGCCCGGACGGCACAAGCGCGTGCGCGGCGTCGAACAGCTCGACAAGGTCGTCGGCGTCGACCAGTCGCCGATCGGACGTACCCCGCGATCGAACCCGGCGACGTACACCGGTGTGTTCGACCACATTCGCAAGCTGTTCTCTGAGACGACCGAGGCCAAGATCCGCGGCTACCAGCAAGGGCGCTTCTCGTTCAACGTCAAGGGCGGCCGCTGCGAGAACTGCGCCGGCGACGGCACGATCAAGATCGAGATGAACTTCCTGCCCGACGTCTACGTCCCGTGCGAGGTCTGCAAGGGCGCCCGGTACAACCGCGAGACGCTCGAGGTGCACTACAAGGGCAAGACGATCAGCGAGGTCCTCGAGATGCCCATCGAGGAAGCCGCCGAGTTCTTCGCGCCGATCACCCGGATCTCTCGCCATCTCGACACCCTGAACGACGTCGGGCTCGGCTACGTGCGGCTCGGGCAGCCGGCGCCGACGCTGTCCGGCGGCGAGGCACAGCGGGTCAAGCTCGCAGCCGAGCTGCAGAAGCGCTCCACCGGCCGCACGATCTACGTCCTGGACGAACCGACGACCGGCCTGCACTTCGAGGACGTCAGCAAGCTGCTCGGCGTCCTGCACTCGCTGGTCGACAAGGGCAACACGGTGATCGTCATCGAGCACAACCTCGATGTGATCAAGACGGCGGACTGGATCATCGACATGGGGCCCGAGGGCGGTTCCGGCGGTGGCGAGGTGGTGGCAGAGGGCACCCCCGAGCAGGTGGCGCAGGCCGAGGCGTCGCACACCGGCCAATTCCTCAAGGGCGTCCTGGCCACGGCGGGGGAGCGGACGGTACCGGCGAAGCCCGCGCGCAAACGCACCGCCGCGACAGCTCGTGCAGGGGCTCGCAAGGCCACCACCGCTGCGCCCACCCGCTGACCGGTCGGCCGGTTCCACTTCCGATGGAATTCGGCCGGTGCCTCGAAACCGCTCGAGCCCGGACACCAGTCCCGCGCGATGCCGTGCAACGGGTCCGCTGAAATTCTGACACGACCGTGTGAGAGTGTGGCGCGATGGCGGATCTCGACCTCACCGAATTCATCGCCGGCCTACCGAAGGTGGAGCTGCACATCCACCACATCGGCTCCGCGTCCCCGCGCATCGTGGCCGAGCTGGCCGCCCGGCACGAGGGCAACACACCGGTCCCGGCCGATCCGGACCTGCTCGCCGACTACTTCACGTTCACCGATTTCGCGCATTTCATCGAGGTCTATCTCTCCGTCGTCGACCTGATCCGCGATCCGCAGGACGTCTGGACCCTCACCTACGAGGTGGCCCGAGAGCTCGCCGGTCAGCAGGTCCGCTATGCGGAGCTGACGCTCACCCCGTACTCCTCGGTCGTCCGGGGCATCGCGCCAGCGGCGTTCTGTGACGCGGTGGAAGACGCGCGGATCCGGGCCGAGGCCGACCACGGCGTCCGGCTGGCCTGGTGCTTCGACATCCCGGGCGAGGCCGGTGTGCCGTCCGCAGACCTCACGCTCGACGTCGCGCTCCGGCACCACCCGGCAGGCCTCGTGAGCTTCGGCCTCGGCGGCCCCGAGTTGGGAGTGCCGAGGGAGCAGTTCGCACCACACTTCGCCCAGGCGAGGGCGGCCGGACTGCGCAGCGTCCCGCACGCCGGTGAGTCGACGGGCCCCGAGACGGTGTGGGACGCCCTGATCCACCTCGGTGCCGAGCGGATCGGGCACGGCATCGCAGCTGCCCGTGACGCGAGCCTGCTCCAGCACCTGCGAGAGACGCAGATCCCGCTCGAGGTCTGCCCGACCTCGAACGTGCGCACCCGTTCGGTCGCGTCGCTAGCCGAGCACCCGCTGCCGCAGCTGGTCGCTGCCGGTGTCGCGGTCACGATCAACTCAGACGACCCGCCGATGTTCTCGACGACGCTCAACCACGAGTACGCCGTGGCCGCGGACCTGCTCGGAGTGGGCCACGCCGGAGTTGCCGAACTGGCTCGGGCCGGCGTCCGAGCGTCCTTCCTCGATGACGCGGGCAAGTCCGTCATCCTCGACGAGATCGACGGGTACGAGCGCCGGCACGCAGTCGCACCGGCTGACTAACCTCGAAGACGTGCCCGATCCGTCCACCTACCGTCCCGTGACGGGGACGGTCCCGCTCGAACCGGGCGTCTACAAGTTCCGTGACGAGCGCGGGCGGGTCATCTACGTCGGCAAGGCGAAGAGCCTGCGGCAACGCCTGAACTCCTATTTCGCGGATGTCTCGGCGTTGCACCCGCGCACCCGGCAGATGGTGACCACGGCGGCAGCCGTCGAATGGACCGTCGTGCGCACCGAGGTCGAGGCGCTGCAGCTCGAATACACCTGGATCAAGGAGTTCGACCCGCGGTTCAACGTCCGCTACCGCGACGACAAGTCGTACCCGTCGCTGGCCGTCACGCTGTTCGAGGAGTACCCGCGGCTGCAGGTCATGCGCGGGCCGAAACGCAAGGGAGTGCGCTACTTCGGCCCGTACAGCCACGCCTGGGCGATCCGCGAGACGCTCGACCTGCTGCTGCGCGTCTTCCCGGCGCGTACCTGCTCCACGGGGGTGTTCACCCGGGCCGGCCAGGTCGGCCGCCCCTGCCTGCTCGGGTACATCGGCAAGTGCAGCGCACCCTGCGTCGGCAGGGTCACGGCGGCCGAGCACCGTGCGATCGTCGACGACTTCTGCGACTTCATGGCAGGCAAGACCGACCTGATGATGCGGCGCATCGAGCGCCGGATGGCCGAGGCCAGCGAGAACCTCGAGTTCGAGCTCGCCGCTCGGCTCCGGGACGATCTCGAGGCACTGCGCCGGGCCCTCGAGAAGCAGGCCGTGGTGTTCGGCGACGGCACGGACGCCGACGTGGTCGCCTTCGCCGAGGACGACCTCGAGGCCGCCGTGCAGGTGTTCCACGTCCGCGGCGGCAGGGTGCGCGGCCAGCGCGGCTGGGTGGTCGACAAGCTCGACGACACGACCACCGGCGACCTCGTCGAGCAGTTCGTGACCCAGGTGTACGGCGGGGACGAGACCGATGCGGGCAACGGCATCCCCCGCGAGGTCCTGGTACCGGCGCTGCCCGAGGACACCGCGGCGCTCATCGAGTGGTTGAGCGACCTGCGCGGTTCGCGGGTGCAGTTGCGCGTGCCGCAGCGCGGCGACAAGCGTGTGCTGCAAGAGACCGTTCGCCGCAATGCCGAGCAGGCGCTGGCCCGGCACAAGCTGAAGCGGGCGTCGGACCTGACTGCCCGCTCCCGAGCCCTCGGCGAGCTGCAGGAGGCGCTGACCCTGCAGGCCGCCCCGCTGCGAATCGAATCCTTCGACATCAGCCACGTGCAGGGCACCAACCCGGTCGCGAGCATGGTCGTGTTCGAGGACGGACTGGCGCGCCGCAGCGAGTACCGCCGGTTCGCGATGCGCGGCGGCACGGGCGACACCGACTGGATCGCCGAGGTCGTCCGGCGCCGCTTCGCCCGCTACCTGGACGAACAGGTGAAAGACGGCGCGGATGCCGACAGCGACCCGGCGGCCGAAGCGGCCGAGGGCGCCGCGCCGCCAACCCCGGGTATCGATCCGGGCACCGGACGTCCGAAGAAGTTCGCCTATCCACCGAACCTGCTTGTGGTCGACGGGGGTGCGCCGCAGGTCGCGGCGGCCCAGGCGGTCTTCGACGACCTCGGCATCGACGACGTCGCCCTGGTCGGGCTCGCCAAGCGCCTCGAGGAGGTCTGGCTACCGGGCGAGGCCTACCCGACGATCCTGCCGCGCACCTCCGAAGCGCTGTACCTGCTGCAGCGGATCCGCGACGAGGCACACCGCTTCGCGATCACGTACCACCGCCAGAAGCGGTCCAGGGCGATGACCACGTCGGAGCTCGACGACATCCCCGGGCTCGGCGAGACCCGGCGCAAGGCGTTGCTGACGCACTTCGGCTCGGTGAAGCGGTTGCGCGCTGTGACCGTCGACGAGCTGCAGGCCGTGCCCGGCATCGGGCGCCGCACCGCCGAGTCGATCGCCGCCGCGCTGGCGAACGGCACACGGCTGGGTCCGCGGGTCCCTGCCGTGAACATGGCGACCGGTGAGATCCTCGACGACGACACCGAGCCCGAGGAGACACCGTGACCGATGCCGTGACAGGTCCCGAATCGGGCCTCGACCTGGTGATCGTCACCGGCCTCTCCGGCGCCGGGCGCAGCACCGCGGCGAAATGCTTCGAGGACCTCGGCTGGTTCGTCGTCGACAACCTGCCGCCTGAGCTGGTCGCCACCCTCGTCGATCTAGGCAGTCGCAGCCAAGGCGGCGTCACTCGTCTCGCCGTCGTCATGGACGTCCGCAGCAGGGCGTTCTCGTCCGACCTGCGTGGGGTGATCCGCGAACTGTCCGAGCGGGGCCTGCGGCCGAGGGTGCTCTATCTCGAGGCCCGCGACGAGGTACTGGTCCGGCGCTTCGAGAACGTCCGCCGCGCGCACCCGCTGCAAGGCGACGGCCGGCTGATCGACGGCATCACGGCTGAGCGCGAACTGCTCTCCGGGCTCAAGGACGAGGCCGACCTGGTGCTCGACACCGGCGACCGGTCGGTGCACGAGTTGCGGCGCGCGATCGAGTCCGGGTTCACCGGCGGGGCGCGAGCGGACGTCCCGGAGTTGCGGGCGACCGTCCTGTCGTTCGGCTACAAGTACGGGCTGCCCGTCGATGCCGATCTCGTGGTCGACGTCCGGTTCCTGCCGAACCCGCACTGGATCCCCGAACTGCGGCCGCTCACCGGCCGAGACGCCGAGGTGATCGACTACGTCCTCGCCCAGAACGACGCCAAGGAGTTCATCGACCGCTACGCCGAGATCCTGGACATCATCGGCGCCGGCTACACCCGCGAGGGGAAGCGGTACCTCACGCTGGCCGTCGGGTGCACCGGAGGCAAGCATCGATCTGTCGTGATCGCGCAGCAATTGGCGGACCGGCTGACCATTCAGGGGGTCCGAGCCACCGTGGTCCACCGCGACCTCGGGCGTGAGTAGCCGGCTCAAGGTCGTTGCCCTCGGCGGCGGCCACGGCCTGCACGCCTCGTTGAATGCGCTCCGGCAGCTGACGACCGACCTGACTGCGGTCGTCACGGTCGCCGACGACGGCGGGTCATCGGGCCGCATCCGTCGCGAGCTGGGCGTGCTGCCGCCGGGTGACCTGCGGATGGCACTCGCGGCGCTCGCCGGCACCGATCCGGGGCACCAGCAGTGGGTCGAGTTGCTGCAGCATCGACTCGGCGGAAGCGGCGCCCTGGCCGGGCACCCGGTGGGCAATCTGCTCTTCACCGGCATGCTCGAGGTCGAGGGCGATCCGCTGCGCGCGCTCGAGCGGCTCGGCGCGCTGGTCGGCGCGGTCGGGCGTGTGTTGCCGATGAGTCCAGTTCCGCTCGACCTCGTGGGCGAGGCCGACCGGTTCGATCCCGACGATCCCGATCGCACGCGGCTGATACGTGGCCAGTCCTCGATCGCGGCGACCCCGGGCCGGGTTCGCTCGGTGCGACTGCTCCCCCCGGGGGCGCCGGCGTGTGCGGCGGCGGTCGATGCCGTGCGCGAGGCGGACGTGATCGTGCTCGGCCCGGGTTCGTGGTTCACGAGCGTGATCCCGCACCTGCTGCTGCGCGAACTGGCGAAGGCACTCGCCACGACGCAGGCCCGCGTGATCGTCACGCTCAACCTCGTGCCGCAGGTGGGCGAGACCGAGGAGTACGCGCCGCACGACCTCATCCGGTTGCTGCTCGCGCATGCCGAACCGTTTGGCGGGCTGCTCATCGATACCGTGCTCGCCGACCGGGATGCCGTCTCCGATGTGAAGCAATTGTCGGACTATTTGCGCACGATCGGCGCTCGTCTCGTACTGTCTAGGCTCGCCGCCGATGACAGTGCGGAGCGGCATGACCCGGAGCGGTTGAGCGCGGCACTGCAGCAAGCCATCGAGGACGCACCGGCCGACCCGGCGGAAGTGGAGGGATGACGCAATGGCGATGACCGCCGCCGTCAAGGACGAACTCAGCCGGGTGCAGATCGCGAAGATGTCCGCTCGCAAGTCCGAGATGGCAACCATGCTGCGCTTCGCCGGCGCACTGCACCTGGTGGGCGGGCACATCGTCATCGAGGCGGAACTCGACACCGGGTCGGTCGCACGCCGACTGCGCAAAGAGATCGCCGAGATCTTCGGTTACGGCTCCGAGGTGCAGATCGTCACCGGCGGCGGCCTGCGCCGCGGCAGCCGCTACCTCGTCCGGGTGGCTCGCGACGGCGAGGGACTCGCTCGGCAGGCCGGCCTCGTCGACCTGCGCGGGCGCCCCGTCAAGGGCCTGCCGCACCACGTGGTGTCCGGCGGCATCGGCGATGCCGAGGCGGCGTGGCGCGGCGCGTTCCTCGCGCACGGTTCGCTGACCGAGCCCGGCCGCGCGTCCTCCCTCGAGATCACCTGCCCAACCCCGGAAGCCGCGCTCGCGCTGGTCGGCGTCGGGCGCCGGCTCGGTTTCTCGGCAAAGGCTCGCGAGGTACGCGGCAGCGACCGGGTGGTCGTGCGCGACGGCGACGCCATCGCCGCGCTGCTCACCCGGATCGGCGCGCACGAGTCCGTCCTGGCGTGGGAGGAACGGCGCATGCGGCGCGAGGTCCGCGCCACTGCGAACCGCCTCGCCAACTTCGACGATGCGAACCTGCGACGGTCGGCGCGTGCCGCGGTGGCGGCCGGCGCACGTGTCGAGCGCGCCCTGGCGATCCTGGCTGACGAAGCGCCCGAGCACCTGCTGCAGGCGGGCCGGCTACGCCTGGAGCACAAGCAGGCCTCGCTCGAGGAACTCGGCGCGCTGTCCGACCCGGTCATGACCAAGGATGCGGTCGCGGGTCGGATCCGACGCCTGCTCGCGATGGCAGACAAGCGTGCGGCCGAGCTGAAGGTTCCGGATACCGAGTCGGCAGTGACCCCGGAAATGCTGGCCCCCTGACGCGGGATCAGTCACGGCGGTCGGAAAGACCGAGGCGGTCGGCGAGGTAGAGAAATGCGCACGCGAAGTCGTTGCCGGCGACCTCGTCGCGCAGCCGACCCCAATCGAGCTGTTCGCGTACTGCCCGAACCGAGGGCAGCAGGTTGCCGAAGTCGCAGTAGTGCTCGCTCAGCACCTTCAACTTGGTGACGACCAGGTCGTTGGTGCTCAGGACTGGCATCCGGATCGCGAGCACCTCGATCTCGTCGGCGCGCGCGAGAACTTCCGGAGTAACGGGCTCACCGGCCTGCCGGTGCAGGACATCGACCACCACGTCGTTCACGTCGACCTTGAACAACCAGTCCTCAGGGGGCCGCGTGACCGTCAGCCCTGCGTCGCTGAGCGCGTTTGCCGCCTCCTCCGTCTGCCGCTGCGCCACCACGAAGTCGACATCGTGCTCGGATTCCGGCGCTCCCCGTACCCAGAGCGCGTAGCTTCCGGCCAGGGCGAAGGGCACGCCGGCGGCCTTGAGCACGGATGCCGCTCGCTTGAGCGCGTCGCGCTGCGCGGCGTGGTTGTCAGTCGGCATGTCGGGTAAGACCCTTTCCGTGCGGCTGGCGACCTTCAATATCCTGCACGGACGCTCGATCGTGGACGACCGCGTCGATCTCGAGCGGTTCGCGGCCGCGATCCGATCGCTCGACGCCGACATCCTCGCGCTTCAAGAGGTGGACTGCGATCAGCCCCGGTCGCAGCTCGCGGACCTCACCGCGGTCGCCGCCGAGGCGACCGGCGCGCGGGCACACCGATTCGTCGCGGCCGTGGCCGGAACGCCGGGCGCGACATGGATGGCGGCCACCGGCGACGAGCAGCCCGGCAGCGCTGCGTACGGCATCGCGCTGCTGTCGCGGTATCCGGTGAGTTCGTGGCAGGTGGTGCGGATGCCGCCGATACCCTTCCGGTTCCCGATGTGGCTGCCCGGCCCGCGCAAGGTGCTGCTGGTCAAGGAGGAGCCACGCGTCGCCCTGGTCGCGGCCGTCCGGACACCGCTCGGCTGCATCACCGTCGTCAACACGCACCTATCGTTCGTACCCGGATGGAACCGAGTACAACTGCGCCGGCTGCGCCGGGACCTCGCCGTCTTCGCCGATCCGCTCATCCTGATGGGTGACCTCAACCTGCCCGCGCCACTCCCGGCCCGGCTCACCGGCTGGACCGCGCTGGCCGACGGGCCTACGTTCCCGCTGGCCGCGCCCGAGCGCCAGCTGGACCACGTCCTGGTGCGTGGCGAGCTGCCTCCGGTCCGCTCTTGTGAGATCCGGGAGCTGCCCCTGTCCGACCATCGGGCCGTCGTGGTCGACGTATAGGGTTCGGGTGAGTCAATCGGCACTACCGGCACCGGTCAGGTTGTCAGAAGGAGCACCTCCAGTGACTGTTCGGGTGGGCATCAACGGATTCGGCCGCATCGGCCGCAACTTCTTCCGGGCGGTCACCGCGTCGGGCGCCGACATCGAGCTGGTGGCCGCGAACGACCTCGGCGACGTGGCGACGATGGCGCACCTGCTCAAGTACGACAGCATCCTCGGCCGGTTCCCCGAGCCGGTGTCCGTGACCGACGGCGGGATTCGAGTCGGCGATCGCACGATCAGGATCCTCGCCGAGCGCGACCCGGCGAACCTGCCGTGGGGCGAGCTCGGGGTCGACGTCGTCGTCGAGTCGACCGGGTTCTTCACCAAGGCCGCCGACGCGCGCAAGCACGTCGACGCGGGCGGCGCGAAGAAGGTCATCATCTCCGCCCCTGCCAGCGATGAGGACGTCACGATCGTCATGGGCGTCAACGACGGCGACTACGACCCCGCCAGGCACACGATCGTCTCGAACGCCTCGTGCACGACGAACTGCCTCGGCCCGCTGGCCAAGGTGCTCGACGACGCGATCGGCATCGAGCGCGGCCTGATGACGACCATCCACGCTTACACGCAGGACCAGAACCTGCAGGACGCCCCCCACAAGGACCTGCGCCGGGCGCGGGCGGCGGCGCTCAACATCGTGCCGACCTCGACCGGCGCGGCGAAGGCGATCGGTCTGGTCCTGCCGAACCTGAAGGGCCGGCTCGACGGCTTCGCCCTGCGCGTCCCGGTCCCGACCGGCTCGGCCACCGACCTCACCGTCACGACCGCCCGCGACACGTCCGTCGACGAGGTCAAGGAGGCCTATCGCGTGGCTGCCGACGGCGCGTTGAAGGGCATCCTCACCTACACCGAGGACCCGATCGTCAGCTCCGACATCGTGACCGATCCCGCGTCGTGCATCTTCGACTCGGGGCTCACCAAGGTCATCGGCAACCAAGTCAAGGTCGTGGGCTGGTACGACAACGAATGGGGTTACTCGAACCGGCTCGCCGACGTCGTCCGACTCGTCGGGTCGTCGCTGTAACGCGATGCGCACCCTCGACGACCTGCTCAAGCACGGGGTGCGCGGCCGGCGCATCCTCGTCCGCTCCGACCTGAACGTGCCGCTGTCCAAGGACGGCGCGCACATGATCACCGACGACGGTCGCGTGCGGGCGTCCCTGCCGACGGTCACCAAGCTGCTCGACCACGGCGCCCGCGTGATCGTCGCGGCACACCTCGGCCGGCCGAAGGGTGCGCCCGACGACGCGTACAGCCTGCGCCCGGTCGCGGATCGCTTGGCCCAGTTGCTCGGCCGCCCGGTCGAGTTCGCCCTCGATACGGTCGGCGAGAGCGCTCGGCTGCTCGCGGACGGCCTGAACGACGGCGAACTGCTGCTGCTCGAGAACGTCCGCTTCGGCCCTGCCGAGACGACCAAGGACGACGCACTCCGCACGGAGTTCGCCCGCTGCCTCGCCTTGCTCACCGGTGGCGAGGACGACGGCGGCGCATTCGTCGAAGACGCGTTCGGCGCCGTTCACCGCAAGCACGCCTCGGTGTACGACGTGGCCCGGCTGCTGCCGCACTACTGCGGCGACCTCGTGCGCGACGAGCTCGAGGTCCTGCGCCGGCTGACCGGTGACCCCGAGCGCCCCTACGTCGTCGTTCTCGGCGGTTCGAAGGTCAGCGACAAGCTGGCCGTCATCGAGTCGCTGTTGCCGAAGGTCGACAAGCTGCTGGTCGGTGGCGGCATGTGCTTCACGTTCCTCGCCGCCCAGGGGCACGAGGTCGGCGACTCGCTGCTCGAGTCCGACCAGATCGACGCGTGCCGGCGCTTTCTCGCCGAGTCTGGCGACAAGATCGTGCTCCCGGTGGACGTGATCGTCGCAACCGAGATCTCCGACGACGCGGCCACCCGGATCGTCCCGGGCGACGCCATCCCGGCCGGGCAGAAGGGCCTGGACATC
Source organism: Pseudonocardiales bacterium (assembly GCA_032160545.1). Classification (GTDB taxonomy): domain Bacteria; phylum Actinomycetota; class Actinomycetes; order Mycobacteriales; family Jatrophihabitantaceae; genus DATGFB01. Next base: position 35,636 of record JAVHVN010000044.1, on the reverse strand, counting down.
GGGCCGGCCTCGGTCGAGCTGTTCGCCGCGGAACTGGCCGAAGCGCGAACGGTCTTCTGGAACGGCCCGATGGGCGTCTTCGAGGTCGCCCCGTTCGCCGAGGGCACCCGCGGCGTCGCCCGGGCGGTGGCGGCGGTGAACGGCCTCTCGGTCGTCGGCGGGGGGGATTCCGCGGCGGCCGTCCGCGCGCTCGGTCTCGACGTCAACGCGTTCGGACACATCTCCACCGGCGGCGGTGCCTCCCTCGAATTCCTCGAGGGCAAGACGTTGCCCGGTGTCACCGTCCTGGAAGAGGTCTGAGTGTCGGTCGCGAGAAAGCCCTTCATCGCCGGCAACTGGAAGATGAACCTGAACCACCTCGAGGCGATCGCCTTGACGCAGAAGATCGCGTTTAGCCTCAAGGAGGAGGTGTTCGCGAAGGTCGATGTCGCCGTCCTCCCGGCGTTCGTAGCCATCCGCAGCGTGCAGACCCTCGTCGACGGCGACCGGCTGCTGCTGACCTACGGGGCTCAGGACCTCTCGCCCCACGACAGCGGCGCCTACACCGGCGACATCGGTGGACCGATGCTGTCGAAGCTCGGGTGCAGCTGGGTCGTGGTGGGGCACTCCGAGCGGCGCCAGCACCACGCCGAGGACGACGCCATGGTCAACGGCAAGGTGCTCGCCGCCTTCCGCAACGGACTTGTGCCGATCCTGTGCGTCGGCGAGACCGAGGACGTCCGCGAGTCGAACGGCCACCTCGCGCACTGCCGGTCCCAGCTCGACGCGGCGCTCACCGGCGTCACCGCCGAGCAGGCCGAGACGATCGTCATCGCCTACGAGCCGGTCTGGGCGATCGGGACCGGCAAGGTCGCTACTCCTGAGAATGCGCAGGAGGTCTGCGCCGCCGTGCGGGCCCGGCTCGGCGAGCTCTACTCGGCCGAACTGGCGGCGCGGGTCCGAATCCAGTACGGCGGTTCGGTGAAAGCGAGCAACGCCGGCGAGATCCTCGCGCAGGCCGATGTCGACGGCGCGCTGGTGGGTGGCGCGAGCCTCGACGGCGACGAGTTCGCCAGGATCTGCCTCGCCGCGACCGGCGCAGCGGGCGCGGGATGATCCAGGCTGATCGGGGCGGCATGTGCCAGGTAGGCTGATCCGACAATGCATCCCGACCGTCCCGGTATCGAGGCCTTCCGATGATCCTCACGCTGTCCGTCGTGCTCGTCGTCACGAGTCTGTTGCTGATCGTGCTCGTCCTGCTGCACCGCGGTAAGGGTGGCGGTCTTTCGTCGATGTTCGGCGGTTCGTTCTACTCGAGCCTCTCCGGCTCGTCCGTGGTTGAGCGCAACCTCGACCGGCTCACCGTCATCGCCGGCGTCGTCTGGGCCATCTGCATCATCGGCCTCGGCCTGTTGTACAAGAACACCTGATCCGGAAGACCTGGGGGAGCGAATCGTGGCTGGTGGTAGCGCCATCAGAGGCAGTCGGGTCGGTTCCGGCCCGATGGGTGAGAAGGAGCGCGGCGAGTCCGCACCCCGGCAACGAGTGTCGTTCTTCTGCGCCAACGGCCACGAGGTACGGCCCGCGTTCGCCCTCGACGCGGCCGTCCCGGACACGTGGGACTGCCCGCGCTGCGGGTTTCCGGCCGGCCGTGAGGAGACCGCGCCGCCGAACGCTCCCCGCAACGAGCCGTACAAGACGCACCTGGCATACGTGAAGGAGCGGCGCACGGACGAGGACGGCGCGGCCATCCTCGAGGAGGCGCTGCAACGCCTGAAGGCGCGCCGCGGCGAGTCCTGAGCTATCGCGTCGCGGCCGCGTCCCGCAGGTCGGCAGGCAGCTTTGCGGCGGCATCCTCGTCGATGAGCCACAGCGTGCGATCGCGGCCCTTGGGTCCCGCGGACGGGACATCGGTGGGGTCCGCTCCGCTCAGCGCGGCGGCGACCGCGTCAGCCTTCGACGGGCCGGACGCCACGAAACAGATCTCGCGAGCGGTGTCGAGCGCGGGGAACGTGAGCGACAACCGTGCGGGCGGCGGCTTCGGGGAGTCGGTCAGACCGATCACCGGGCGATCGAGCACCCGCGTCCCGGGATGACCCGGGAACAGCGAGGCGCAGTGGCCGTCGGGTCCGATGCCGAGCATCACGATGTCGAAGTTCGGCACCCCGCCGGTGCTGTTGGCCGGGTCGGCGGTGGCGAGCGTCTCGGCGTACTGCCGGGCCGCCGCGTCGACGTCGTCCCCGTAGCCGGAGTCCGTCGACGGCATTCGGTGCACCAGCGCGGGGTCGAGAGGCAACTCGCCGAGACCGGCTGCGAACGCCGCCTCGTCGTTGCGGTCGTCGGAGTCGGCCGGCACGAACCGCTCGTCTCCCCACCACACGTGTACCCGGTGCCACTCGACCTCGTCGCGAGCCGGCAGGGCAGCGAGCGCCGCGAAGGTCCGCTCGAGGATGCTGCCGCCGGTCACCGCGACATGGGCGAAGGGACGGACGGCCAAGGCCGAGACGAGCGTGGCGGCGAGGCGACCGGCGGCGTCCTGAGCCAGCTCGTCGGCCGACGCGCACACCGCGAGCTCGGGGGAGGTGCCGGTCACGACGCGGCCGTTGCTGGGTCGTTCCAGATGTGCACCCGAGTTCCGGGCCGATCGCCGAGATCCGGCACGTCGCACACGGTGCCCAGAGCGTCGGCGTAGATCTCGTCGGCGTCGAGGCGGCGCAGTTCCTCGGCGAGCAACTCACCGAGGGACCGGTCGGGGAACGGTGCGATCGAGTCGGGCGTGCCCTCGCGCCGGATGATGAGCCGCGACCCCTCCCGCAGCGCCGTGACCGCGCCGCCGCCGGCGAAGTCCAGGGTGACCGACTCGACGCCGGTGCGACCGTCCTTCTTCTGCACCGGCACGTAAGTCTTCAGGCATGACGAGAGCCACCCGGCGAGCAGAAGTGCCGACGGATCGCGGTCGTCGCCACGCACCGTCGCACGCACGGCCGTGTCGTGGGCACCGTCGTAGGCCGACGCCAGCGCGGCGCGCCAGCCGGTGATGCGCGTCCACGCGAGATCGGTGTCGCCCGGCGCGAAGTCGATCGCGCGCTGGCTGAGCGCCCCCACGCTGTCGGACGCGCGGCACACGTCGGTGATGCGGCGATCGGCGAAGACACCGAGCGGATCATGCGCGATGCGGTCCGGAGGTGGACCGCTCCACCACGTGACGACCGGAGCATCCGGGGCGAGCAGCGGCAGCGTGACCGATTCGGCGTGCAGGGCGAGCCGCCCGTACATCCGCATGACCACCGCTTCGCCGGGTCCGAGCCGGCCGCCGATCGACACCTCGGCATCGAGCCGGGGCACGGGTGCCTCGATCTGCCGGCGGATGACCATCAGCATGCGCATCGGGTGCTTGCTCGCCGCGATCGTGGCGGCCTCCTCGGCCGCCGCGACATCGGGCTCGTCGGCGAGCACCACGAGCGTCAGCGCGTTGCCGCTGGTGACAGCGCCGCCCGTGCGCCGCTCAGCGGCCAGGGCACGGACGACGGCCGAACCGGTCGTGTCCCAGAGTGTCGTCACGATGAACTCCTCACTGGCGGGTCACTGGCGGCTCACGGGCGGCGCCAGGCTCGCCCGTCGCGGGCGAGCATCTCGTCGGCCTCGCGCGGGCCCCATTCGCCGGCCCGGTACAGGTACGGCTCCTGTCCGTGCCAGAAGTCTTCGAGCGGGTCGATGACCCGCCAGGACGCCTCGACCTCGTCGTTGCGCGGGAACAGTGTGGCGTCGCCCAGCAGCACGTCCAGGATCAGCCGCTCGTACGCCTCGGGCGAGGCCTCGGTGAACGCCTCTCCGTAGAGGAAGTCCATTGCCACGTCGCGGACCTCCATCGAGGTGCCCGGCACCTTCGAGCCGAACTTCAGCGTCACGCCCTCGTCCGGCTGCACCCGGATCACCAGCTGGTTGTGGCCCAGCTCCTCGGTGTCGGTGTGGCTGAACGGTAGGTGTGGCGCCTTCTTGAACAACACGCCGATCTCGGTGACCCGCCTGGGCAGGCGCTTGCCCGTGCGCATGTAGAAAGGGACGCCCGCCCATCGGCGGGTCTCGACGCCGAGCCGCACCGCGGCGTACGTCTCGGTGGGCGAGTCCTTCGGGATGCCCTCCTCGTCGCGGTAGGCGACGGCCCGCTCACCGGCGAGCCAGCCCTGGTCGTACTGGCCGCGTACGGCGTAGGCCTCGAGATCGTGCGGCAGCGAGATGGCGCGCAGCACCTTGATCTTCTCGGTGCGGATCGCCTCGGGGGAGAACTCGACCGGCTCCTCCATCGCCGTGAGTGCGAGCAACTGAAGGAGATGGTTCTGCAACACGTCACGGGCGGCCCCGGTCGCGTCGTAGAAGGTGGCGCGCCCGCCGATGCCGACATCCTCGGCCATCGTGATCTGGATGGAGTCGACGAAGTTCGAGTTCCACACCGGCTCGAAGAGCTGATTGGCGAACCGCAGCGCCATGATGTTCTGGACGGTCTCCTTGCCCAGGTAGTGGTCGATGCGGAACACGTCCTGGGCGGTGAAGACGCTGTCGACGAGCCGGTTCAGCTCGAGAGCGCTCTCGAGATCGTGACCGAACGGCTTCTCGACGACGACCCGGCGCCAGCCACCGCTCTGCTCGTTGCTGGCCATGCCCGTGCGCTGCATCTGCGTCAGGACGAGCGGGAACATGCTCGGCGGGATCGACAGGTAGAACGCGGCGTTGCCCTTGATGTTGTGGCTCTCGCGCAGCTCATCGAGGGTCTTGGCCAGTTCGTCGAAGGCGTCGTCGTCGTCGAACGAGCCCGCGATGAACTTGATGTTGCCGCAGAGGCGGGCCCAGACCTCCTCGTTCCAGGCCGTCCGCGCGTGCTCCTTCGCCGACTTCTTCGCCACGGACTCGAAATCGTCGTCCCCCCAGTCGCGCCGGGCGAAGCCGAGCAGGACGAAGTCCGAAGGCAGCAGGCCGCGATTGGCCAGGTCGTACACGGCGGGCAGCAGCTTCTTGCGGGCCAGGTCGCCGGTGACACCGAAGACCACGAGCGCGCACGGCTCGGGCACCCGCGGCAGGCGGCGGTCACGGGGATCCCGGAGCGGGTTGGTGAGGGGCGTGCCCACCGTGGTCGCAGGCGCAGTGTTGCCACTCGCGGGGGTGCCGGCCGTCACCGCCTCCGAGGTGTCGGTCATGCGAGTCCTTCCCGAGTGGCGATGGGGGTGGCGATGCGGGTCAGGACTTCGCCGCGGCGAGGTTCTTGTGCACGCTCTCGGCGAGCTGGGCGTACGAGTCCTCGAACTTCTGGACGCCCTCGACCTCGAGCACCTCGATGACCTCGTCATAGCTGACGCCCAGCGCGTTGAGGCGGTCGAGAACGCTGCGCGACTCGTCGTACGCGGCCTCGATCGTGTTGCCGCGAACCCGGCCGTGGTCCGCAACGGCGTCGAGCGTCGCCTCGGGCATCGTGTTCACCGTGTTGGGCGCGACGAGCTCGACCACGTACATCGTGTCGTCGTACGCGGGATCCTTGACCCCCGTCGAGGCCCACAGCGGCCGCTGCAGCCGCGCGCCGGCGTCCTGCAGCGCCTTCCATCGATCCGATGCGACGACCTTCTCGAAGCGCTCGTAGGCCAGCCGGGCGTTGGCGATGCCGGCCTTGCCGCGCAGCTCCTTCGCCTCGTCCGAGCCGATCTTGTCGAGCCGCTTGTCGATCTCGGTGTCGACGCGCGAGACGAAGAAGGAGGCGACCGAGTGGACGCTCGACAGGTCGATCCCGGCGGACTTCGCCTGCTCGAGACCGCTGAGGTACGCGTCCATCACCTTGTCGTAGCGGTCCAGCCCGAAGATCAGCGTCACGTTCACGCTGATGCCGGCCGCCGTGGCGGCGGTGATGGACGCCAGCCCCTCGACTGTGGCCGGGATCTTGATCATCACGTTGGGACGGTCCACCAGCCAGTGCAGCCCCTTGGCCTCGGCCGTAGTGCGTTCGGTGTCGTGCGCGATGCGTGGGTCGACCTCGATCGACACCCGGCCGTCGCGGCCGTCGGTGCGGTCGTAGACCGGCCTCAGGACGTCGCAGGCCCACCGGATGTCGTAGGCCATCAGGTAGCGCACGGCGCCGTCGACCGCGATGCCACGCGTGGCGAGGTCGCGTACCTGCTCGTCGTAGGCGTCGCCCTTGTCCAGAGCCTTCTGGAAGATCGTCGGGTTGCTCGTGACGCCGACCACGTGCTTGCTGTCGACGAGCTGCTGCAGGTTGCCCGTGCGCAGGCGCTCGCGGCTGATGTCGTCGAGCCAGATGGAAACACCCTCGGCCGAGAGATCGGCCAACGCGTCGCTCATGGTGAAGCCCTTCAGTTTCCGGTGGTCGCGCCGCGGATGTGCCCGGCGCGTTCGAGTGCTGAGTGCGCCGCGGCGACGACGCGGTCAGGAGTGAAGCCGAACTGCTCGAACAACACGCCGCCTTCGGCGCTCGCGCCGAAGTGGTTGATGGCGATGATCTCGCCGTCGTCGCCGACGATCTCGCGCCAGCCCTGGGGGACGCCCGCCTCGACGCTGACCCGGGCGCGCACATCGGGTGGCAGCACCTGCTGGCGGTACGCGGGCGACTGGGCTTCGAACCATTCCTGGCAGGGCATCGACACGACCCGCGTCGGGCGGCCCTCGGCCTCGAGCTGCTCCCGTGCCGCGAGGGCCAGCGACACCTCGGAACCTGTGGCAACGATGATCACCTCGGGCAACCCCTCGGACGCCTCCTCCAGAACGTACGCACCCTTCGAGACGTCACCCATCCTGGCGGGGTCGAGCACCGGCAGGTTCTGCCGCGACAGCGCGAGGGCGATGGGTCGGTCGGTGTGCTCGAGGGCGACCTTCCAGCAGGCAGCTGTCTCGTTCGCGTCGGCCGGACGGACGACGTCGAGGCCGGGGATCGCACGCAGGGCGGCGAGGTGTTCGATCGGCTGGTGGGTCGGCCCGTCGCCGCCGAGGCCGATGGAGTCGTGCGTCCAGACGTAGATGGTCGGCAGCTTCATCAACGACGCGAGCCGGACCGGCGGGCGCATGTAGTCGCTGAAGACCAGGAAGGTGCCGCCGTACACGCGAGTGCCACCGTGCACCGTGATGCCGTTCATGATCGAACCCATCGCGTGCTCGCGGATGCCGAAGTGCAGGGTGCGCCCGTACGGGCCGCCCGGCCACATCTTGGTCTGGTGACTCGCCGGTATGAAGCTGGGCTCGCCCTCCATCGTCGTGTTGTTGCTCTCGGCGAGGTCGGCGGAACCACCCCAGAGTTCGGGCAGGACGCCGGCCAGTGCCGTCAGCACCTTGCCCGAGGCGGCGCGGGTGGACACCGAGTTCCCCTTGCCGTCCTTCTCGATCGGGAACACCGGCAGCGCGTCGACCCAGCCCGCCGGGAGCTCACGCCGGCTCATGCGATCGAGCAGCATCGCGCGCTCGCCGTTCTGGGCCGCCCACTCGTCGAACGCGTCCTGCCATTCCGCGTGCGCCTCACGACCGCGCCGGACCACCTCGCGGGTGTGGGCGAGAACCTCGCCGTCGACGGCGAAGTGCACGTCCGGGTCGAAGCCGAGGATCTCCTTGGTGCGACGGATCTCGTCCTCGCCGAGCGCGGCGCCGTGCGCCTTGCCGGTGTTCTGCAGGGTCGGTGCCGGCCAGCCGATGATCGTCCGCACCGAGATGAACGACGGGCGGTCGATGACCGTCTGCGCCTCGCGGATCGCGGCTTCGAGCGCTACGAGATCCTCGCCCGAATCGACCCGCTGCACGTGCCAGCCGTAGGCCTCGTACCGCTTCGCGACGTCCTCGCTGAACGCGACCGCGGTGTCGTCCTCGATCGAGATGTGATTGTCGTCGTAGAACAGGATGAGGTTGCCGAGCTGCTGGTGCCCGGCGAGGGAGGACGCCTCGCTCGCGACACCCTCCTCCATGCACCCGTCGCCGGCGATCACGTAGATGTAGTGGTCGAACGGCGAGTCGCCCCATGCGGTGTCGGGGTCGAACAGGCCGCGCTCGCGTCGCGAGGCCATGGCCATTCCGACGCTGTTGCCGACGCCCTGCCCGAGCGGGCCGGTCGTCACCTCGATGCCGGCCGTGTGGCCGTACTCGGGGTGGCCGGGGGTCAGCGAACCCCAGGTCCGCAACGCCTCGATGTCGGACAGTTCGAGCCCGTACCCGGACAGGAACAGCTGGGTGTACTGGGTCAGCGACGCGTGGCCGTTCGACAGGACGAACCGGTCGCGGCCGATCCAGTGTGCGTCGGTCGGGTCGTGACGCATCACGCGCTGGAAGAGCAGGTAGGCCAGCGGTGCGAGGCTCATCGGCGTCCCGGGATGGCCGTTGCCGACCTTCTGCACCGCATCTGCGGCGAGCAGGCGTGCAGTGTCGACCGCTCGCTCGTCGAGGTCCGTCCACCACTCCGGCCGCGTCTTGACGACGCGGCCCTCGCTCTCGGTCACGTTCGATCGTGTCCTCTCGCTGTCGCGCGGTCATCGCTCGGTCCGTGTCGGCCCCGCCGTCGAGCCTAGGCCACATTGCTATGGGCAGCGGCGATGAGAGCGGCCCGGCACCGCCTAGGACGGGCCCCACCGTGACACGTACCCTGATGGGGTGACGCAGACACCGGTTGCGCCCGTCTCGACGGGCCCCGATCGCGTCTCGCCACCCACCCGCCGACCGGTTCGCCGGCGGGCCTCCACGGTGGCTGCGTACGTGGCACTGACGAAACCGCGGATCATCGAACTGCTGCTCGTCACGACCCTGCCAGCGATGGTTCTCGCTGCTGGCGGGCTGCCGGACTGGGGCGTCGTCGTGGCGACCATGGCCGGCGGCACGCTGGCGGCCGGCAGCGCCAACGCGCTGAACTGCTACGTCGATCGTGACATCGACGCCGTCATGCGGCGCACCGGTCACCGCCCGCTCGCCCGCCATGACGTGTCGCCGCGCGGCGCCCTCGCCTTCGGCGTGGTTCTCGGGGTGGTGGCGATACTGGTGATGGGGTTGGTCACGAACTGGCTTTCGGCCGGGCTGACGCTTGCCGCGATCGCCTTCTACGTCGTGGTGTACACGATGCTGCTCAAGCGCCGAACCTCGCAGAACATCGTGTGGGGTGGTGCTGCGGGGTGCATGCCGGTGCTCATCGGCTGGGCCGCGGTGACCGACCGGCTCGCGTGGCCCCCCGTCGTCCTCTTCGCGGTCGTGTTCTTCTGGACCCCGCCGCACTTCTGGGCACTCGCCATCCGCTACCGCGAGGACTATGCGCGTGCCAACGTGCCGATGCTGCCCGTGGTCGCGTCGCCCACCCGGGTCGCGCGCGAGATCGTCGCGTACTCGTGGCTCACGGTCGCCGCCACGCTCGTGCTGTGGCCGCTCGCGACCGGCTGGCTCTACGGCGTGCTCGCCGCGGCGGCGGGTACGGTGCTGCTCGTCGGGGCGCATCTGCTGCTGCGCCGCACGGTACGGGGACAGAACCCCAAGCCGATGCAGCTGTTCCACCTGTCTAACAGCTACCTGGCGTTCGTCTTCGTCGCGGTCGCGCTCGACACGTTCGTCCGCTGAGCGGGTACGCCTCCCTCGTGCCCGACGTCGTGCTCGCCACCTGCGCCGACCTGCCCGACGGCGACGAGGACGGCGCGGCCCTGGTGTCCGCCCTCGCCGACGTGGGCATCGCGGCCGACTGGCGGGTGTGGAGCGACCCGGCGCAGCGCTGGGACGAGAGCCTGGTGGTGATCAGGTCGACCTGGGACTACACGCTCGACCGGGCCAGCTTCCTGGAGTGGGCGCGGTCGCTGCCGCAGCTGGCCAATCCTGCGCACGTGCTCGAGTGGAACTCCGACAAGACCTACCTGCGCGATCTCGCCGCCGCCGGGATCCCGATCGTGCCCACGGACTTTGCAGCGCCGGGTGAGCGGGTCAGCTTGCCGCATGACGTCGAGTTCGTGGTGAAACCGTCGGTCGGTGCGGGCTCGAAGGGTGCGGGGCGGTTCGCCGCCGGCGCACACGTGCCCGCCGCCGTCCACGTGGCCGCGTTGCACGACGCCGGGCGAGTCGTGCTCGTGCAGCCCTACGTCAGCGGCGTCGATGTCAGCGGCGAGGCCGCGCTGGTCTACGTCGGCGGCCGGTTCAGCCATGCGGTGACGAAGGGCGCGATGCTCCCGCACGGCGCCGTGAACGATCTCGACCCGGGTTTCTCGCGTTCGCTGTTCGTCGAGGAGCGGATCGCGGCGCGTGCACCGGGCGCCGACGAGCTCGCGGTGGGCGGCCAGGTCCTGGACTTCGTGCGCGAACGATTCGGGCTCGTCCCGCTCTACGCCCGCGTCGATCTGCTGCCGGGAGACGGCGGTCCGGTCCTGGTCGAGCTCGAACTCACCGAACCCTCACTGTTTCTGGGGTACGCCGACGGTGCGGCCCTCCGCTTCGCCGCCGCGATCGCCGACCGAGCAGGAGCCGCGTGACCATCCCGATGCTCGACGAGGAACGCCTCGCCGCGCTGCGGCGGATGAAGGCCACCGCAGGCGGGCTGCTGGTCCTCGCAGCGATCGTGTACGTCGTCTGCCGCCTCGTCTGGGACGGGCGCGGCGCGGCGGGATACGTCCAGGCAGCCGCCGAGGCGTCCATGGTCGGTGGCCTCGCGGACTGGTTCGCCGTCACCGCGCTGTTCCGGCACCCGCTGCGGCTGCCGATCCCGCACACGGCGATCATTCCGCGCAAGAAGGACCAGATCGGCGAAGGTCTCGCCGGATTCGTGAGCCAGTACTTCCTGACGCCAGAGATCGTGGGCGAGCGGGTCGCCGCCGCACACGTGCCGCAGCGCCTCGGCCAGTGGCTCGTCGAGCCGCGCCATGCCAAGCAGCTCGCGCAGGAACTGAGCAACGCCGTCGGCGGCGTCGCCATGGTCCTGCGTGACGACGAACTGCGCAACGCAGTGGCGACATTCGCCGACAAGCGACTGCGCGACCTCGACGTGGCGCCGCTGCTCGCGCGGGCGCTGGACGCGGTGCGTTCGTCGGGCCAGCACCAGGCCGCGCTGACCGGGCTGCTGCACGGCGTCATGCGGTTCCTCGACGAGAACCGGCAAGTGTTCCGCGACCGGCTGGCCGACGAATCGCCCGAGTGGGTGCCGGACTGGGTGGACGACCGGGTCTTCCGGAAGGGCTTCTCGCTGCTGCAGTCGTTCCTCGCCGACGTCTCGACGTCCGAGGAGCACGAACTGCGCCGCACCTTCGACGCGCAGTTGGCCGCGTACATCGAGCGACTGCGCACCGACCCGGCGACCGCCGCCAAGGTCGAGGCCGCCAAGATCCAGCTCCTCGACCGGCCGGACGTCCGCGACTGGCTCAGCACGATCTGGACGAACCTCAAGGCCGCGGTCGTCGACGGCGCAGCCGACCCAGATTCGGACCTGCGGCACTCCGTCGAGTCGCTGACCGTCCGTGTCGGCGAGGTCCTGCGCGACGATCCCACGGTCGGCGCGAAGATCGACGAGGCGCTGCAGCGGCTCACCGGCCACGTCATCACCCAGTACGCGGACGACCTTGCCGGAGTCATCTCGGCGACCGTCGAGCGATGGGACACCGACGAGACGAGCCGCAGGCTCGAGCTCCAAGTGGGACGCGACCTGCAGTTCATCCGCATCAACGGCACCGTCGTCGGCGCATTGGCCGGCCTCGCGATCTACACGCTCAGCCGGCTGCTCTGACCGCCCGTGGTTCGACGAGCAGCAGGGCGTTGAGCGCGGCGAGCCAGACCAGGCACGCCCCGAACATGTGCAGCCCCACGAGCAGCGGCGGCACGTGCAGGAAGTACTGCGTGTAGCCGATGACACCCTGCGCGAGTTCCACACCCAGCAGGACCACGGCGGCCCGCCGTACCGCGTCGGCCGCACGCAGCGCGTAAGCGAGGGCAACCAGCCCGACGGTGAGGCCGATCAGGATCATCACTACGTCGGCGTGCAGCTGGCTGACGCCCGACGGGGACAGCCCGATCCGGTGCAGGCGGCCCTTCTGGAGGTCGCCCGCGTGCGGGCCGGTGCCTGTGACGATCGTGCCGAGCGCGAGGACGACCGCCGCGACGCCGGCCGCAGCGCGGGCGAGTGCGACGCCGGCGGGCGGCGCGGCGACCACCTGATGCCCGCCCACCCGCCACCACAGCAGGAAGGTCACCCCGATGATCGCGGTCGACAGCAGGAAGTGCAGGGCGACCAGCCAGGGGTTCAGGTCGGTGAGCACCACAACGCCACCGAGCACCGCCTGGGCCGGGATGCCGGCAAGCGCGGTCAGCGCGAGCGCGCGTTCACGCTGCTGGCGCCACGCGGCGACCGCGGTGAGCAGCAGCACCGCGGCGACCACGAAGGTGAGGCTGCGGTTGCCGAACTCGATCGCCTTGTGCACGCTCAGCCGGTCCGTCGGTACCAGTGAATCGGCGCTGCACCGTGGCCAGGTCGGGCAGCCCAGACCCGAGTCGGTGAGGCGGACTGCCCCGCCGGTGACGACGATGAGCACGTTGACGACGACGGACGCGACCGCGAGCCGCCGCAGTGCGTCGGCGGACGTGCTCCAGCCGACCAGGCGCCGCACCGTCGGTGGCGTCGCGACCGGCGGGCTGGTCACTCCCACCGGAACCACCGCGCCGCGGCCGGCAGCGTGACAGCCGCCCAGACGAGCAGCGTCACGAGCGGGCGGGCCGGGATGCCGTGCCCGAATTGCAGGACCTGGTGCAGCCCGTCCGAGAGCGCGGCGGACGGCAAGTAGCGCAACACGTCGTCGGCCAGCCGCGGGTACTTGCTGAGCGGGATGGCGATGCCGCCGGCGAACAGGAGGACGAGCCAGATCAGGTTCGCCGCGGCCAGGGTCACCTCGGCCCGCAGCGTGCCCGCCACCAGCAGGCCGAGGCCGCCGAAGGCGACGGTCCCGAGTACGACGAGTACGAGGACGAGGGCCGGGTCGCCGTGCGGGTGCCACCCGAGGGCAAAGCCGGCCGCGCTGATCAGTGCGACCTGGACGATCTCGAGCAGCAGTACCGCCAGGGTCTTGCCGAGCACCAGGACGGACCGGGGCAGAGCCGTCGCTCCGAGTCGCTTGAGCACCGCATACTTGCGCTCGAAGCCGGTGCCGATGGCGAGCCCGGTGAACGCGGCCGACATGACCGCCAGCGCGATGATGCTCGGCGCGACGAAGTCGATGCGGCGGGGTGTGTCGAGCGAGTAGAGCAGCGGCAGGTTGAAGAAGAACAGCAGCAGCAGCGGGATCACGAGCGTGAGGCCGACCTGCTCTCCGTTGCGCAACAACAGCCGGAACTCCATCGCGGTCTGCGCGCGCAGCATGGCGGGCCGGGCGGCCGCTCCGGGCGCCGGGGTGAACGACATGCTGGTCACGACCGGCCCCCGGGACCGGTGATGTCGAGGAAGACGTCCTCGAGGCTGCGCCGTTCGACGGCGAGGTTCTCGGCCAACACGCCCTGCCCCGCGCACCAGGCCGTGAGCGTGGCCAGCAGCTGCGGAGTGACGTCGCCGGTGACGAGGTAGCGGCCCGCGGCCTCCTCGACCGCGGCGGTGCCGCTCGGCAGCGCCGCCAGTAGCGAGGCCAGCCGCAACCCGGGTACCGCTCGGAATCGGATCTGCCCCTCGGCGCCGGCGCGCGTGAGCTCCGCCGGACTGCCCTCGGCCACGATTCGACCTCGGTCGATGACCACGATCTGGTCGGCCAGGTGCTCGGCCTCGTCAAGGAAGTGGGTGGTGAGCACGACGCTCACGCCGTCGGCGCGCAACTTCCGGATGAAGTCCCACGTGTTGCGCCGTGCCTGCGGGTCCATGCCGGCGGTCGGCTCGTCGAGGAACACCAGCTCCGGGCGGCCGACGAGTGCGAGTGCCAGCGAGAGGCGCTGCTGCTGGCCGCCGGACAGCCGCCGTACCTGCGTCCCGGCGGATTCCTCCAGCCCTACTGTTGCGAGCAGGTCTTCGGGCCGGTGCGGCTGGGCGGCATAAGCGGCGAACAGCCGCAGCAACTCGAGCGCGGTTGCGGCCGTGTAGCCGCCGACGCCGTCCTGCAGCATCACGCCGACCTGGGGCCGCACCCTCGCGGCGTCGAGGATCGGGTCCATGCCCAGTACGCGCACGCGACCCGAATCCGGCCGGCGAAAACCCTCACAGATCTCGATCGTTGTAGTCTTTCCGGCGCCGTTGGGCCCGAGCAGCGCGAAGATCGCCCCCCGTTCGACGGTGAGGCTCAGCCCGTCGACGGCACGGCGGGGACCGTAGGCCTTGACCAGGTCGACGACCTCGACGGCGGCAATCGCCGCGGCAGCCCCTTCGCTCACCCCGACAGTCTAGGAAGTACGGGGCTTCGGCCCGCCCGCGGCTCAGCCGACTTGACGCGGACGACCCTGCGCTGGGGCGGGCTCAGGACGAGGCGGCGGCGAACGCGTCGACATAGTGCTGCGCCGACAGCCGCTGCACCGCTTCGCGCACCGTCTCGGTCACCTCGCGCAGCACCCGTGAGCTGCGCTCGTCCGCGGACCGGTCACCGAAATGCAGCGGCGTTCCGAACCGGACCGTGACAGGTGCACGGTGCCAACGGCGGGTACCCGGTGGCTGTACGACGCGGGTGCCGAGCAGGCCGACCGGGACGACCGGCGCGCCCGACCGCAGGGCCAGCCGCGCGACGCCGGTGCGAAATCTGTAGAGGCTGCCGTCGGGGGAGCGGGTGCCCTCGGGGTAGATGCCCAGGGCGCGTCCTTGTGCGAGCACCGCCACGCCGACGTCGATGACACCCGCGGCCGAGCGGGTGTCGCCGCGGCGGACGGGCACGTGGCCGAGGCTGCGGAAGGTGGCGCCGAGCACCCGGCCACGCAGGCCCGGAGAGGTGAAGTACTCGATCTTCGCGAAATAGACCACCTGCCGGCGCGCGGCCAGCGGGGTGAATATCTCGTCGGCGAACGACACGTGGTTGCCGGCGATGATCACCGCCCCGGTGCGCGGCACATTCTCGAACCCCTCGACCGTCGGCCGGTAGAGCGCCCGTAACGCGGGGGCGAGCGTGAGTTCGAGCGTCCGGTAGAGCACCCCGCGAACCTACCGGGGCCCGCCGGCGGCCCACGATCGCCTACCGTGACCCACGGTGGCGCTTGTCACCGCAGCCACTGAGACACCCACCCGCACAGCGGCCGGAAATACGTCATAATGGTGTTGTGAAAATCCGGGTGGCGAGCGAGACGGGTGCGGCCGACCGCACCCGCGACGCTGTGGCCCGCAGCATTCTCGAGCGTGGCCCGCAGTCTGCCGTTGCCCTGGGCGGCCGGCTGGGCCTGTCCGCCGCGGCGATCCGGCGTCACCTCGACGCGCTGGTCGCCGACGGCCTGCTGACCGAAGGGCCGTCCCGTCCCGCCCCGCGCCGTGGCCGGGGTCGCCCGGCACGGGTGTACGCCCTGACCGACGCCGGCCGGGCCGCCTTCCCGCACGGCTACGACGACCTGGCCACCACCGCGCTGCGCTACGTGCGCGACAGCGCAGGCGAGGAGGCCGTCGCAGCATTCGCGGCGCACCGCGCCCGGGAACTGGCAGTACTGCTCGCCGCCGAGATCGACAGCACCGCGCCGGTGGCCCAGCGCGCCGAGGCGCTCGCTAACTCGCTCACTTCGCACGGCTACGCTGCTACCACCGAGAGCGCCGCGGTCGGCGTGCAGGTGTGCCAGCACCATTGCCCGGTCGCGCACGTGGCGGCCGAGTTCCCGCAGTTGTGCGAGGCCGAGACGCGCGCGTTCGAGCAACTGCTCGGCACGAATGTCCAGCGCCTGGCGACGATCGCCCACGGCGACGGCGTCTGTACCACGCACGTCCCGACGAACACAGCCCCCTCCGCCCCTGCAGTGAGGACCTGACATGACCACAACGCCCGAGCGCGTCCTGACCCAGGACGAGCAGATCGACGCCCTCGGCCGCTACAGCTTCGGCTGGTCCGACGCCGATGTTGCCGGCTCGAGTGCGCAGCGCGGTCTGTCCGAGGCGGTCGTGCGCGACATCTCGCAGAAGAAGTCCGAGCCGGAATGGATGTTGCAGCGCCGGCTGAAGGCGCTCGACATCTTCGAGAAGAAGCCCATGCCGAGTTGGGGCTCCGACCTGTCCGGCATCGATTTCGACAACATCAAGTACTTCGTCCGATCGACCGAGAAGCAGGCGGCGACGTGGGACGACCTGCCGCCGGACATCAAGAACACCTACGACAAGCTCGGCATCCCCGAGGCCGAGAAGCAGCGGCTCGTGTCGGGAGTCGCCGCGCAGTATGAGTCCGAGGTGGTCTATCACAAGATCAACGAGGAGCTAGAACGGCAGGGCGTGATCTTCCTCGACACCGATACCGCCCTGAAGGAGTACCCCGAGCTGTTCGAGGAGTACTTCGGCACCGTCATCCCGTCGGGTGACAACAAGTTCTCGGCGCTCAACACCGCGGTGTGGTCGGGCGGCTCGTTCATCTACGTCCCCAAGGGCGTGCACGTCGAGATCCCGCTACAGGCCTACTTCCGCATCAACACCGAGAACATGGGTCAGTTCGAGCGCACGCTGATCATCGTCGACGAGGGCGCGTACGTGCACTACGTCGAGGGCTGCACCGCGCCGATCTACTCGAGCGACTCCCTGCATTCGGCGGTCGTCGAGATCATCGTCAAGCGGGGCGCGCGCTGCCGCTACACGACGATTCAGAACTGGTCGAACAACGTCTACAACCTCGTCACCAAGCGCGCCAAGGCCGAGGCGGGCGCGACCATGGAGTGGGTCGACGGCAACATCGGCTCGAAGGTCACGATGAAGTACCCGGCCGTCTGGCTGATGGGCGAGCACGCCAAGGGCGAGGTGCTCTCGATCGCGTTCGCCGGCGAGGGCCAGCACCAGGACGCCGGCGCGAAGATGCTGCACCTGGCACCGCACACGTCCTCGACGATCATCTCGAAGTCGGTGGCGCGCGGCGGAGGCCGTACGTCGTACCGCGGCCTCGTCGAGGTGCACAAGGGCGCCCACCACAGCGCCTCGACCGTCAAGTGCGACGCGCTGCTGGTCGACGACATCAGCCGCTCCGACACCTATCCGTACGTGGACGTCCGCGAGGACGACGTGTCGATGGGGCACGAGGCGACCGTGTCGAAGGTCAGTGAGAGTCAGCTCTTCTACCTGATGAGCCGAGGGCTCACCGAGGACGAGGCGATGGCGATGATCGTGCGCGGCTTCGTCGAGCCGATCGCCCGCGAGCTGCCCATGGAGTACGCGCTCGAGCTGAACCGGCTCATCGAGCTGCAGATGGAAGGGGCTGTGGGCTAAGTGACGCTCACCGACACCCGGCCGCACACCCACGGCGCGGGCGGTACCGGCTCGCCGTCCGAGCGGTTCACCTCCCGCGATCCCGACGCCTTCGAGGTCCCTCGCGGCCGCGAGGAGGAGTGGCGGTTCACGCCGGTTCGCAAGCTCGGCGAACTCTTCCACCCGTTCACGCCCGACAACTCGATCCGGCTCGAGCAGGACCTGCCCGACGGTGTCGAGGTCACGGTCGTCGGCCGCGAAGACCCGCGCTTCGGCTCGGTGCTCACCCCCGCCGACCGCGTGTCCGCGGTGGCGATGGCTCAGGTCGAGCGCGTCCTGCTGGTCACTGTCGCGCCCGGGGCGGTCCTCGACCGGCCGGCGGTGCTGCGCGTCGTCGGTTCGCCGGGCCGAAACGACGCGCACGTCATCATCGATGCCGCAGCGCAGAGCCAGGGCGTCATCGTGCTGGACCACGTGGGCGAAGCGACGGTCGCGGCCAACGTCGAAGTGCGAGTGGGCGACGGCGCACAACTCAAGGTCATCAGCGTTCAGGACTGGGCACCCGGCGCGATCCACCTCGCCGCGCACGCGGCAAGGGTGGGCCGCGACGCCACGTACCAGCACACCTCGGTCAACCTCGGCGGCTCGATCGTGCGCATCGTCCCCACGGTGCGGTTCGCGGGGCCGGGCGGCCGGGCGCAGCTGCTCGGTGTCGCCTTCGCGGGCGAGGGCCAACACCTCGAGTCCCGGCTTTTCGTCGACCACGACGAGCCCCAGTGCTCGTCCGACGTGCTCTACAAGAACGCGCTGCTCGGCGCGAGCGCCCGCACGGTGTGGATCGGCGACGTCCGCATCCGGCCGTCCGCCGTCGGCACCGACACCTACGAGATGAACCGCAACCTGTTGCTCTCCGACGGCGCCCGCGCCGACTCGGTGCCGAACCTCGAGATCGAGACCGGCGAGATCGCCGGCGCGGGGCACGCGAGCGCCACGGGACGATTCGACGACCTGCAGATGTTCTACCTGCAGTCCCGCGGGATCGAGGCCGATGAAGCTCAGCGCCTGGTGGTGCGCGGCTTCTTCGCCGAGGTCGTCGAACGCATCGGGGTGCCCGACCTGCAGCACCGCATCATGTCCGCGATCGAAGCCCGGCTGGGCTTCACGCCGAACGACTTGGAGTTGGAATCACAGTGAGCACCCTCGAGATCCGCGACCTGCACGTCACGGTCGGTGACGGCACCACCGACGCCGGCAGTGCGACCGAGATCTTGAAGGGCGTCGACCTCAGCGTGTCGTCCGGCGAGACGCACGCGATCATGGGTCCCAACGGCTCGGGCAAGTCGACGCTGGCCTACTCGATCGCGGGCCATCCCAAGTACACGGTCACCAAGGGCACGGTGCTGCTCGACGGAGCTGACGTGCTGGCGATGACCGTCGACGCGCGCGCCCGCGCCGGTCTCTTCCTCGCGATGCAGTACCCGGTTGAAGTGCCCGGCGTGTCGGTGTCCAACTTCCTGCGGACGGCCGCCACGGCGGTGCGCGGCGAGGCTCCGAAGCTGCGCACCTGGGTCAAGGAGGTCGGCACCGCCATGGACGCCCTCGGCATGGACAAGTCGTTCGCCGAGCGCAGCGTCAACGAGGGTTTCTCCGGCGGTGAGAAGAAGCGCAACGAGATCCTTCAGCTCGAGCTGCTGAAGCCGAAGATCGCGATCCTGGACGAAACCGATTCAGGCCTCGACGTCGACGCGCTGCGTGTCGTCAGCGAAGGCGTGAACCGAGTCCGCGAGACCGGCGTCGGCACACTGCTGATCACGCACTACACGCGGATCCTGCGCTACATCCGGCCCGACTTCGTCCATGTCTTCTTCGACGGCCGCATCGTCGAGTCGGGCGGCTCCGAACTGGCCGACCGGCTCGAGTCCGAGGGTTACGCCCGGTTCGGCGTCAACGAGACCGCGAGCGCCTGAGCGAGGAACGACGATGAGCTTCGACGTGGAGGCGGTCCGCAAGGATTTCCCGATCCTGGCGCGTGAGGTGCACGGCGTTCCGCTCGTGTACCTCGACAGCGCCAACACCTCGCAGAAGCCGCAGGTCGTCCTGGACACACTGACGGACTTCTACGCTCGGCACAATGCCAACGTGGCCAGAGCCGTGCACACGCTCGGCTCCGAGGCCACGACCGCGTTCGAGAACGCCCGCGACACAGTGGCGCGGTTCATCAACGCACCGCGCCGCGAAGAGGTCGTCTTCACCAAGAACTCGTCCGAGGCGCTCAACCTGGTCGCTTACACGCTCTCGAACGCAACCACCTTCCCAGGCGCCGAGCGGTTCCGCCTCGGCCCGGGCGACGAGATCGTCGCGACCGAGATGGAGCACCACAGCAACCTGGTGCCATGGCAGCTGCTCGCGCAGCGCACCGGCGCGACGTTCCGCTGGCTGCCTATCGGCGACGACGGGCGGCTGGTCGAGTCGTCCATCGGCGAGATCATCGGCGAACGGACGAAGGTGGTGGCGTTCGTCCACCAGTCGAACGCGCTCGGCACGATCAACCCGGTTCAGCGCATCGCAGCGCGAGCCCGCGAGGTCGGCGCGCTCAGCGTGCTCGACGCGTCACAGTCCGCGCCGCATCTGCCGCTCGACGTGCAGGACCTCGGCGTCGACTTCCTGGCGTTCACCGGCCACAAGCTCTACGGACCCACCGGGGTGGGCGTGCTGTGGGGCCGCTACGAGCTGCTCGCAGAGCTGCCCCCGTTCCTCGGCGGCGGCGAGATGATCGAGACCGTCGACATGACCGGCACCACTTTCGCCGCGCCGCCGCACCGCTTCGAGGCCGGGACGCCCATGATCGCCCAGGCGGTCGGGCTCGCCGCTGCGATCGACTACGTCAGCGCGCTCGGCATGCAGGACATCGCGGCGCACGAGCACGAGCTGGTCGAGTACGCGCTCGAGCGGCTCCACGGTGTCGAGGGTTTGCAGGTCATCGGGCCCGACACCGCCGAACAGCGTGGCGCGACGATCGCGTTCACCCAACGCGGCATCCACCCGCACGACGTGGCGCAGCTGCTCGACGAGCGGGGCATCGCCGTGCGCGCGGGCCACCACTGCGCGCGGCCGGTCTGCGTGCGTTACGGCATCGCGGCGACGACGCGCGCGTCGTTCGGCATCTACACGACCACGGCCGAGGTCGACGCCCTTGTCGCGGGACTGCGGAACGTTCGGGAGGTGTTCGGCGGATGACCGTCTCGATGGACTCGATGTACCAGCAGATCATCCTCGACCACTACAAGCACCCGCAGCATCACGGGCTCCCGGACGACTTCGACGCCGAGGTCCATCACGTGAACCCCACGTGCGGCGACGAGGTGACACTGCGGGTGACGCTGGCCGACGGCCGGATCGCCGACCTGGGCTGGACGGGTGAGGGTTGCTCGATCAGCCAGGCCTCGACCTCGGTGATGAGCGAGCTGGTCGTCGGCAAGCCGGTCGGCGAGGCGCTGGCCCTGCAAGAGAAGTTCCTGACCCTGATGCAGTCCCGGGGGCAGGCCGAACTCACCGACGCCGACGAGGACGAACTCGACGACGCAGTCGCGTTCGAGGGTGTCTCGAAGTACCCGGCACGGGTCAAGTGCGCGCTGCTCGGCTGGATGGCCATGAAGAGCGCTGTGGCAGAAGCAGGCGCGACCGACGCAACAGGAGAGCAGTCATGACCGCACCCGACACCTCAGCACCGCAGGCGGCCCTGCCGTCGCGCGACGACATCGACGAGGCGATGCGTGATGTCGTCGACCCCGAACTCGGCATCAATGTCGTCGATCTCGGTCTCGTGTACGACGTCCACATCGAGGCGGCCGAGCCCGCCCCGGTGGTCACACTCGACATGACGCTGACCTCCGCCGCCTGCCCACTGACGGACGTCATCGAGGACCAGGCGAACGCCGCTCTCACGGGCGGTCCGAAGCCGCTTGCCTCCGAGATCCGCATCAACTGGGTCTGGATGCCACCGTGGGGGCCGGACAAGATCACCGACGAAGGCCGCGAGCAGCTGCGCGCCCTCGGTTTCAACGTCTGATGCCGACGGTCGCCTGGTTCCGAGGCGTGGCGATCGCCGAGGCGCTGTCGTGGCTCGCGCTCATAGTCGCGACCGTTGTGAAGTACGCGGCCGGCAACGCCGGTGGCGTGCACGTCCTCGGCCCGATTCACGGCGTGCTGTTCCTCGGCTACGTCCTGCTCGCACTGGACGTGCGGCGTCGCGTCGGCTGGGACACCCGCACGACACTGCTGGTGCTCGCCGAGTCGGTCCTCCCCGGTGGCGGCTTCGTCGCCGCACGTCGCCGCGACCTGCAGGCGCCCGTCGCGGCCTGAACCGTCAGTCGAGGGTGGCTGCCGCGAACGTGTCGCAGGCCTTGGGGTCGCCGGATCCGTAGCCGCTTGTGAACCACCGCTGGCGTTGCGCCGACGTCCCGTGGGTGAAGGCCTTCTGGTCGATCCGGCCGTTCCCGAGATCTTTCTGGATGTAATCGTCGCCGACGCGCCCCGCAGTATCGAGCGCGCGGTTGATGTCGTCCTGCGTCAGCGTGGTGATGAGCGGTGCCGGTGTCGTCGGGAACGGTGGTCGCGTGGTTCGCCCAGACCCCCGCGAAGCAATTCGCCTGGAGTTCGAGGCGGACGGAATCGGACGTCGGTCCCTGGGCGGGTGCGCACCTTCGCCTCGATGCCGAGCAGGTCCTGCACATGGTGGCCGTACTCGTGCGCCAGCACGTAGGCGTCGACGAACAGGCCACCCTCGGCGCCGAACTGCTGCTTGAGGTCGTCGTAGAAGCTGAGATCGAGGTACACCCGCTGGTCCGCCGGGCAGTAGAACGCTCCCGACCGTCCACCTCCGGGCAGCCCACCGAACCGCCACCGCCACGGGCGTCCTGCACCCCCGGAGGTGTCGAGCTGGGCGTCGTCGTTGTACTGCACGCCGGTCATCCTGCCCACGAACCGATTCGGGTGTTCATCCGCCGGTAGAATGGGACCAGATGATCACGGCCACCGACCTCGAGCTGCGTGCTGGGGCGCGCATCCTGCTCGAACCCACGACGTTGCGCGTCCAGCCCGGTGACCGTATCGGCCTGGTCGGCCGTAACGGCGCCGGCAAGACCACAAGCCTGCGCGTGCTCGCCGGTGAGGCGTTGCCGCACGGTGGCGAGCTCGACCGGCGTGGGCCGGTCGGCTACCTGTCCCAGGACCCTCGCACCGGCGACCTGCACATCACCGCGCGGGATCGAGTGCTGTCGGCCCGCGGCCTCGACACGCTCGTCACCGACATCGCCAAGGTGCAGGTGCAGCTCGCCGAGCGGCCCGACGACGCGTCACTGGTGACCCGGTACGGCAATCTCGAGGACCGCTTCTCGACGCTGGGCGGTTACGCCGCCGAGAGCGAGGCCGCGCGCATCTGCGCGAACCTCGGCCTTCCCGACCGCGTGCTCGCCCAGACCCTCGAGACGCTCTCCGGCGGCCAGCGTCGGCGCGTCGAACTCGCCCGCATCCTGTTCGCCGACTCCGGAGCCGAGCCCACCACGCTGCTGCTCGACGAGCCGACGAACCACCTCGACGCCGACTCGATCACCTGGCTGCGTGGCTTCCTGCGGCAGCACACGGGCGGCCTGGTGTTGATCAGCCACGACGTCGAACTACTCGATGCGGTCATCAACAAGGTCTGGTACCTCGATGCCAACCGAGCGGCGCTGGACCTCTACAACGTCGGGTGGAAGGCCTACCTGCAGCAGCGCGAGACCGACGAGCGACGGCGCCACCGCGAACGGGCCAACGCTGAACGCAAGATCGAGACGCTGAAGGCGCAGGCCGACAAGATGCGCGCCAAGGCGACGAAGGCGCGCGCCGCCCACCAGATGGATCGCCGGGCCGCCGCGCTCGCGTCCGGTCTGGCCGAGGTGCGCGCGCATGACAAGGTGGCGCGGCTGCGGTTTCCCGCCCCGGCGCCCTGCGGCCGAACGCCGCTCACGGCCGAAGGGCTGTCGAAGTCCTACGGCTCGCTCGAGGTGTTCGCCGACGTCGACCTCGCGGTCGACCGCGGTGCGCGCGTGGTCGTCCTGGGCCTGAACGGTGCGGGCAAGACCACCCTGCTGCGGCTGCTGGCAGGTGTCGAAGCGCCCGACACCGGTGCGGTGACGCCCGGTCACGGGCTCCGCCTCGGCTACTACGCGCAGGAGCACGAGACCCTCGACCACGACCGCACGATCCTCGAGAACATGCGGACGTCAGCGAGTTCGGTCGGCCGGTCCGATCTGACGGATACCGAGTTGCGCAAGATCCTCGGCGCGTTCCTGTTCTCCGGCGACGACGTCGACAAACCCGCGGGCGTGCTGTCCGGTGGCGAGAAGACGCGGCTCGCGCTGGCGATGCTCGTCACGAGCTCGGCCAACGTTTTGCTGCTCGACGAACCCACGAACAACCTGGACCCGGTGAGCCGGGAGCAGGTCCTCGACGCCTTGCATACGTATGCCGGCGCCATCGTGCTGGTCACGCACGACGAGGGCGCCGTCGACGCGCTCACCCCTGACAAGGTGATCCTGCTGCCCGACGGCGTCGAGGACACCTGGAACCCCGACTTCGCCGACCTGATCGCCCTGGCCTGATGCCGTTCCTGTCGTGGCACGCCATAGCCGGGTCGCGCGCTGTTCGTACCGCCGCAAACTGGCTGTAAAGCTGACGTAAGGCTGTGTACCCCGGCGCAATCGAGTCCGAACGATCTTGCGGGTCCCCTCGGCATCGCTGTACGAATCGGCTGCCGCTGAATTGACAGTCGGCCTCTGCACTTGCAGTGCACCGAGGGGGATGGAGGGCGCGGTCATGGCTGCGTTGAAGAAGGGCGCCCGCATCGTCGGGACTGAGCGAACCAAGCTCGCCGGCGACCTGCGTAAGCAATACGACAAGGGCCGGAGCATCCGAGAACTGGCCGACAGCAGTGGCCGCTCGTACGGCTTCGTACACCGGGTACTGTCGGAATCCGGCGTGACCCTGCGGGGTCGCGGTGGAGCCACCCGGGGCAAGGCCGCCGCCGGGAAGAGCCGACTGAAGGGGAAGTAGCGCTGACCGCGACCGAGTCGAGCAGGATCGACGTCCCGCCCGAAGCCGGCTTCGACGTCACCGTCTCCGACCAGGTCGCCACGCTCACGCTCAACCGCCCCGAGCGGCTCAACGCGCAGACGCCACACACGTGGGATGCGCTCGTCTCGGTCGCGGACGGCCTGCCCGCCTCGGTGCGCATCGTCGTCCTGCGTGGTGCTGGACGTGCGTTCTCCGCGGGGCTCGATCGGGCGATGTTCGCGCCCGAGGGCATCCCTGGGGTTCCGGGGCTGCTCGCCCTCGCCCAGCTCTCGCAGGACGACGCGACCGCGAAGATCGCGCAGTGGCAGCGCGCGTTCGACTGGACGTCACGGCCGGACCTGGTGACGATCGCGGCGGTCCAGGGCCATGCGATAGGCGGGGGATTCCAGCTCGCGCTGGGAACCGACCTGCGGATCGCCGCCGACGACGCCCTGTTCGCGATGGCCGAGCCGACGCTCGGGCTGGTCCCGGATCTCGGTGGCACGAAGCGCCTCGTCGACCTGGTCGGGTACTCGCGGGCCGCCGAGATATGCCTGACCGGCCGCCGGGTGGGCGCGGCGGAGGCATTGCGCATCGGCATCGCGTCGGCGGTCGTCCCGGTCGAGGACCTGGACGCTGCCGTTGCCCGCACCGTGACCGCCTTGCTCGCCATCGACCGCGACGCCGCAGCCGAGACCAAGGCGCTGCTGCTGGCAGCGCTCGGCCGCTCGCAGGCCGAGCAGGAGGCGGCCGAGCGGGCCGCCCAGTACCGGCGTATCGGAGCGCTGGCCCGCCTGTTCGCCGACAGCTGACGCGCTGCCCGACAGGGCCGTTGTCAGGTGATGCTGGGAACATCGTCAATGGTCACGGCGTTGTGCCCGTTTCGGAGGTAGCGCATGTCGATGTACTCCATGCAGACGATGCGCAGCATGCGCTCGACAATGCGCGGGGACCGCTCCGTCGTCGACAAGCAGCTGCCGCCCGGCACCTGGAAGCGGGTGTTCAGGTTCGCGAAGCCGTACCGGGTCGATCTGTTCGTCTTCCTCGGCCTCATCGTCGCTGACGCGTTGATCGGCGTGGCCACACCGGTCCTCGCGGGCCGGGTAGTCAACGAGATCACCGGCCACGGATCGGTTCGCGTCGTCGTCCAGATCGCGTTCGTCATCGCGGGGCTCGCCGTCATCGACGCGGTGCTGTCCTTCGCCCAGCGGTGGTATTCGGCGCGCATCGGCGAGGGACTCATCTACGACATGCGCACTGCGGTGTTCGACCACGTGCAGCGGATGCCGCTCGCGTTCTTCACCCGAACGCAGACAGGTGCGCTCGTCAGCCGCCTCAACAACGACGTGCTCGGCGCGCAGCAGGCGTTCACGTCGACAATGTCCGGCCTCGTGTCGAACGCCGTGAGCCTCGTCCTCACCGCCGCCGTGATGTTCTCGCTGTCCTGGCAGATCACGGCGATCTCGCTCGTGATGCTGCCCGTGTTCGTAGTCCCGGCCCGCCGTATCGGCGCGCGTCTGCAGGAGATCACCCGCGAGTCGTACAACCTCAACGCGTCGATGAACGCGACGATGACCGAGCGGTTCAACGTCGCCGGGGCGCTGCTCGTCAAGCTGTTCGGCCGGCCTGCCGACGAGGACGCCTCCTTCCGCGGCCGGGCGGCCCGGGTGCGTGACATCGGCATCACCTCGGCCATGTACGGCCGCGCCTTCTTCGTCGCGCTGACCCTGGTCGCGTCGCTGGCCCAGGCGCTCGTCTACGGGCTTGGCGGTTACTACGCCATCAGGGGCGTTCTCTCGGCGGGCCAGGTGGTCACGCTCGCCCTGCTTCTCACCCGGCTCTACGGTCCGCTGACGGCACTGTCGAACGCGCGCGTCGATGTCATGAGTGCGCTCGTCAGCTTCGACCGGGTCTTCGAGGTCATCGACCTGCCGCCGATGATCACCGACGCGCCCGACGCGACCGAGCTGCCGCGCGAGGCCCGCAGCATCGAGTTCGACGACGTCCGCTTCTCGTACCCGACGGCGGGGGAGGTCTCGCTCGCCTCGCTCGAGGACGTTGCGGTCCTCGACAACGCACCCACGCAGGAGGTCCTGCGCGGTGTCTCCTTCCGCGCCGAGCCGGGCGAGCTGGTGGCCCTTGTCGGGCCTTCCGGCGCCGGCAAGACGACGATCAGCCAGCTCGTTCCGCGTATCTACGACGTGCGGTCCGGGCAGGTACTCGTCGGCGGCCACGACGTCCGGGCCGTGACCCAGCAGTCGCTTCGAGAGCGCATCGGCGTGGTGAGCCAAGAGGCGCACATGTTCCACGACACGATCCGGGGCAACCTGCTCTACGCCAAGCCGGGCGCTTCCGACGACGAACTCTGGGCAGCGATCACAGACGCGCAGATCGGCGATCTCGTGCACGGGCTGCCCGACGGCCTCGACACGCTGGTGGGCGATCGCGGCTACCGCCTGTCAGGTGGTGAGAAAGCACGCTTGGCGATCGCCCGATTGCTGCTCAAGGCACCCGCGATCGTGATCCTCGACGAGGCGACCGCCCACCTCGACAGCGAGAGCGAAGCCGCCGTGCAGGAGGCCCTCGCCCGTGCGCTCGAGGGACGCACGTCCCTGGTGATCGCCCACCGGCTCTCGACGATCCTCAACGCCGACAAGGTGATCGTCGTGGCGGCCGGCCAGCTCGTCGAGCAGGGGACGCACGCCGAGCTGCTCGCAGCTGACGGGTTCTACGCCGAGCTCTACCGCACCCAGTTCGAGAGTCAGGCGACGGGCGCCGAGGATCTTCCGGAGTTCACCCGCCTCGCTGACTGATCCGGCCGGCCGACGGCGGCGATCACGAACTCAGGCCCGTCCCGGACCAGGCGTCAGCAAGCTCGGCCCGTGGATAGCCGGGGCGCCGCCCCTCGAGCATGGCACTGTAGAACCGGTTCAGGATCGCGGCAACGGGCGCGTAGCGGTGGACCAGCTCGGCAACTGCTCCGGTCAGCCCGGATGCTTCGCCACGGCGTGCGCAGCGCTCGATGTACTCGAGGCGCGCCGGTCGAGAAGGGGTGCCGGCCAGCGCCGTCACCAGCCAGTTGACCAGGTGGGTCACGACGTAGGTCTCGTCATGGTTCGCGTTGCAGTCGAGGAACACCTGCTCGTCTGCGGAGAGCTCGAACCAGGTGGCGCATGCCAGCCCGAAGTCGGCGAAGTACAACTGCTGCCCGTCGGTGACGACGTTCTTGAAGTGCGTATCGAAGTGCATGATCCCCTCGGCACGCAGTGCGGCGACGCCCCCGCGCAACTGCGCATCGACCCGTTCGACGCAGGCATCGATCGTCCCGGCGGCGACCTGGTCCTCGAGCCAGGAATGCAGGTCCTGGGGGAGCAGCTGCGAGCACAGCACCAACTGCGCAGATGCACCGGCCAGCGCCGCGAGCCGTTCGCCGATCGCGTGCGAGGCGCGCCACGGACCGATCGCCGGCGCGCTGTTCCACTCGGCGCGAGGTGGCGGTGGTCGTTCGAGAACCCGCCAGTGATGTAACTCTGGGACGACGAGCGGCACCGCGGCCGCGTCGCTCATCCGGCGGTACGCGGCCAGCTCGCGCCACGCGCTGAAGCCGGCCGAACCGATCCCGTAGTGAAAATCCGGCGGCAGTCCGTACAGGTTGCGCGTGGAGCCGATGTTGTCCGCGCGGCGCTCGAGATCGGTGAGCGGCAGCCGCTTCACGAACACCGCCTCGCCGCCGAGGCTCGCTCGCACCGACGAGCCCCCGATGCCGGAGTGGATCAACGGTGCCTTCGCGACGAGTTGCGCCAGTTGGTCGTCGGTCAACTCGGCCAGGGCCGACGGCACCGCCGCCTTACCGGTCGTGCGATCCGCGCGCATTCGGTCATCGTGCCGTGGGCCGGTGCCGCCGACGGCACCGGGGAGCGGACGGGACCACTGTGCCCAGGGCTACTCGTCCTCAGGCCGCTTCTCGACGCGGTCTTGCTCGGCCTGCAATTCCGCCTCGCGCCGGGCCTGGTACTCGCGACGCTGCTGCTCGGCACGCTCGCGCACGCCGCGCAAAAACTCCTCGTCGTCGTCGGGGTTCGCGGGGACCTGCCGCCCCGGCCGGTCGTACTCGGGGAATCGGGAGGTGGGCCGCCTAGGCGCCGTAGCGGACGGGCCGGACTGCCAGTTGCGACCGGCCACCAGCCACAGCAATGCACCGATGTCGAACAGCAGGATGACGATGATCAGCCAGACCGCTTTGGGCAGGTTGCGCAGCTGCGACTCGTCACTGCTGATCACATCGATGATGCAGAACAGCCAGAGCCCGAACAGAGCCAGACCGAGGAATCCGTCGGCGAACAGCATCCGCGGATGGTGGCACAAGGTCGTGCCGAATTCCCGACGGCGCGCACGCGGGGGCCGGCCGTCGACCCCGTCGACCCCGTCGACCGCGCGCTCAGCGGCGCCCGACGGGGTCGAGCAGCAGGTCGGTGAACGCCAGCTCGGCGGCGCCCAACAGCGACGAGTCGTCGCCGAGACCGGGCGGCATGAGCTGTGGCGCGGATTCGCTGCCACCCAGGACGTTGGTGGTGAGTGCCCGGACCACGTCGTCGCGCGCGAACTCGAGAACCCCCGCTAGCGAGCCACCGAGCAGGACCCGCTCGGGGTCGAAGATGTTGACCAGGCCGGCGATGGTGCGCCCGAGGGCGTGAGCGACGGTACGGACGGCCGAGGCCGCGATGCCGTCGCCGTTGGTTGCATCGGCGAAGACCTTGGCGACGCTCTCGGCCGTCGCCGCCTCGTCGCGGCCGGCCAGCGTGAGCAGTGCCTGCTCGCCGATGAACGTCTCGACACAACCGCGCTTTCCACAATGGCACTCGGGACCGGACGCGTCGACGACGTTGTGCCCGACCTCGCCGGCGAAACCCTCGTAGCCACGCAGTGGCCGGCCGTTGGCGATGATGCCTGCGCCCACGCCGATGCGCCCCATCAGGTAGATGACGTCGTCACAGTCGCGGGCGTTGCCGCGCAGGTGCTCGGCGAGGACGGCGAGGTCGGCGTCGTTGCCGAGCGAGACCGGCAGATCCGGCGGCGCTGCCGCGGCGAGCATGGCGCCGAAGGCTTCGTGCCGCCATTCGAGGTTGGGTGCGAATTCGACCGAGCCACTTCGCCGGCTCACGGTGCCGGGAACGCTTACCCCGATCCCCACCGGGACAGCGTGACCGCCGACCTGCGCGGCGAGCACCGACACCGCGTCGATGATGTGGGCGGCCGCCTCGCGGGGCCCGGGCGGGTTGGCAGTCGTCTCGACGACGTGCCGGGCCAGGATGTGGCCGCCGATCCCGACGGCGGCGGTCGTGACGTGTGTTATGTCGAGGTCGACGGCGATTGCGTACGGGCCGGCGGGACGCGGAGCGACGACGTGCGAGGGACGACCCGCTCGCACACCGCCGCTCGGCACCCGTTCGTCCAGCAGACCGAGTTCGGTGAGCTCCGAGACGAGCGCACCGATCGTCGAGCGGCTCAGGCGCAGCCGCTGCGTCAATTCGGCGCGGGTCATCTCGCCGTCGCGATGCACCTGACCCAGCAGCAGGCCGAGGTTGTGCCTTCTGATCGCGTCGGGGCGAGCCACCGGAACCCGCGTCACCTTTGCCCGCCCGACCCCACGGCTACCAGGCTCAGCCGCGCGCCGCGCGCCGTCGCGACAGCGCGTCGACCGCCGCTGCCACGAGCAGCACCAGACCGGTGATGATCTGCTGGTACTCCGGGTGTATCGCCAGGCTCGGCCGCAGCCCGAGGCCATTGGGAATGATCGCGATGACGATGGCTCCGATGATCGCGTCGCGCGGCTTGCCGCGACCGCCGAAGAGCGACGTACCGCCGATGACCGCGGCCG
Organism: Pseudonocardiales bacterium; assembly: GCA_032160545.1. GTDB lineage: Bacteria > Actinomycetota > Actinomycetes > Mycobacteriales > Jatrophihabitantaceae > DATGFB01. The sequence continues at coordinate 5,388 of JAVHVN010000044.1, read as the reverse complement.
CGACCGCGAACAGCAGGATGTTGCCGCTTCCGATCGCGAGGTTGACGCTGCCCTGCTGCGAGGCGAGGAAGGCACCGCCCACGGCCGCGATCGCGGACGACACCGTGAACGCGGAGATCTTGATCTTCGTCACGTCGATGCCGGCGCGACGCGCAGCCTCCGCGTTGCCGCCGGTGGCGAACAGGTGCCGCCCCCAGGTCGTCTTCGTCAGCGCGAGCGTGCACACGATCATCAGCCCGATCGGGACCGATACCGCCCATGGCACGCCCTGGATCTTCGCGCCGGCGTTCGGGTTGCGGTTCTGGTTGAAGAACCACACGAGGACGGCGCTCACGACTGCGAGCACCCCGAACCGGGCGAGCACGAGCGAAATCGAGTCCCCGGCGAGGCCGCGGCGCTGGGCGCTCAGCGCCCGGCTGAGGGTGTACGCGAGGTACGCGGCCAACAACGCCGCGGCGTAGATCCAGCCCCACGCGGGAGACATGCTCTCGTTCGCCAGGTCGTTCCAGAACGAGTACTGGCTGACGTTGATCGGCTGGGCGTTGAGGATGTAGAGGACGACGCCCTGCCACGCGAGGAACAGCGCGAGCGTCACGATGAAGCTTGGGATGCCCACCTTGGCCACGAGCCAGCCGGTGAAGATGCCGACGGCGGCGCCGATCGACACCGAGATGATGAGCGCCGGGATGACGTGCTTGTCGGCGCCGGTGAGCAGGAGCAGGACCCCGAGGAGCACCACGATCGGCCCACTGATCAGTCGCACCCAGAATCCGAGCAGTGCCGCGGCGATCATCGCGGCGAGTGTGATCGTGTAGAAGAGCGTCGGCACGCCGTGGTGCAGGCCGTGCGACGAAATCGCCTGCGCCGAATAGGCGGCCGCCATGCCGCCGGTGGTTCCGGCGGCGAGGTCGATCTCGCCGAGCAGCAGCACGAACACGATGCCCAGCGCGATGATCGCGATGTAGGCGCCCTGGCCGGGCAGGTTGCCGATGTTGATCTTGCTCAGGAACCGGCTGCTGATGCTGTTGAAGATGATGACGAGCACGATCAGGCCGAACAGCGACGGCAGCGCGCCGGGGTCGCCCGACCGCAGGCGGGTCAGGTACGCCCGCGCGGCGTCGGCGAGGCCGGGGCGCTCGACATCGAGGTTGAACCCGCCGCGTGGGGACGTCGTCCCTGCGGACACGGCCGCCGACGGAGCGGGGGAGCCCGGTGGAGGTGTTGCAGTCATCGTCGTCCCCCCTCTAGATGATCTGGTCGGCGGTGGCGGCCGCGAGTCCGATGTCGCCGGACCGGCCTGCGGTGATCAGTTCGACGATCTGTGTCGTGTTGCTGTCCTTCGCCATGACCTCGGCGGCGATCTTGCCGAGATAGAGCGCGGCGACGCGATCGGCGACCTCCATGACGTCGTTCATGTTGTGCGAGATGAGCACGACGCCGAGGCCCTGGTCGGCCAGCCGGCGCACCAGGTCGAGCACCTGGCGCGTCTGGGCCACGCCGAGCGCGGCGGTCGGCTCGTCCAGGAAGACGACCCTGCTGTTCCAGAGCACCGCCTTGGCGATGGCCACGGTCTGGCGCTGGCCACCGGAGAGACTGGCCACGACCTGCCGGACCGAACTCACGGTGCGCACGCCCAGGCTGCCGAGGACCTCGCGAGCCTTCTTCTCCATCGAGCCGTCGTCCATGATCCCGAACCGGCGAATCTCCCGACCCAGGAACATGTTCTGGGTGATGTCCAGGTTGTCGGCGAGCGCGAGGTCCTGGTAGACGAACTCGATGCCGAGTGCGGCTGCGGCGCGCGGGTCGTTGAGGGTTACCGGCTTTCCCTCCCACAGGATCTCGCCGTTGTCGATGGTGTAGATGCCGGCGATGCACTTCACCAATGTTGACTTGCCGGCGCCGTTGTCACCGACGAGCGCGCTGACCTCGCCGGGATAGACGTTGAAGTCGACGTCCTGGAGCACATGGACGGGTCCGAAGCTCTTGTTGAGCTTCTTGATCTGCAGGATGGGTTCGGCCACGGGGTCGCCCCTTCTCGTTTGGGTGTCGGTGGCTCCCAGCCTTCCCGACCGGATGGCCGGGCGATAGTCGCCCGGCCATCCGTCCGTGAAGTGTTTCTCGGGCCGGACTAGCTGATTCCAGCCGCGGTGCACTGCGCCTGGATACCTGCGCACACCTGTGCTGCGGTCAGGGCGCCGGCCGTGATGACGTCCTTGACGTTGGCCTTGGTGATCGCCTCAGGGGTGAGCAACACGGCCTTGAGCGTCCGGTTGCCCTTCGGGTCCTGGAAGTCGGTCAGTGTCACGCCGGCCGCGCTCGGGTCCTGGCCCTTGATGAGGGCGATGGCGAGCTTCGACGCCGCGTCAGCCTCCTTCGAGACATCCTTGAAGACGGTCATGCACTGCTCGCCCTTGAGGATGTGCTGCAGCCCCACGATGCTCGCGTCCTGTCCGGTCACGGGCACACCGTTGAGGTTCTTGCTCTTCAGGACGGTGATGACCGCGTTCGCGATGTCGTCGTTGGCGGCGATGACGCCGTCGACCTTGCCGCCGGCCGACGTCAGGGCCTGCGTGAAGGCGGGCGCAGCGTTGGAGATCGTCCAACCCTTGACGACTGCCTCACCGAGCTTCTTGTAGGTGCCGTTGCTGTACAGCGGGTCGAGGACCGAGTTGTAACCCTTGGCGAAGAGCACGGCGTTGTTGTCGACGTCCGTGCCGCCGTCCATCTCGATGATGCCCGCGCCCTTGGGGTCCTTGTTGGCCTGCATGCACTGGACCAGGGTCTGGCCCTGCAGCTTGCCGACGCCCTCGTTGTCGAACGAGACGTAGTAGGCGGCCGAGCCGCCGAGGTTGACGCGGTCGTAGTCGATGACCTGGACGCCGGCCTGCTTGGCCTTCTGCTCGACGCCGGCGCCGGTCGCGGCGTCGGGGGAGTCGATGAGCAGGACCTTGACACCCTCGCCGATCATGTTCTGGGCGATCTGGGTGAACTTGCTGGTGTCACCCTGGGCGTTCTGGATGTCGCTCTGGACGCCGGCCGCGTCGAACGCCTTCTTCAGCAGCGGGGCGTCGTAGAGGGTGTAGCGCGTGGAGGACGTGGTGTCAGGCAGGATCACGCCGACCTTGCCGGATGCGCTGGCTGACGACGACGAGCTTCCGCCTCCGGTGTTGCTGGAACCAGTGGTCTTCTTGCTCGATGAACAGGCGCCGAGGACGAGCGATGCCGCCACGCCCGTGACGATGATTCCTACCGCGGCTTTCCGCATGGGCGGTCACGCCTTTCCGATATGGGCCGACCCGGCCCGAACGAATGTTGTGTTGGCGAACATATCTCGGGTATGACGCCTGTCACGCAAACCGAAACCGTTTCGTTACTTGTCGAACAAATCCCCGAAACGTTGGACGGCGGCCGGGCAGGGCCGCCAAGCCCCCGGCCGCCGTCGTCTCGGTTTGGATCGTGCGGTCAGAGCAGGGAGCGCAGCACGTACTGCATGATGCCGCCGGAGCGGTAGTAGTCGGCCTCGCCCGGGGTGTCGATGCGCACCGGGGCGTCGAATTCCACGTCGCCGGCCTTGACGTGGACGGTGGGCGGGGTGGTGCCCTCGTTGAGCTGCTCGACCCCGGTGATCTCGAAGACCTCGTCGCCCGCGAGCCCCAGGGACTCGGCGGTCTCGCCCCGGGGGAACTGCAGGGGCAGCACGCCCATCCCGATCAGGTTGGAGCGGTGGATGCGCTCGTAGGACTCGGCGATCACCGCACGCACGCCGAGCAGCGCGGTGCCCTTGGCGGCCCAGTCGCGTGAGGAACCGGAGCCGTACTCCTTGCCGGCCAGAATCACGAGCGGGATACCCCGCTCGGCGTAGTTCACCGAGGCGTCGTAGATCGTCGTGACCGCGCCGTCGCCCTGGGTGAGGTCGCGGGTGAAGCCGCCTTCGGTACCCGGCGCGAGCTGATTGCGCAGGCGGATGTTGGCGAACGTGCCGCGGATCATCACCTCGTGATTGCCGCGGCGCGAGCCGTAGGAGTTGAAGTCCTTGCGGTCGACGCCGTGCTCGGACAGGTACTTGCCCGCCGGTGAGTCGGCCTTGATGGCGCCGGCCGGACTGATGTGGTCGGTGGTCACCGAGTCACCCAGCTTCGCCAGCACGCGGGCGCCGGCGATGTCGGTGACCGGCTCGGGGTCGCGCTGCATGCCGTCGAAGTACGGAGGCTTGCGGACGTACGTGGAGTCCGGATCCCAGTCGAAGGTGGCGCCCTCGGGGGTGGGCAGGCCCTGCCAGCGCTCGTCGCCGGCGAAGACGTCCGCATAGTCCTTGGTGTACATCTCACTGGCGATCGCGGAGTCGATCGTCTCCTGGATCTCCTGCGGCGACGGCCAGATGTCGTGCAGGTGGACCGGCTCCCCGTCGCTGCCGATGCCGATCGGGTCGTTCACGAGGTCGACATCCATGGAGCCCGCCAGCGCGTACGCGACGACGAGCGGTGGCGACGCGAGGTAGTTCATCTTCACGTCGGGATTGATGCGCCCCTCGAAGTTCCGGTTGCCCGAGAGCACGGCGGTGACCGCGAGATCACGCTCGTTGATCGCGGCCGACACCTCCTCGAGCAGCGGGCCCGAGTTGCCGATGCAGGTCGTGCAGCCGTAGCCGACGAGGTTGAAGCCGAGCTTCTCGAGGTACGGGGTGAGTCCGGCGCGGTCGTAGTAGTCGGTGACGACCTTGGAGCCCGGCGCCAGCGAGGTCTTGACCCACGGCTTGCGGGTGAGCCCGCGCTCGACTGCCTTCTTGGCCAGCAGCGCTGCACCGATCATCACCGACGGGTTCGAGGTGTTCGTGCACGAGGTGATCGCCGCGATGACGACCGCTCCGTGGTCGAGCACGCACTGCGTCCCGTCGGACAGCTGGACCTCGACGGGGTCGGACGTGCGCCCGTGCGCCCCGTTGGCGGCCGACGGGACCGCCGGAGCAGCCTGGGCTGAGGGTGCCGCCGGGTCGGACGCCGGGAAGGTCTCGTCGACGGACTCGTCGATCGAGTTCTGCACCGAGTCACCGTCGACGTAGGAATTCAGGGCCGCACGGAACATCGGCTTCGACCGGGCCAGCGGGACGCGGTCCTGCGGGCGCTTCGGGCCGGCGAGGGACGGTTCGACGGTGGAGAGGTCGAGTTCGAGTGTCTCGGAGAAGGTCGGCTCGGACGACGGGTCGTGCCACAGCCCGTTCGCGTGCGCGTACGCCTCGACCAGCGCGACCTGCTCCTGCTTGCGACCGGTGAAGCGCAGGTACCGCAGGGTCTCGTCGTCGATCGGGAAGATCGCGCACGTCGACCCGTACTCGGGGCTCATGTTGCCGATCGTGGCGCGGTTGGCCAGCGGCACCGCCCCGACGCCCGG
>JAVHVN010000022.1:0-5753 GCA_032160545.1 Pseudonocardiales bacterium | reverse complement strand
GCGATCGGCGACCGGCAGATGTTGCCGGTGCAGACGAACAGCACACGAAAGCTCACGGAACGAAGGGTGTCATCCGTCGCCGGATGGACCGCCCCCGGGTCGAACGGGCTCAGCGGCGGCGCGACTGCGGCTGCCAGACGACCAGGGCGGTCGACGGGCCGCGGTGCTTCAGCAGCTCGGCGTTCGCTGCGTCGAGGGCGTCGGCGAGTTCGCCCAGCCGCTGCCGCAGCGCGTCGACGTGCGACTCGAGCTCGATGATCCGCTTGATGCCGGCGAGGTTGACGCCCTCGTCCTGGCTGAGCCGTTGCACCTCGCGCAGCATCGCGACGTCACGCCACGAGTAGCGCCGCCCGCCACCGACCGTGCGGCCTGGCGACACCAGGCCGAGGCGGTCGTACTGGCGCAGGGTCTGGGCGTGCATGCCGGCGAGCTGCGCGGCAACGGAGATCACGAAGACCGGTGCGTCCTCGGGCACGCCAGGCGGCATATGGGTGTTAGCCACCGGTCTGCTCCGTCGTTGCGTGCCGGCCCGCGCCGTTCACGAGCGCCGCGGTGATCTCGGGCCGCGGGTCACCGTGCTGCGCGGCTCCGTATGCCTCGAGCGCCTCGCGTGCTTCGGCGTTCAGTGACTGGGGCACCGCCACCTCGACGGTGACGAGCAGGTCGCCCGCGCCGTCCTTCTTCGGCACGCCCCGGCCCCGCACGCGCAGGGTGCGGCCCGACGGTGTGCCGGCGGGGATCTTCACGCCGACCGAGCCGTTCATCGTCGGCACGCGCAGGGTCGTCCCGAGAGCGGCCTCGGTGAACGTCACCGGAACGGTGAGCGTGAGGTCCTCGCCCGAACGTCCGAACAGCGGGTGCGTACGCACGTGGACGGTGACATAGAGATCGCCGGACGGGGCACCGCGCTGGCCAGGGGTGCCCTTGCCGGGGATGCGCAGCCGCGCACCGTCGCGCACGCCCGGGGGCACGCGCACGGTGATCGTCCGGGTCTGGATGGTCGAGCCGGTGCCACCGCACTCGTTGCACGGGTCGTCGATGATCTGGCCGGTGCCGCGGCAGTCGCGGCACGGCTCGCTGAAACCGAAGCCGCCCTGGTTGTTCGAGATCGAGCCGGTGCCACCACAGGTCGGGCACCGGCGCGGGGACGTCCCCGGGCGAGCACCGCTGCCGTGGCACTTGCGGCACGTCGCCGGGCCGGACAGCTGCAACGGCAGCGTGGCGCCGTGCACCGCCTCGTCGAACGCGAGGGTGACCTCGGCCTCGACGTCGCGGCCGCGAGTGGGGCCACTGCTGCGCGGCGGACGGGTCGGGCCGGCACCGTTGCCGAAGAGATTGCCGAACAGGTCGCCGAGGTTGCCGCCGCTCGAGCCGCCGAACAAGTCGGACATGTCGAACGTGGCGCCGCCGCCCCCGCCGCCTGGGAAGCCCGTCGAGAAACCGCCGGGGGTGAAGCCGCCGCCGCTGAACAGCGTGCGGGCCTCGTCGTACTCCTTGCGCTTGGTGTCGTCCGAGAGCACGTCGTATGCCTCGGAGATCTCCTTGAACCGCGCCTCGGCCCCGGCGTTGCCCGGGTTTTTGTCCGGGTGCAGGTCGCGGGCCAGCTTGCGATAGGCCTTCTTGATCTCGGCGGACGAAGCTTCTTTGGTGACGCCGAGAGCCTTGTAGTAGTCCTTCTCGATGTAGTCCTTCGTGCTCACTCCTGGGTCACCCCGCTCTCGTCTCGCCGGTTGCTCTTGGGTGGGGCGCTTACTCGGCTGTCGGTTCCGGGTCGCCTGGCGATGCGTCGTCCTCATCTGGCGTGGGGGTGGCGTCGCGGGGGGCCGGGTCTACTTCTGAAGCTGTTGCCGTCATGGCGTCTCGCGGGATCGGGTGGACGGGGTCGGTCACCCCGACCATGGCCGCTCTCAGCAGGCGCTCGCCGTGCTTGTAGCCCGGGCGCATGACTGTGGTGCAGGTCGGCTCGCTGACGTCCTCGCTCTCGGCATGCAGGACGGCTTCGTGGATCGACGGATCGAACGGGTCGCCCTCCGCGCCGAAGGACTCCAGGCCCAGCTTGTCGAAGATCGCGTCGAGCTGGTCGGCCACCGCCTTGAACGCACCGCTCAGGTCACCGTGCTGGCGAGCCCGATCGATGTCGTCGAGGACGGGCAGCAGTCCGGCGAGCACCCTGCTGACCGCGACCTCGCCCGCCGCCAACCGGTCGCGCTCGGCGCGCTTGCGGTAGTTGGCGTACTCGGCCTGCACTCGCTGCAGGTCGGCGGTGCGCTCGGCGATGGCGGCCTGCAAGGCAGTCACCTCGGCCGACTCGGGCGACGGGGCCGGCGGCGCGACCGGCGCACTGTCGGCGTGGTCGGGTGCCGGCTCCCGCACGGCGCCGGTGACCGGGTCGATCCGCCGCTTGTCGCGGATGATCACCCGGTCCGGCTCGTCCTGCCCCTGGAAGGGAGCGGTCACTTCGACTCCTCTGCCGGGCCCTCGTCCACGACCTCGGCGTCGACGACACCGTCGTCGGCGGTGCCGGAATCCGGAGCCTCGGTGCCTGTTGCGCCAGTCGCTTCGGTCCCATCAGCGGTCTGCGCTGCGTACATCGCGCCGCCCGCCTCGGACGCCACGCGCGACACCTTCTCCTGTGCGGACTTGATCGCGTCGAGGTCCGTGCCGTCGAGGGCCTTCTTCAGGTCCTCGAGTGCCGACTCGAGCTCGGCCTTCTTGTCCGCCGGCAGCTTGTCGCCCTCGTCGGCCAGGAACTTCTCGGTCGCGAACTGCTGGCCCTCGGCCGAGTTGCGGATCTCGGCCTCGTCGCGGCGCTTGCGGTCCTCCTCGGCGTGCGACTCGGCGTCCTTCATCATCCGGTCGATCTCGTCCTTGGACAGGCCCGAGCCACCGGTGATCGTCATGCCCTGTTCCTTGTTGGTGGCAAGGTCCTTGGCCGAGACGTGCACGATGCCGTTCGCGTCGATGTCGAAGGTGACCTCGATCTGCGGGATGCCCCGCGGCGCCGGCGGCAGGCCGGTCAGCTCGAACATGCCGAGCTTCTTGTTGTAGGACGCGATCTCGCGCTCGCCCTGATACACCTGGATCTGCACGCTCGACTGGTTGTCGTCGGCCGTCGTGAAGATCTCGGAGCGCTTGGTCGGGATCGTGGTGTTGCGCTCGATGAGCTTGGTCATGATGCCGCCCTTGGTCTCGATGCCGAGGGACAGCGGCGTGACGTCGAGCAACAGGACGTCCTTGACCTCGCCCTTGAGCACACCGGCCTGCAGAGCGGCGCCGACCGCGACGACCTCGTCGGGGTTCACGCCCTTGTTCGGCTCGCGACCGCCGGTCAGCTCCTTGACCGTGTCGACGACGGCGGGCATGCGGGTGGAACCGCCCACCAGCACGACGTGGTCGATCTGGTTGACCGTGATGCCGGCGTCCTTGATGACGTTCTGGAACGGGGACTTGGTGCGCTCGAGCAGGTCGGCGGTGATCTTCTGGAACTCGGCCCGCGACAGGGACTCGTCGAGGAACAGCGGGTTCTTCTCGGCGTCCTGCGTGATGTAGGGCAGGTTGATCGAGGTCTGCTGCGAGCTCGACAGTTCGATCTTCGCCTTCTCGGCGGACTCGCGCAGGCGCTGCATGGCCATCTTGTCCCTGGTCAGGTCGATGCCGTGCGCAGCCTTGAACTTGTCGACCAGCCAGTCGATGATCCGCTGGTCCCAGTCGTCGCCGCCGAGGTGGTTGTCACCGCTGGTGGCCTTCACCTCGATGACGCCGTCGCCGATCTCGAGCAGCGAGACGTCGAAGGTGCCGCCACCGAGGTCGAAGACCAGGATGGTCTGCTCCTTCTCGCCCTTGTCGAGGCCGTACGCGAGCGCCGCGGCCGTCGGCTCGTTGACGATGCGCAGGACGTTGAGGCCCGCGATCGTGCCGGCCTCCTTGGTGGCCTGGCGCTGGGCGTCGTTGAAGTAGGCGGGGACGGTGATCACCGCGTCGGCGATCGTCTCGCCCAGGTAGGACTCGGCGTCGCGCTTGAGCTTCTGCAGCACGCGGGCGCTGATCTCTTGCGGGTTGTAGGACTTGCCGTCGATGTCGATCTTCCACGCCGGGTCGCCCATGTAGCGCTTCACCGAGCGAATGGTGCGATCGACGTTCGTGACGGCTTGCCGCTTCGCGACCTCGCCGACGAGGACTTCGCCGTTCTTGGCGAAGGCGACGACGCTCGGGGTGGTGCGCGAACCCTCGGAGTTCGCGATCACCTCGGGCTCGCCACCGGAGAGGACGGAGACGACCGAGTTGGTGGTACCGAGGTCGATGCCGACCGCTCGTGCCATGGTGTTCTCCTTGCAGTGGTTGTCGATGGGTGATGCGTCCTTGTGCGCGCCTTCGATACTGCCCTCTGGCGCGGCACTCAATCAACCAAACTGAGTCGAGGCCGCTCAAGTTCCCGCGTACGGTGTGGTCTGGCTCACACTCGTGACGGCGCCGTGGGCTCAGAGGCCGAGCGGGAGGCCCAGCGCGCTGCCGATGATGGGAGCTTTCTGGAGGGAAGCTGGACACAACGGGCCCGAACACACCGACCGGTCACAGATGGCGTACAGAAACTTCAAAGCAATCCTGCGCACGCTCGACGACATGGCCGACGTTGAAGGAGCGCCATCATGACCGAGTACGAACCGAACAACCCCGGCGAGACCCCCACACCTCGACCCGAGTCGGGCGAGCCGTCGGGACCGATTTCCGAATCTCGCACCGGCGCGGGCGGCGAGGCCGGTGCCGGTGCGGGCGGGGTGCCGACTCCCCCGCCCGCATTTGGGCCACCGTTCCCCTCAGCTCCGGGATTTCCCGCGCCACCGCCCGGATCGCCTGGGTCGCCAGAGTTCTCGCCCTCCTGGCCGGCCCCCGGTGCCGCGCCTGAGCAGGCACGCGCGTCGCGCCTGCGGCGGGTGCTCGCGAGCACCCGGGCGGCGTGGAGCGTCGCCGCCGCGCTGCTGTGTGCGGTCGTCGCACTGTCGATCGCACTCGCGCTGTCGCCCACGTCGACTGCGAGCACGTCGCCGGTGGCGGGGCGTTTCCGCGCCGGTGGTGGCGGTTTCGGGGCCGGCGGCGCTGCGGGCGGCGCGGCAGGTGGTGCGGCCGCCGGCGGTGCGGCGGCCGGTACGACTGGCGGTGGATCCAACGCCCGCTCGGGCCCGGCCGAGGGCGGATCGTCCGGCACGGTCACGAGCACGACCTCGTCCGGCTTCACCCTGACGACCTCAGCCGGTCAGAAGGTGACCGTCAACGAGGGCTCCTCGACCACCTACCAGAACGGCACGAGTTCGACCACGGCGAGCGCGATCACCACGGGCGAACCCGTCCTCGTCCTCGGCACGACGAACGGAACCACCATCACCGCCACGCTGGTCACGATCCAATCGGCTGGCAGTGAGACCGCCGCGGCCTCCACGGCCGCAGGCGTCGTTCCGTTCCAGCAGGGGTCGCCCAGCACGGCCAAGCAGGTCGGCCAGATCCCGACGAACTACACCGAGGGCTCGGGGACGATCGTCAGCGGGACGACCGCCGACAAGGCAGCCGAGGCCGCGCTGGCCGCGTACCCCGGTGGTGTCGTCGACCGAGTCGTGCAGCTGAGCAGCGGTGAGTACGAGGTCCACTACATCGGCGTCAACTGGCCGCACCACATCTTCGTCACCACCAGCTTCACCGTCGCGGGCGCGGACTAGCCAGCCACCCGGTGTCGACGACCCGGGTCCGAGATCGTGCAGTGT
>JAVHVN010000015.1:0-27355 GCA_032160545.1 Pseudonocardiales bacterium | reverse complement strand
CCGATCGGCGCGAGGTCGCGGCCGGCACGCGGGCCTACTCGATCGGCTTCGAGGACGGCCGGTTCTACGCCAACGGCTGGCACATCACCGGCGAGATGGGCGGCATCTGGACGCCGCCGATGAAGATGCTCGACGGGGTCTGGTTCGGCCTTGACGGGCAGTGGATGGGTCCGGCGACGAAGTTCTCCAGCGGCCAGGGATACACCCGCTTCGACCTGCCCGACACCGCCGGACTGCAGGTGCAGCGCACCGACTTCGCGCCCGACGGCACTCGCGCCGCCCTGTTCGGGCTCACCATCACCAACCCCGGCGGTGCCCGCACCGCGAAGCTCAGCGTCGACGCCCACTCCGAGCTGATGGGCCAATACCCGTGGGGCTTCAGCACAACGCCCAACGCCAAGGACAACCTGCCTGACAGCGGCAACTTCGACGGCCAGGACCTCAGCTTCACCGACGACGGTGCGCTGCCCGGCACGCCCGTGCACCACTACGCCGCAGTCGTCGGCACCTCACTCAAGCCCGACACCGGCGCCATCGGCTCGCAGTACTGGGGTCCGCAGCCCGGCCACCGCTGCACCGGCACCGAGCCCGGCGCCCCGGCCGACCCGAAGCCGTCCGCGTGTGACGACGGCCCGTTCGGCAACGGCACCGGTGGCCAGCTGACCTACTCTGTCGATCTGCCGGCCAACGGATCGCGCACGGTCTGGCTGGCCGCGGCCGGTTCGGACGCCGGCCTCACATCGGCGCGCCAGCAGCTCGCCTCGGCCCTGCAGGACCCGACGGCCCAGCTCGCCCAGAAGGTCGCCGCCCGGCACGCGATCGCGCAGCACACCACGCTGTCTCTTCCGGGTGACCCGCTGGTTCAGAACGCGGTCGACTGGGGCAAGCAGAACCTGGCCGACCTGACGCTCAGCGCGCAGAACCTGCAGATCCGGTGGACCAACCAGGGCAAGCAGTTCCCCGCCCCGCTGGGCACGATCCCCCAGGCCACCTGGATCGGCGCCGGCTATCCCGACTACCCGTGGATCTTCGCGACCGACGCCGAGTACTCGGCGTTCGCATCCGTGTCGGTCGGGCAGTTCGAGGCAATCAAGAGCCACATGCGCACGCTGCAAACCGTCTCGGACATCCTGAACAACCGCTCGGGCGTCGTCTCGCACGAGACCGTGTCCGACGGCTCGACCTGGTATGGCCACGACTCGCAGACGACCAACGCCGACGGTACGAAGACGAACGACTTCAACACCGACGAGACGGTGAAGTTCCCCAGCACCGTCGATCTGATCTGGCGCTGGACGGGCGACAACGCCTTCCGCGACGAGATGTACGACTTCAGCATCCGCAACCTGAAGTACGCGGTGACCAAGCTCGACCTCGACGGTGACGGCTGGCCCGAGGGCTCGGGCAACGTCGAGCGCACCGGCATGGGCCAGGAGAAGATCGACAACGCCGTGTACCTGATGCGCGGCCTGTACGACCTGGCCGACATGGCGCGGTCCAAGCACGACGGCGCGACGGTGTCGTGGACGATGGCGCAGGCCAACAAGCTGCGGGCGAAGTTCGACCGTACCTGGTGGTACGGCAGCGCCTCGCAGTACGCCGACTCGCTCATCGATCCGGGCAACGTCCAGTCGTTCCAGCAGTACTGGATCGGGCAGACCCCGATGGAGGCCGAGCTGCACATCGGGGGTCAGACGGTTGCCGGCGTGGCCCCGTACGACCACGGCACCGCGGCCCTCGCCGGGCGCGAGAACAGCTGCTTCAGCGGCACTGCGCCGTTGAGCACCGGGCTGTTCCACACCGGGTGCACCGGCCCGCCGAGCGGACAGGGCGAGAAGGTCATCTACGGCCTGACGACCTCGATCCAGTCCGTCGGCGAGGGTAACTACGGACGCCTCGGGGCCGGCCAGCAGCAGCGCTACATCCACGCCCTGGCCGACCCGATGTTCAACGAGCCGGCGACCGGCGGCACGCCGGACGAGCAGCCCGGCGCGATGCCGGAGGTCTTCCCGTCGCCCGACCAGGGCGCCAACATCGACCGGTGCTGGACCTGCCGCTCGATGTTCATGCAGGCCTGGGGCAACTACGGCACCGCCTGGCCGGTCGTGCACCAGTGGCTCGGCGTCGAGCCCGACCTCGGCCGGGGCGCGATCGCCTACGTGCCGCAGGTGCCGCAGGGCCAGACCACCGTGCAGGGCAGCGACATCCGCCTCGGCGCAGGCACGGCCGCGGTGCACGCGACGCACAGCGGGACCGTCTACCGAACCGAGATCGACACCAGCGCGCGCGTCAACGCCCAGTCGGTGACCATCGGCCACACGCTGCCGCGCGGCTCGATGCCGGCGTCCGTCGTGCTCGACGGGCACGCGGTGACCAATTTCGTGGTGCGGCAGACCAACCGCGGCAACGAGGTCACCGTGCCGACCACAACAGGTTCGCACACGCTGACGATCACCGTCTGAGTGCAGGGACTCCCGGGTCCCTGAGAGCGGATCACCGCTGGACTCAGCCGCTCATCCCTGCTCACCCGGTAACCGGGAACGACCGGACATGCCGCGATCAGGGCAGGAACGCCAGGGAGCGACGTCGTTGTGTACGCCCGCGAAACGGCGTCCGGGGGGGGAGTGCTCGGTGTCCCTTCTCGCGGGTCAAGGCCGAGTCAGCGTGTGGAGCCGGCCGCGCGGGTTGGTCAATGGGTAACCAGCGCGGCGAGGTGGGCGAGCGAGTTGGCCAGGTGATCCGGAGGGAACGGCGGGAATCCGATGAGCTCTCGTGTGGATTCCGACGCTGCTGACCAGTCGTAGGAGAGGGTGGCTGTGGTGGTCGCAGGTCCTGCCGGCGTGAGGTCGTAGCGCCAGTTCCAGCCGCCGAAGCGCAGGGTGCCGTCGTCCGCCTCATAACCTGTCTCCCAGGAGATGGTGCTCGGCGGATCGAACACCAGAACCCGGTTGGCCGTCTCGTAGTTACCGTCGGGATGGCCCGGGTGGTACATCGGCATTCGAAAGATCTGCCCGGCGGCCGTCAACGGCTTGATGGCGGCGGTTTCGCGGACCCAGCCAGTGCCATCGATCGCCGCGTGCTTCGCCGGATCGGCGAGGACTGCGAAGATGGCCTCCGCCGGCGCGTCAATGACCCTGGTCGCGCTGACACCGCCCTCTGCCATATGACCCACCTCCGTGGACAATGCTTAAGGCACACATGGGTGCGGAAAGATCCACTCCGGTCAACGTTCTCCCAGCGTGCACGGTGACGGGGATGCCACGCCAGCCTGGCAGAACGATTCCGAGGATGTATCGGCCTGGGTTTGTCAGCCGGCCGGGGCCAGCAGAACCTTCACGACGAGGCCGCCACCCGGGCACGCGTGGGCGCGCACCGCACCCCCGTGCGCAGCCACGATCGAGCGGACGATGGTCAGCCCGAGGCCGACCCCGCCGCCATGATCCAGCCGCTCGCCGCTAAGTCGCCGGAACGGTTCGAACAGGCCCGCCACCAGCTCGGGCGGAACGACGGGACCGGTGTTCTCGATCGTCAGCGCGCCATCGAGCGTGAGCCGGACGTCGACGCGTCCGCCCGGCTCGTTGTACTTGATCGCGTTGTGCACCAGGTTGCTGACCATGCGCTCGATCAGCGGTTCCTCCCCGAGCACGGCCACCGGGGCCAGCGTGGCGTCGATCGTGACCTGGTTCTCGTCGGCGTTCAGGCGGAGCGTCTCGATGACCTCGAGAGCGATCCGGTCCAGCTGCAGCGGCACGTTGGCCAGCAGCCCCTGGTCGGTCTCGGCCAGCGTGAGCAGCCCGTCCACCAGCTTCTCGTTGCGTTCGTTGGTGGCGATCAGCTGGCGTGACAGCAGGTCAATGCCGTCAGGCGTGAGGTCATGCGACATGCTCACCTCGATCAGCGCCCGCTGCGTGGCCAGCGGCGTGCGCAGCTCATGCGAAGCTGTGGAGGCGAAGCGGCGCTGCGCCGCGTACCCCTCGGCGAGGCGGCCCAGCATGGTGTCGATCGAGTCCGCCAGGTGCCGCAGCTCATCCTTGGGGCCCTGCGCGCGTAGCCGCAGCCCCAGGCCGGTCGGGCCGAACTCACGCACGGTCCGGGCCATGTCGCCGACCGGACGCAGCGCCCACCGGGCCGCCAGGTAGGTCAGCGCCAGCAGTACCGAGGAGATCCCGATCAGCTCGGCCCAGGCGACTGGTGCGCTGAAGCTGGTGTTGCAGAAGTTCGTGGAGCTGCGCCAGGACCCATCGCAGATGCCGTAGCCGTTGCGGTAGTGCCGCGCGATGTTCTCGACGGTGTACAGCGACCAGTAGAGGTAGGCGTAGCCGAGCGGCCACAGCAGCAGGATCGCCAGCACGACGCGCCGCCGCAGCATCAGACGCACGCGATCACTCGCCGAACCGGTACCCGACCCGGGGCACGGTGTGCACCACGGGCGGGTCGCCGAGCTTGCGGCGCAGCGTCATCACCGCGACGCGCACCGCGTTCGTGAATGGGTCGGCGTGCTCGTCCCACGCCTTCTCGAGCAGCTCCTCGGCGCTGACCACCTGACCGGCGGCGCACATCACGACCGACAGCACCGCGAACTCCTTGGGGCTGAGGTCGAGCAGCCGCCCGTCGCGGAACGCACGATGCCGCGGGATGTCCAGCACCACGCCGGCCCGGTCGATTACCGGCGGGGACCCGGTCGGTGGCCGGCGCGCGAGCGCGTGGACGCGGGCAGCCAGCTCCGCGAACGCGAAAGGCTTGGTGAGGTAGTCGTCGGCGCCCAGCCCCAAGCCGTCGACCCGATCGCGGATCCCGCCGGCCGCGGTGAGGATGAGGATGCGCGTGCCGATCTCCTCCTCGACAATCCAGCGGCACACCTCGTCGCCGGTCGCGGCCGGCATGTCGCGGTCGAGGACCGCGACGTCGTACCGGTTCACCACTAGCCGCTCGATCGCAGCGGCCCCGTCGTAGCAGACATCGACGGCCATCGCGAGCTTGCGCAGCCCCGTCGCCACCGTATCGGCGAGCAGCCGCTCGTCGTCGGCAAGAAGGACACGCACTACGCGGGCTCCGATGGGTGTTGCGGGCGGGCTGCGGCCAGCCCAGCATCCAGCCCGCCGCATAAGGGCGCCATAAGGATCTTGCAGACGTAGACGATAGTCCTGCGCTGCGACGGTGCGGTCGAACGATCAACCGACCGGAGGCAGCACGCCATGCAGACCCGCCCCACCCCGACTCGTGCGCCGGCCACACCGAACCTGGCCGGCTTCGGGACCACCACCACGTACCCACGGCCCCGGCGCCGGCGCCTGTCGCTGGCGTTTGCAGTCGCGGTCGTCATCGCGCTCGCCACCGCGGCCGGTGTCGTGGCGGTGTCGCTGTCACGCAGCGACACCCGGCGCACTTACATCGCCGCGACCGGCTGGCCGGCGCACGGCCAGGCAGCCGTCCAGGTCGGCGGCGGGCAGCTGGACCTCTCGCCCGGCCAGGCGCCGGTGCCGATCGCCAGCCTGGCGAAGGTGATGACCGCCTATCTGGTGTTACGTGAGGCGCCGCTGCAGGGGGACGAGGCGGGACCCGAGCTGCGCGTCACTGCCGCGGACGTCGCCGACACGCAACGGCGACAGATCAACGACGAGTCGGTCGTCGCGGTGGCAGACGGCGAGATGCTCAGCGAGCGGCAGGCACTACTGGCCGTCCTGCTGCCGTCGGCGAACAACGTCGCGGTGATGCTGGCGCGGCAGACGGCCGGCAGTGTGGCCACGTTCGTCGGCTGGATGAATACGACGGCGCGGCACCTCGGCATGACGGACACCGTCTACACCGACCCGAGCGGCCTGGACGAGGGCACCCGCTCGACCGCGCGGGATCAGGTGTTGCTCGCCGGCGCGGCGATGCACGACGACGTATTCGCCGCCCTAGTGGCGCAGCAGGAGGCCGAACTGCCGGTGGTGGGAACTGTGCACAACACCGACACATTGCTCGGCACCGCCGGCTTCGTGGGCATCAAGACCGGCTCCGACGACGCGGCCGGCGGCTGCTACATGTTCCGGACCTGGCGGGTCATCGACGGGGAGGTCCGGGCGGTGACTGGCGTGGTGCTCGGGCAGCCTGGAGACAACCTGATCGACGCGGGGCTGGCGGCTGGCCGCCAGCTAGCCGACAAGATCGCGCTGAAGGTGCCGCAGGGGTGACGGTCGCCGCAGCGCTCGGGGCGGCACGCCCGCCCGCGCGTCGAAATCACAAGGGCGGCCGAGGTGGTGCGTTGTGGTGGGGTCTCGAACGGCGCTTCAGTCGGAGTCCTGCGTGGAGTCACCCCGGCTCTCGGCGGCTCAGCGGAAGATCCGCGCGTCGGCATTCCCGGTCGTAGCTCATCGCGGCATCAGCGGAGGTTCGCAGCCCGGGGCGCGCGCGGTCGGTTCGCCCAGCGCTGCCAAGATCTCCGGTCGGGAACCTTCTGATTCGAGCCGGCCCAGCCGTAGCGACCGCGGCGCACCTACGCAACGGGTTCGCTCGCAGTTCGATGCTCAGGGTTCGGGCGACCAGCATGGCCACGGCCATGAGCACGATGGCATCGGTGAGTCCGTCCACGGTGAGCTCGTTTCGAGTCAACCATGCGCTCACCTGCGCGCTGAACCAGTGCGCTGAGCCGTAGGAGAAGGCGGAACGGGCGCCGATGACAGCGATCCACACGGCGGCGTAGCCCGCCCCCGCGCGGGTGACGGGCTGACCCGTTCGAGGGCTGCGATAGACGTCCGTGAACATCGCGGCGGCAAGACCGAGAGCAGTCCCGGCCCCGACCCCGTCGATCTCCAATGCCAACCCGGTGCCACGGCCCGCGACGTTACGAAGGAACAGCGGCACGATGATGCACGCCAGGACGATCGGGCGCAGGATCCGACGCCAGGTGATGGCGCGGTGCGAGCCCAGGTCGGCTTGCAGCACCAAGACGAGGACGACGGCATTGACCAGTAGTGCTTCCTGTACCGCAGACATGATCGTGAACCCCTGCCGACATGAGCGTGATCCCCCGCTGACAGGCTTCGCTGCCCGGCTCTGGTTGAAAGTGACGCGACGTGCCGTCCTGCATCCACGATGGCGCCTCGCGGTTGCCGGCTCATCCCGGCGAGCCGCCATCGCTACTACCCGCTAGGGGGGATCGGCGCTTTCCACCGCCCGAATCCGCGGCAGGAGGTCACCGCACGGGGTTCGGGCCGCTCGGCAGGATGGCCACGCTGGCTACGGCCGCCACGAGGAAGACGCAGGCGGCGATGAAGAACGCCCGCGTGTCACCGGCCACTGCCGCCGCATTGACCGCCGCTGGCGAGGGCAGTCGGGAGGCCAGGTAGGAGGACGCCGCCGTTGCGGCGATGGTGTTCAGCAGCGCTGTCCCCAGCGCCCCGCCGATCTGTTGACCGGTGTTCACCATTGCCGAGGCCACGCCTGCGTCGGACCGTTCAGTGCGGGAGGTCGCGGTGTTGAAGCACGAACCGAAGATCAGGCCCATTCCCAGGCCCATGACGATCAGGGCGGGCAGCACGTCCCCGGCGTAGCTGCTGCCGACCTGGAGTCGCCACAGGAGCAGCAGCCCGGCGGCACCGAGCAGCTGGCCCGTCACGACGAGGGGCCGCGGGCCAACCCGGGGCAGCAGCCGCGGCACCAGGATTGCCGAGGAGGTGACGATGCCGCCGACGAGCGGCAGGAATGCGACGCCGGTTTTCAGCGGCGAGAATCCGAGCGTCTGCTGCAGGTAGTAAGTGAGGAACAGGAACACCGCGAACATGCCGATCCCCGCGAGCGCGATGGCCAGGTAGGCACCGCCCCGGCGTCGGTCGAGCACCACCCGCATCGGCAGGAGCGGATGTGCGACCCGCCGCTCGAGAAGCACGAAGCCGACCAGGACCAGGACCGAGACGACGAGCAGCGCCAGCGTCCACGGGTCGGACCAGCCGCTGGTCTCGGCCCGCGAGAAGCCGTAGACCAGCCCGGCGAGCCCGAGCCCCGCGGTGACCACGCCGGGGAAGTCCAGGCGCACTCCACTGGCCGTCTCGGTCGCCGAATCGGTCCGCGGCAGCAGGACCAACGCCCCGGCCGCCGCGACCACGGCGATCGGGACGTTGACGAACAGGCACCACGACCAGCTCAGGTACTCGGTCAGCAGGCCGCCGAGCAGCAGACCGATCGCCGCCCCGGCACCGGCGATGCTGCCGAAGATGCCGAAGGCCCGGCTGCGCTCGCGAGGGTCGGTGAAGGTGATGGTCAGCATCGAGAGTGCGGACGGCGCGAGCACGGCGCCGAATGCTCCCTGGATGGCGCGGGCACCGACCAGCATCGAGATGCTGTGGGACAGTCCGCCCAGCGCTGAAGCCGCTGCGAAGCCGGCGAGTCCGACAAGCAGCATGCGGCGCCGTCCGAACAGGTCGGCCAGCCGGCCCCCGAGCAGCAGCAGGCCTCCGAAGGCCAGCGAGTAGGCGGTCACCACCCACTGGCGGTCAGCGTTGGAGAAGCCGAGAGCGTGCTGGGCGCTGGGCAACGCGATGTTCACGATCGTGGCGTCGAGGACCACCATCAATTGGGCCAGCCCCAGCACCGCCAGCATCCACCAGCGTCGGGAGGCCGGCCCCGAGATTGCCGGTTGGCCGACCGTCGCCGTCCGAGCAATGGCGTTCACCATGCGATGTCCTTCGCGTCGACCGACCGGAACTCCACACGGTCACCATCCCAAGCAGGTGCCACCGCGTCTGCCCGGTCAGCCGCAGGCCCGGGCGCCTGCTACCAGGAACTGGCCGCCGGCAGGACTCAGCCGCCGGTTCGCGCCAGCGCGAGCGCGGCGAGCGCGCTCATCACGTGGCGGCGGCTCGCTGCCGGCGCAATCGCGTTCACGACGCTGACGGCGACGGTGCGCTGATTGGAGGCGACGACCAGCAGCGGGACGTCGTAACCCTGGCCCGTCGCACCGACCAGAAGCGCCGCGTCGTGCCCGGAGACAGTGAACGAAGACCGGGTCGCACCGTGACCGACGTAGTCGGCGATCGTGCCGGCCAGGCGCTCTCGCGCCTGGGAGGCCGACGCGTACAGGCTGATGCCGAACTCGATCCCCGGCGTGACCGGCGTGCCCGCCGCCACCGTAGGGATGCTGTAGCGGCAGTTGAGATACGCCAACCGCCCGATGCCCTTCTCCGGCCGGCCCACCACGAACGCGGTCTTTCCGAGCGGCAGCCGCCCGACCGCATCCTTCACCGCGGACAGCGGCAACAGGGTGTCGCACGTCCCCGGCAGCCTGGTCACGATTCTTGCCGGGGAGGTGGCCGACGGACTCGGGGACGCGCTGCGCAACGTGCTGGCACTCACGACCGGTGGGTTGGTCGTCACGGTCACCGTCCGGCTGGGAGCGTGCGCGCCTGACGTACAGGCCCCGATCGAACCCAGCGCAGCCAATCCGGTCAGACCGAGGCCGAACCATCGACGCAACCGTTGGCCGGCGTCCACAACACAACGGTAGGCACCGACGCAAGGAATCGCTCGTGCCGTCGAGGTTCGGGAGCCTGCCCTTCAGCCAGAGGTGCCTTGTTCCAGCTCGCGCGACTCGTAGGCCTTGCGGGACGTGCAGACCGACGCCAGGGCGCACGCCGTCGTCCGGCCGTCCGACGCCATCCGGACGACGACTTGTTCGCCGGGCACGTTGTGGCCGACGACCGTCCCGTCGCCGTTCGGTGTCGTGACGGACTCCCCCTCGGACGGCCAGTTGTTGCTCGCTTCTTGGTAGAGGGGGTGCTCGTACTTCAGGCAGCACATCAGGCGGCCGCACGCCCCCGAGATGCGCAACGGGTTCAGCGGCAGGTTCTGGTCCTTCGCCATGCGCACCGACACCGGCTCGAAGTCGACGAGGAAGGTGGAGCAGCACAACTCCCGGCCGCAGGAGCCGATGCCGCCGGTCAGGCGAGCCTCGTCGCGTGCGGAGAGCTGGCGCAGCTCGACCTTGCCGTTGATCGTCGCCGCCAGGTCGCGGACGAGCGCCCGGAAGTCGACACGGTGCGGCGCCGTGAAGTAGACCGTCGTGTGGTTGGCCTCGACCACATGGTCGACACCACTGAGCTTCATCGGCAACCCGTGCTCGCGAATCAGCCGCTTGGCCGCGACCCGGGCCGTCGCACGCCTTCGCCGGCCCACCTCGGCGGCCTCGAGGTCGGCGGCCGATGCCACGCCGGCCAGCACCGGCAGCCCGCCGATCTCGTCATCCACCCATTGCGGCGCCCACATCACCTCGGCCACCTCGGGGCCGTTCTCGGTCGGGTAGAGAACCCGGTCGCCGACTGCCGGCGTCAGCGATCCCGGGTCGGCGTAGTACAGCCGACCCTGTCGCTGGAACACCACTGCGCAGACCAGGCCCACGCGGCGACTCTAGGGCAGCCGCAGCGCCGCGGTCATCGCCTCGACGGCGATGCGCGGCTTCACGTTGAGATCGAGCGCCTCGCGGCAGGCGAGGATGGCGTTCATGCGCCGAAGCGTGCCGGCGGGACCGAGCGCCAGCGCCACGGCCCGCACGTCGTCGGCGAGGTCTGGATGCGCGGGCGGTACGGAGGACCCCGACTGCACGAGCAACACGTCGCGGTAGAAGGCGACGAGGTCGACGAGCGCGCGGTCGAGCGCGTCGCGCTGCGCGCGGGTGGTGCGTGACTTCTGCCGCCGCTCGAGATCCTTGAGTGCGCCGGCCATGCCGCGTGCCGCCGTCGCGGCACCCTTGCCGGTGCCACCTGCACCGAGCGCCGTCTGCAACGCCTCGGTCTCCCCGGCGTCGAGTTCGCCCGCCAGGCCCGCTGCCTCACCTTCGGCGGCAGTGACGAGCTGGTCGGCGGCCTCGAGGCAGGCGCGCAGCGAGGTCAACGACGCCGGGATCGCCAGGACCTCGGCCCGCCGCGCGCGGGCCGCGTCGTCGCGCACCAGGCGCCGCGAGCGTCCGATGTGGCCCTGGCCGGCCGCGGCGGCCCAGTCGGCGGTGGCGGGGTCGAGGCCGTCGCGCTGGAGTACCGCCGAGACCGCTGCGGCCGGCGGTGTGCGGAGCGCCACGAGGCGGCATCGCGACCGGACGGTGAGCGACACGTCGTCGGGATGCGTCGACGGCGCGCAGAGCAGGAATACCGTCCGCTCGGGTGGTTCTTCGATGGCCTTGAGCAGCGCGTTCGCGGCCTGTTCGGTGAGCCGGTCGGCGTCTTCGATGACGACGACCTGCCAGCGGCCGAGCGCGGGGCGCCGCGCGGCGATGCCGACCACGGCACGCATCTCGGCCACGCCGATGGACAGCCCTTCCGGTACGACGGAGTGCACGTCGGGGTGGGTGCGCGCCCGTACCGTCCGGCAGGCCGGGCAGGTCCCGCAGCCGAGCTCGTCGGGACGTTCGCACTGCAGCGACGCCGCGAGTGCGCGCGCGGCGACCGACCGGCCGGATCCGGGCGGTCCCGTGAACAGCCAGGCGTGCGTCATCGCGCCCGCAGGCGCGGGCCGATCGTGTGCGATCTCGTACGCCGCGGCCGCCGCCGCACGCAGGATCGCCACCGTGTGATCCTGGCCAACCAGGTCGTCCCACATGCTCGAGCCGACGACAGCAGTCATGCCCGCTCCCGCTCGACGACCGGCGGTTCGACCCTGGTGGCGGAGTCCGGTGCGGAGGGCGCCGAAGATCCGGGCGGCGTCGGGGACTCTGCCGCTTCGGCCGGCTCGGCTGTTTCGGCCGGCTCGAGTGTTTCGGCCGGCTCGATTGTTTCGGCCGGCTCGATTGTTTCGGCCGGCCTGGCTGTTTCGGGCCGCTCGGCATGTTCGGGGGCCCGGGCCCGGATCGGATGCGGCAGCCAGTGCCGCCGCGGGCCGAGCAGCACCTCCACCCGTTCGTGGATCTGGGCCGCGATGATCGCGATGGGCCGGGTCGCGTCGACGACGAGGTAGCGCCGCGAATGCGCCTCGGCCAGCGCGCGGAACGCCTCGCGCACCCGCTCGTGGAACTCGATCGACTCGCCCTCGAGCTTGTCGGCAGTGCTGCGGCCACGGGCCCTCGCGAGCCCGACGTCGGCGGGCAGGTCGAGCAACACGGTGAGGTCCGGCTCCAGACCGCCGGTGGCCCAGCGCGACACCCGGCGGACGTCGTCGACCGACAGGTGCCGCCCGACACCCTGGTAGGCGAGGGAGGAGTCGGCGTA
Organism: Pseudonocardiales bacterium; assembly: GCA_032160545.1. GTDB lineage: Bacteria > Actinomycetota > Actinomycetes > Mycobacteriales > Jatrophihabitantaceae > DATGFB01. The sequence continues at coordinate 15,182 of JAVHVN010000015.1, read as the reverse complement.
CCGATCGGTGAGCACGACCTCGCCGGCCTCGAGCGCCGGCCGGATCACCGTCTCGACGTGGTGTGCGCGGTCGGCTGCGAACAGCAGCGCCTCGGCGCGCGGTGTGACCGGCGCCTGGTCGTACAGCAGTAGCTCGCGGATGCGAGTGCCGACCGCGGTCGCCCCCGGCTCGTGCGTCACCGTGACCGGGCGCTCCTCGGCGCGCAGTGCGTCGGCGAGCATCGCGATCTGAGTCGACTTACCGGAACCCTCGCCCCCCTCGAAGGCCACGAACAACGCACCGCTGTGCATGCGCCGCCGCGCCGAGGAGTCGCCGCGCATCGACATGGAGAAGTCGGCCCACACCGGCAGTTGTTGCCGATCGTCCATCTTGCGGTAGGCCAGCAGCCCGGCAGCCAGGGCGAACAGGCCGCCGGCGACGAGGACGAAGCGCGTGCCGTCGATGGTGGCCGACCAGCTACCGATGGAGATCGAACGACGCCCGACCTGGGCGACGACGAAGGGGACGGCGGCCAGCGCCAGGATCAGCACGACACGGATCAAGGACTGCAGGAACGCGAAGACCCGGCCCCGCATCTCGTCGTCGACCTCGGTACCCATGAGCGTCATGCCGGACAGGTACGCCACGCCCGCGCCGAACCCGACGCCGAGGACGAGGACCACTGCCAGTGCCACGTGCGGCATGACGGCGGTCAGCACGAGGCAGATCGCAGCGAACACGATCGACAGCCCGAAGAGCCGGCGTCGCGACAGCTCCCGCGCGACCTTGGGCCCGAACGCCATGCCCGAACCGAGCCCGACGAACACCGCACCGAAGAGCACGCCGTAGGCCGCGTTGCCGCCGCCGAGACTGGTGACGAAGATCTTGCCCGCGCCGATGACCGCACCCCCGGCCGCGAACGCGCCGACGAGCCCGATGATGAGACCGCCGATGAGTCGCGAGTGCCGGACGAAGCTCAGGCCTTCGCGCATCAGCGCCAGCAGGCTGGGTTTCTCGTCGGGACGGGTGCCGTCACGATGGCCACTGATCTCGCGGATGAAGAGGACGACGAGGGCACCGAAGAGGAACGTCGCCGCGTTGAAGTACAGCGCGAGGTTGACCGGCTGGGCTCGGAAGAAGTGGACGTGCCGGGCAAGCACGTTCGTGATCAGGGAGAGCACCGAGAACAGCGCCGCACCGAGCACCGGGGTCAACCCGTACGTGGTCACGAGGCTGAGCTGGTTCGCCGCCTCGATCTGGTCACGACGCACCAGGTTCGGCACCGACGCGTCCTTGGCGGGCAACCAGAACAGGCTGACGCACTCGATCAGGAAGCTCGCGACCAGCAGCCACGGGATCGTGTGGACGAGCGGGATGGTGAGGAACAGCCCGAACCTGATGATGTCGGAGACGACCATCGTGCGGCGCCGGTCGAACCGGTCGGCGAACGCGCCGGCGACTGGGCCCAGGACGATCGCCGGCAACAGCTTGACCACCAACACGCCGCCGAGCGCGTAGTTCTGCGCCTGGTAGCCGTGCGCGAGCGAGGTCGCGAGCGCGGTCGTCGCGAGCAGCCCCAGCCAGTCGCCGAGGCTGGACAACGCCGTCGAGTACCAGAGCCGCCGGAACGGGGTGACGCGCAGGACACCGCGGATCGCCGCCACGGTGGAGACGGCACCGGCTGGCGCCGTCGTGGCGGCCTGCGGAGCGGCGCGGTCTGCGCTGATGGTTCCCCCCTAGGACGCGCAACGGTCGGTTCCAGCGTATCGGCGGCAGGCGACGCTGCGGCCGGGGCGCTCAGCGCGCGTCGTCGGCGCTCAGCGCCGCGCCGTCGGCCGCCGCGAGCAACTCACGCAGCGCGTCGGCCACCTCGCGGTGCCGGTGCCCCGGAAGCGACGCCAGCAGGCGGCGTTCGGTCTCGACGAGCGCGCCGAAGGCCGCGTCCACCCGGCGGCGGCCGGTACTCGTCAACCGCACCCGGACGATCCGCCCGTCGCCGGGATCGGGATGCCGGGACACCAACCGGCGGGCGGTCAACCTGTCGAGCCGGCTCGTCATCGTTCCCGAGGTCACGTGCGTCAGGCCGGAGAGCTCGCCGGCCGTCAGCTCGAACGGCTCGCCGGCCCGGCGCAGCGCGGCGAGTACGTCGAATTCGTGCGCCTGCAGGCCGTGTTCGACGAAGGCTTCGGCCCGGCGTTCGTCGAGCAGGTCGGCGAGCCGGCTGATGCGCGACAGCACCTCCAACGGGGCGACGTCGAGATCAGGTCGTTCCCGGCGCCACGCAGCGACGATGTCGTCGACCTCGTCGGGCATCCGCCCATCCTGTCATATCTCTTGATCTCAAGATATCGACGGCTACGGGATGCGGCCCCGCTGGATCAGGTGCGGGCGACGATCGGTCGGGCGAGCAGCGCCGTTCGGGTTCGCGTCATGTGGTGGCTGCACCGGGCGTCATGTTTGCGACGTTCCAGATGGAACCTCGTGACATTCGAGTGGGCGAAATCTGGAGACCACATGTCCCGAACGATTCTCGCTCGCTCTGTTGTGGTGGCGGCGCTCTTGTGCGCTCTGGCCGTCGCGAATCAGGGCAGCGGCCCGGGTCAGCCACTGGGGGCTGGATGCCCAGTTGCTGGTAGGTCGGCGCCGGTGTGCGTGGACGGCCGGTCGGTGAGCCTGATCAGCAGCGATGTTCCGCCGCCGGGCCTGTCGCCCGAGGACCTTCAGGACGCCTACGGGTTGCGGGATGCCGCCAAGGGGCCGGGTCAGCGGGTTTTCGTGATCGGCGTACCGAGCCCGTCGCTGGCGGCGGACCTGGCGGCCTACCGCGAGCAGTTCGCGTTGCCGGCGTGCACCATCGCCAACGGCTGCCTGGACCTTCTGGATTCCCAAGGTGTGCGAGTTGCCGCGATCCCGGCGGACGGGCCGCCCGACGGGCAGGACCGGACAACCGTCGCCACGGAACTGATCAGTGCGGTGTGCCCGAACTGCGACATCGCGGTCTTGGGCGTGACCACGGCCCGTCAGCTGACCGCGGCGACCAACACCGTCGAAGCTCTCGGTGGCCGGTTCGTCACCTTCACCGAGTCCGTGCGACCCACGATCAGTTCGAAGATCAAGCAGTTGGACTTCCCGCTCTACGACCGGATCGTCTACTCCGCCTCCAGCGGTAACGACGGCTGGCTCAACGGGCGCCTGCTCTGGCCCCAGTCCGCGCCCGGCGTCCTCAATGTCGGCAGCACCATCCTGGAGGGCAACCAGCTGGCGTGGCGAGAGAAGGCGTCACCCTATTCCGGCTCCGGGTGCATCTCCAGTGAGCCGAAACCAACCTGGCAGAACACCGTGCCGGTCAGCGCGTGCAGCGGACGCGCCACCTCTGATATCTCGGCCACCTCGACCCGGATGGCGGTGTATGCCGCCGGGGCCTGGTCGACCTACTACGCCGGCGGCGTCAGCCAGGCGATCATCGCCGGGGTCGCCGCGCTGCAACGCCCACCGGCGGAGGACGAATCACCGCCCGCCTACGTCTCCACCAACGCCACCGGCAGCACCGTCGAGGACATCACCGACGGCGCCTCCAACAACAACGGCGACACCAGCTGCCCCACCGCCCTGTGCACCCCCGGACCAGGGTGGGACGGACCCACCGGCCCCGGCGTACTGAAAGGCCCGGGAGCACTGAAACCCCCCACCGGGCAGGCTAAAACCGTCCAATCCGGACAGATCATCTACATCTCGCAAGACCCGACAAACAAGTACCACGGGCTTCCCCGCTGCTTGGGAGTAGCCCCCCAAGACACCCCCACCGCCTACCTCGCCGGCGTGCCAGTCGACATCGGACCCTGCGGCGACCCAACCCGACTTCAAAACTGGAAAATCCAAGCCGAACGCGCCCGACGGAACGGTCTTTCGTACGCGCCTCTGCAACTCGTTTACCGCCTGCGGCTCGACATACCCCACGTGGACGAACTGCCCTGCCTAACATTTGTCGACCCTTTTCGTCCTGTCGGCGTTTCAGGGTGCCAGCCGGCTGACGTCGGCCCGACCCTGCAGTCGTACCAGTTGTTCGGCTCCGGCGAGGGCCGGAGTCTCGGCCAGCCAGCCTGGAATTCCGGAGCCTATCCGTGGTCGATGGCGACAGCGCTGGGTGATACATCTGATTACCAGCAAGTAAAACAACGTCAACTGACGCGCATGGTCAAGTGGCAGCTGTCGGAGCGACCCTTGTTCGGCTGGTTCCTGCCCGGGTCCTGACCCTGATCTAGTGCGCCGTAAACCTCGAGGCGGCGAACGCCTCGGCCCGCCGCTCGTCCAGGAGGTCGGCCAGGTGTCCTGTCATATCTCTTGGCCTCAAGAAATATTCTCTGGGCGTCGATGGGGGACAGCGTTCGTGGCAATGCAATGGGATCCCGGGCAGTACGCGCGGTTCGCCGACGAGCGCAGCCGGCCATTCTTCGATCTCGTCGGGCGGGTGGCTGCGGAGTCGCCGCGCCGGGTCGTCGACATCGGGTGCGGCCCCGGGACGTTGACGGCGACGCTCGCCGAGCGCTGGCCGGGCGCAGTCGTCGACGGCCTCGACTCCTCGCGGGAGATGATCGAGCGAGCCCGCCCGCTGGCCACCGACCGGCTCGGCTTCCGAGTCGGGGACGCGGCGCACTGGGCGATGCCCACGGACACCGATGTCATCGTCAGCAACGCTGCACTGCAATGGGTGCCCGGGCACCTGGAGCTGCTGCGCTCATGGGCCGAGGCGTTGCCCTCCGGCGGGTGGGTTGCCGTGCAGGTGCCCGGCAACTTTGCCTCGCCCTCGCACGTCCTGATGCGCGAGCTGGCCGAGTCGGCCGCATGGTCGGACCGACTCGCCGGCGTTCTGCACCACCACGACAGCGTCGCCTCCCCTGCGCAGTACGCATCGCTGCTCGCCGACGCCGGGCTGTCCGTCGACGTGTGGGAGACGACGTACCTGCACGTGCTGCCCGGCGATGACCCGGTGCTGGAGTGGGTGCGCGGCACCGGCCTGCGGCCCGTCCTTGCCGCGCTACCGGCGGACGGCGCGGCCGAGTTCGAGAGCACGTACGCGGCGCGGTTGCGTGCGGCCTATCCCGCGACGCGGCACGGAACGGTGTTCCCGTTCCGGCGAATCTTCGCGGTGGCGCACCGGCCCTGAACCGCGACGACGAGCGGCGTCACTCCGGTCGCGCGGCCGCCTCTGCGGGCGCCTTCTTGGCTGCTGCTTTCTTCGCCGCCGTCTTCGTGGCGCCGGCCGTCTTCGCCGCGGACTTGGCGGCGGTCTTCTTCGCCGCGGACTTGGCGGCGGTCTTCTTCGCCACGGCCTTCTTCGCCGGCGCCTTCTTGGCGGCCTTCTTCGCCGGGCCACGCGCGCGGCGGTCGGCCAGCAACTCGGCGGCGCGCTCGTCGGTGAGTTCCTCGATGGAGTCGTCGCGTCGCAACGACGCGTTGGTCTCGCCGTCCGTGACGGACGGGCCGAAGCGGCCGTCCTTGACGACCATCGCCTTTCCGGACACCGGGTCGTTGCCCAGCTCGCGCAACGGCGGTGCGGCTGCCGCCCGCCGGCCGCGCAGCTTCGGCTGGGCGAACAGGTCGCGAGCCTGCTCGAGCGCCACCGTGAACAGCTGCTCCTCGGTCTCGAGTGAGCGCGAGTCGGTGCCCTTCTTGACGTACGGGCCGTAGCGGCCGTTCTGCGCGGTGACGTCCTCGCCGTCGAGCTCGCCCAGCGAGCGTGGCAGGCTGAGCAGCCGCAGCGCCTCGTCGAGCGTCACGTCATCGGGGGTCATCGTCTTGAACAGTGACGAGGTCTTCTCGCCGTCGGTGACGTACGGGCCGTACCGGCCGTTCTTGACCGTCACCTCGCGGCCGTCGACCTCGCCGAGCACCCGGCCACCGGTCGGTGCCGCGAACAGCTCCTGCACCTTCTCGGGGGTCAGCTCGTCCGGCGCGAGGTCGTCGGGGATCGAGGCGCGGTCGGCGGCCTCCGTCGACTCGCCGCGCTGCAGGTACGGGCCGTACTGCCCAACCCGCACGACTACGCCCGTGTCGCCCAGCGGGATCGAGTTCACCCCTCGCGCGTCGATCTGTTCGAGGCGGTCGGCGATGAGGCGCTTCAAGCCGCCCTGCGCCGAGATGCGCTGCGGATCGCTGCCGTGGGCGGCGTTGGCGGCGTCGGCGGCGTCGGCTCCGTCGGCTCCGTTCGCTCCGTTCGCTCCGAAGTAGAAGCGCCCCAACCACTCGACCCGCGACCGGTCCCCCGCGGCGATCTGGTCGAGATCGTTCTCGACCGACGCGGTGAAGCCGTAGTCGACCAGCCTGCCGAAGTACGACTCGAGCAGTCCGACCACCGCGAAGGCCGTCCACGACGGGACGAGCGCAGCGCCCTTCTTCCACACGTAGCCGCGGTCCTGGATCGTCTGCATGATCGACGCGTACGTGGACGGGCGTCCGATGCCGAGTTCCTCGAGCGCCTTCACCAGGGAGGCCTCGGTGTAGCGCGCGGGCGGTGAGGTCGAGTGACCCTGCGCCTGGAACTCACGCGGCGTGAGCGCGTCGCGCGCGGCCAGTTGCGGCAGGCGCTTCTCGGCGTCGTCCTTCTCGGCCGACTCGTCGGTGTCCTCGACATATGCGCGCAGGAATCCGGGGAACGTGATGGTGCGTCCCGACGTCGCGAACTCGGCCCGCTCACCCGCGACGGACTCGCCGCTGAGGCGCACCGACACTGTCGTGCCCACCGCGTCCGACATCTGCGAAGCGAGGGTGCGCTGCCAGATCAGCTCGTACAGCCGGAACTCGTCGCTGCTGAGCTGCGCGGCGACCTCGCCCGGGGTGCGGAAGTGATCGCCGGCGGGCCGGATCGCCTCGTGCGCCTCCTGCGCGTTCTTCACCTTCCGGCTGTACGTGCGCGCCTCGGCCGGAACGTATGCGTCTCCGTACAGCTCGCGGGCCTGCGCGCGGGCCGCGGTCAGCGCGGTCGCGGACAGATTCGTCGAGTCCGTCCGCATATAGGTGATGTAGCCGTTCTCGTACAGCCGCTGCGCCACACGCATGGCGGTGGCCGACGACCAGCGCAGCTTGCGGCCGGCCTCCTGTTGCAGCGTCGAGGTCATGAACGGCGGGTACGGACGGCGGCGGTAGGGCTTCTCCTCGACGCGGCGCACCTCGAACGGGCGCCCGTCCAGGCGGGCCGCGAGGCCACGGGCGCCGCCCTCGTCGAGGTGCAGCACGTCGCCCCCCGCCCGTCCCGTCGCGGCATTGAAGTCACGGCCGGTGGCGATGCGGATGTCGTCGAGTGCGACCAGCGTCGCGGAGAAGGTCTCGGGGTCGCCGGGTTTGGGCTGGTTCGGCGAGAAGGTGCCTTCGACGTCCCAGTATTCGGCGGTGTGGAAGGCCATCCGGGCGCGTTCGCGCTCGACCACGATGCGCGTCGCGACGGACTGCACCCGGCCGGCCGACAGCCGCGGCAGCACCTTCTTCCAGAGCACGGGGCTGACCTCGTACCCGTACAGGCGGTCCAGGATCCGGCGTGTCTCCTGCGCGTCGACCAGGTGCTCGTCGATGTCGCGCGGGTTCGCCACAGCCTCGGCGATCGCGGCCGGCGTGATCTCGTGGAACACCATGCGCCGCACCGGAACCTTGGGGTTCAGGGTCTGCACCAGGTGCCACGCGATCGCCTCACCCTCGCGGTCCTCATCTGTCGCGAGGTAGAGCTCGGCGGCGTCCTTGACCAGCATCTTGAGCTTGCTGACCTGCTGCTTGCGGTCGGGGCTGACCACGTAGAGCGGCTCGAAGTCGTGCTCGGTGTCGACGCCGAGTCGCGCCCACGGCTGCCCCTTGTAGGCCGCCGGGACGTCCGCGGCGTTGCGCGGGAGGTCGCGGATGTGGCCGATCGACGCCTCGACGACGTACCCGTCGCCCAGGTATCCGCCGATCGTCTTGGCCTTCGCCGGTGACTCGACGATCACCAGCTTGGCGCCCTTTCCCGCCACGTGTTCTCTCCGCTCAGCTCGTCGTCGACGGGTAGGGCCCGCCGTCGCGGACGGTACATGACGTTTCCGGGCGGCCGGTCGGTCCACCGCCTGCCGGGGACGCTCGCCACCGTCCTACGGCCAAGCGTCCTCGCCGCCTGCCGGCGGCTCGCCCAGCAACTCAGCGAGCCGCCGCAGCCGTTTCAAGGAGGTGACCCGCCACCCCGGCCCGCCCCGCGGCCCGATCGACACCGCGGCGAGGCCGAGGCGCGACAGCTGGGCCCCGCCGGCCAGGTGGATCGGTCCGTCCGGCTGCGCCGTGGCGAGCAGGTAACCGACATCGTCGCGGCGGCCGGACGTGACGGCCCACAGCCGCAGGCCGCCGGCGGTCAGGGCGAAGTCCGCGGGTGGGCCCTCGTGAGCGCCGCGCGTCCATCGCACGGCCGCCGGAACCAGCGATTCGTGAAATCCGGTCCGCACCCCGAGGCCGCCGGGCGGCAGATCGGCGCTGCGCGCGTCCTCGAGCGTCTCCGCGTCGACGATCGGCTCGCCGCCGCCCACCTCGCGAACCGCGAACGCGTCGGCGAGCGCCTCGGCGCGCCAGCGGTCAGCCACCACGACCGACAGCCGGGCGGCCGCCCCGGCGCGCACCCAGTGACCACCGCCGAGCAGCACGCCGTCGAGGTCCGCGGGCGACGGGTCTGTCGCCGCGGCCCCGAAGAGCGAGAACTGCACGGTCACTGGAGCGTCCTGTCCTGCATGGCTGAAGGTTGACGGTGTCACAAAAACAGCGGGCGGTTCCGGCGCATCGCCGGAACCGCCCGCTGTGGTGAGCGAATCAGGCGACAGTACCCGCCAGCTCGGCGTCGGCCGGGGTCTCTCCCATGGACACGGTCCGGCGCTTGGACACGATGACGGCCGCCGCGATGATGGCGAACGCGACGACCGAGACGACCGCGCGCACGACGGCCGACGAGTCGGGCCCGAGACTGTACTTCACGATCGCCGGTGCGATCAGGACCGCGACCAGGTTCATGACCTTGATCAGCGGGTTGATCGCCGGGCCGGCGGTGTCCTTGAACGGGTCGCCCACGGTGTCACCGATGACCGTCGCGGCGTGGGCCTCGCTGCCCTTGCCGCCGTACCGGCCGTCCTCGACCATCTTCTTGGCGTTGTCCCACGCACCACCGGAGTTGGCGAGGAAGACCGCCATCAGGACGCCCGCCGCGATGGCGCCGGTCAGGTAGCCGGCCAGCGGTGCCACGCCGAGCGCGAATCCGACGCAGATCGGCGCCAGGATGGCCAGCAGGCCCGGCGTCGCGAGCTCGCGCAGCGAGTCCTTCGTGCAGATGTCGACGACCGCTCCGTAGTCCGGCTTCTCGCTGAAGTCCATGATCCCGGGCTTGGTGCGGAACTGCTCGCGCACCTCGAACACCACGCGACCCGCGGCGCGTCCGACGGCGCTGATCGCCAGGCCGCTGAACAGGAACACCACCGAGGCGCCGATGATGATGCCGACCAGGTTGTTCGGCTGCGTCAGAGAGGTCATGAACGCGTAGTTGTCGGCACCCGGCGTCACCTTCGTCTTCGCGATGGCCGTCGTGATGGCGTCGGCGAACGAGCCGAACAGTGCGGTCGCGGCGAGCACGGCCGTCGCGATCGCGATGCCCTTGGTGATCGCCTTGGTCGTGTTGCCCACCGCGTCGAGGTCGGTGAGGACGCGCGCGCCCTGCTCGTCGATGTCGCCGCTCATCTCGGCAATGCCCTGCGCGTTGTCGCTGACCGGGCCGAAGGTGTCCATCGAGACGATGACGCCTGCGGTGGTCAGCAGACCGGTGCCGGCCAGGGCGACCGCGAACAGCGCCACGCCGATCGAGCCGCTGCCGAGCAGGAAGGCGCCGAACACGGCCAGGGCGATCAGGATCGCGGTGTACACCGCCGACTCGAGGCCCAGCGAGATGCCGGCCAGGATCACGGTCGCGGGGCCGGTGAGCGACGTCTTCGCGACGTCCTGCACCGGGCGGCGGATCGTGTCCGTGAAGTAACCGGTGAGCTGCTGGATGATCACCGCGAGCACGATGCCGATGAGCACCGCGACGAAGGCGATGAGTGCCGGGTTGCCCTTGTTGGCGAACTGCGGGCCGAACGTCGAGAACTTGCTCGGCAGGAACGTGAACGAGGCGACCGCGACGAGCGCGAGCGAGGTGAGCGCCGAGATCACGAAACCTCGGTTGATCGGCACGAGGCCGTTGCGGTCTGACGCTCGCAGGCGGGTCGCGAGGATGCCGACCACCGAGCTGATGATGCCGATGCCACCGATGATCAGCGGCAGCATCAGGCCCTTGGCGCCGAAGGCGGTCTGGCCGAGGATCAGCGCGGCCACGAGCGTCACGGCGTACGACTCGAACAGGTCTGCCGCCATGCCGGCGCAGTCGCCGACGTTGTCACCGACGTTGTCGGCGATCGTGGCGGCGTTGCGCGGGTCGTCCTCGGGGATGCCCGCCTCGACCTTGCCGACCAGGTCGGCGCCGACGTCGGCGGCCTTCGTGAAGATGCCGCCACCGACACGCATGAACATCGCGAGCAGCGCGCCACCGAAGCCGAAGCCCTCGAGGACGGTGGGAGCGTGGTTGTTGTAGCTGACCAGCACGACACACGCGCCCAGCAGGCCGAGGCCGACAGTGAGCATGCCGACGATGCCGCCGGTGCGGAACGCGAGGTGGAAGCCCCGCGCCCGTCCGCCGCCGCGTGCCGCGGCCGCGACCCGCACGTTCGCGCGGGTCGCCATCGTCATGCCGACATAGCCGACCGTCGCCGAGAACGCGGCGCCGATCAGGAAGAAGATCGCCCGGCCGACCCGCACGCTCGTACCGCCGTCGTTCACCGGCAGCAGCAACAACAGCACGAAGACGATCACGGAGAAGACGCCGAGCGTCCGGAATTGCCGGTTGAGGTATGCCGCGGCGCCCTCCTGAACGGCCCGCGAGATGTCCTGCATGTTCGGCGTGCCCTGGTCGGCCGCGAGCACCTCGCGGACCAGGACCACGGCGTAGGCCAGGGCCACCAGCGCGAGAGCGCCGAGGACGAAGACGAAGCCACGTTGCCCGTCGGTGATCCCGGGCAGGGTGGCGGCAGAAAGGTAGTGCGCAGCCATACAGGTTCCCCTACATCGTTCGAAGAATGCTGGTGAGCTCAGCGGCATGGGCGCCGGGCAGCGCAGCGGCGGCTGCACGAGGCGCGGACCCGCGGAGTTTAACCGGGCTCACAGCAACGAGTTCCACCCGGGTCCGGCCGAGTGAACAAATACGCGCCGATCGGTATGGCCGGTCAGCTGGACGGCAACGGGCCGGCCGGTGAATCGAGGCCCTGCACCGCGGCATCGACCGTCGGGAAGATGTCGAAGACGCCGTCCAGGCCAGTGATGCGGAACAGCTTGAGGATCCGGTCACGGTCACACACGACGGCGAGGCGCGCACCGGCGTCGGTGGCGCTCGTCCGGGCGGCGACGAGCGCGCCCAGGCCCGTGGAGTCGAGGAAGCCGACCTCGGTGAGGTCGACGACGACGGCGGAACTTCGTGTCTCGAGCAGCGCGCTCAGAGCGTCCTTGAGGGCCGGCGCCGAGTACACGTCGATCTCGCCTTGTACGGACACGACCGGGGTGGTCCCGATCGTCTGCTGCGAAACGGAGAACTCCACTGCGGTACACCTCGTTCTGCACGGTCGTGCGCGTCGTCTCGGGGCTGTTCCCGCCTTCGCTGAGCCGATCCCACCCGGGATGTCCCCAGCTTCGGCAATCATGGACCGGGGACGGACGGGCCGTGGCAATCGTGCCACAGACCGCTGGCCCGAGTGGTCTTCACCCGGGCCGCGGCACGTCCCGGAAGACGGAGGGACAGGCGTGCGTGAGCTCCTCGATCGTCTCGTCCTCGGGCTGCCCCCGGGCGACGAGCCGCTCACCCACGTCGAACGTCTGCCGGCACGCGAAGGAGTTCGCGCACAGTGGCCCGGATGGGTTCCGGACGTGCTGCGGGAACGCCTGGACGCGTGCGGGATCGAGGCGCCCTGGGTGCACCAGGTCGCCGTCGCCGAGGCTGCCCGCGCGGGCCGCTCGGTCGTGATCGCGACCGGTACCGCGTCCGGCAAGTCGCTCGCGTACCAGCTGCCCGCGCTCGCGGCGCTGCTCGGCGACGACCGGGCGCGCGTGCTCTACCTCTCTCCCACGAAGGCCCTCGCCGGCGACCAGCTGCGCTCCCTCGCGGGGCTGGGCCTGCCCGGCCTGCGGGCGGCGACCTTCGACGGTGACACGCCGACCGAGGAGCGCGACTGGGTACGCGCCCACGCCAACTGGGTGCTCACCAATCCGGACATGCTGCACCGCGGGATCCTGCCGTCGCACGGGCGCTGGGCATCGTTCTTCCGGCGCTTGCGCTACGTCGTCGTCGACGAGTGCCACTCCTACCGCGGTGTATTCGGCTCGCACGTGGCGCAGGTGCTGCGGCGGTTGCGGCGGATCTGTGCGGCCTACGGCTCGTCACCGGTCTTCGTGCTCGCGTCGGCCACGGTGTCGACTCCCTCCGAGTCCGCCGAGCGCCTCGTCGGGGTGCCGGTCGAAGCCGTCACCGACGACGCGTCGCCGCACGGCGCCACGGTGTTCGGTCTCTGGGAGCCACCGCTGACCGCGTTGCGGGGGGAGAACGACGCCCCGGTACGGCGCTCGGCCGGTGCCGAGGCGGGGCGGTTGCTGGCGGACCTGGTAGTCGAAGGGGCGCGGACACTCGCCTTCGTGCGGTCGCGGCGCGGCGCGGAACAGACGGCGCTGACGGCCCAGCGCCACCTCGCCGAGGCCGGGCTCGGCGAACTCGTGCCCCGGGTCGCCGCCTACCGCGCCGGTTACCTGCCTGAGGAACGCCGGGCGCTCGAGGCGGCCTTGTCGTCGGGCGAACTGCTCGGCGTGGCCGCGACGAACGCGCTCGAACTCGGCCTCGACATCAGCGGGCTGGACGCGGTCGTCCTCGCGGGCTTTCCCGGAACGCTCGCCTCGCTGTGGCAGCAGGCCGGGCGGGCAGGGCGCTCGGGTGAGACGGCCCTCGTCCTCTTCGTGGCCAGGGACGACCCGCTGGACACCTATCTGGCCCACCATCCCGACGCGGTGTTCGGCCGGCCGATCGAGTCGACGGTCTTCGACCCGCTGAACCCGTACGTGCTGGCGCCCCAGCTGTGCTGCGCGGCAGCCGAACTCCCCCTGCGGCCGAGTGACCTCGAGCTGTTCGGTGGCCCGATCGCCGAGCGGGTGCTCGACGAGCTGGTGGCGGCCGGCCGGCTGCGGCGCCGGCCCGCCGGCTGGTTCTGGACGGATCGGGACCGCCCGTCGGTCGACATCCGCGGGGCCGGCGGCGGCCCGATCGCGGTTGTCGAAGCCGCCACCGGCACGCTCGTGGGAACCGTCGACGCCGCGGCGGCGCACTCGACCGTGCACGACGGCGCGGTGTATCTGCACCAGGGTCGCTCGTTCGTCGTCGACCGGCTCGACCTCGCCGACCGGGTTGCGCTCGTCCACCCGGACGAACCCGATTGGACGACCTCGGCGCGCGACCTCACCGACATCGCCGTCGTGCACACCGACAGCGCGAAACGCTACGGGGCAGTGACCGTGAACTTCGGCACGGTCGACGTGAGCAACCAGGTGGTGAGCTACCTGCGCCGGCGCCTCAGCACCGGCGAGGTCATCGACGACACCCCGCTGGACCTGCCGGTGCGCCAGCTGCGGACCCGGGCGGTCTGGTACACCGTCGCGCAGGAGGCCCTCGACGTCGCCGGCCTCGAATTCGCGGACGTGCCGGGCGCCGCGCACGCCGCAGAGCACGCCGCGATCGGGCTGCTGCCGCTGTTCGCCACCTGCGATCGGTGGGACATCGGCGGCGTCTCGACCGCACTGCACCCCGACACCCGAGCGCCGACCGTGTTCGTCTACGACGGTCACGCCGGTGGCGCCGGGTTTGCCGAGCGCGGACACGCGACGTTGCCGGAGTGGCTCGCCGCGACACGGGAGGCGATCGCGTCGTGCGAGTGCCCGTCGGGCTGCCCGTCGTGCGTGCAGTCGCCCAAGTGCGGCAATGGCAACGAGCCGCTCGACAAGGCCGGCGCGATCCGGTGGCTCGACCTGGTACTGGCCGAGCTGGGCTGACCGCGCGTACCTGGGGGCGCGCCCGGCGGCAGGCCCGGCGGCGCGCTCGGCGGCGCGCTCGGCGGCAGGTCCGGCGGAAGGCGACCCGGCGGTAGGCGACCGGCCCGGGCGCTCGCGGTGACCGTCCGCGTTCCGATCGGGGGGAGCGCGGCCGCGAACGCGATTCGCACCAGGACGACGCCGGTGCGTCCGGTCACGTCGGTATCGCACGCGACCAGCGTCGCCGCGTTGGCATGCGCGACCCGCGCGGCGGCCTCACACGGGGCTGCGGCGGTCCCGATGGCGGCGGCGCCGGCCAGCGCGGCCAGATCGGCGGCCGTCTCGGCGCGATGCCGCACCAGGACCGCAGTACCTCGCAGCTGGACTGCACCGGCCGCGCAGAGGACGAGCGCCGCACACGCCAGAACCCATACGGACGCCGACCCGCGGTCACCGGTCATGGCAGCCCCGGTTCGGCGGCGGCCACGGCGCGCTCCGAGACGGTGATCACCGGGAGCCGTCCGCCGAAGGGGTGCAACCGCAGCGTCGCGATCGCAACCACCGTCCCGTCGACGGACGAGACCGCCACCTCGACACCGGGCGCGACCGCCGTCGCGAGCTGCCGCGCGTGGCTCGGATCGCCGCGAGCCGCGGCGCGTGCCGCCTCACGGGCCGCGTCCGCCGCGCGCACCCGCGCCGACGACACCGACACCGCCCCGAGCCCGATCGTGACAAGCAGCATCAGCACCGGCAACGCGGCGGCCAGCTCGGCAGTCACCATCCCGGCGTCAGGCCGCTGGGCGGTGCGTTCAGATCGCATGCAGCGCCGACTCGATCATCGATGCCAGCGCGGACGAGACCGCCGGGCTGCGCACCACCTTGTATAGGACTGCCGCGAACGCCACGGCGGCCACCGTGCCAACTGCGTACTCGGCCGTCGTCATTCCGGCGTCGATCCCGGCCCGGATGCTGTGCCGAATGCGGGTAATCCCGCGCTTGATCAGGGTCATGCGCCGAGCCTCGCCGAGTTTGGCGCACCTCGCCAGCGTTCATGATCACCTTGTGG
>JAVHVN010000188.1:0-15548 GCA_032160545.1 Pseudonocardiales bacterium | reverse complement strand
GCGTTGCAGCTCGACACCAAGCTCGACGGCATCCCGTCCGAGGTGCTCGCCGCCGCGCTCACGCAGGCGCGTGACGCCCGGCTGCACATCCTCGACGTCATGGCCGAGGCCATCGACGGCCCGGATGAGATGAGCCCGTACGCACCGCGCGTCACCGTCGTCAAGATCCCGGTCGACAAGATCGGCGCGGTCATCGGCCCCAAGGGCGCGATGATCAACTCGATCCAGGACGAGACCGGCGCCCAGATCACCATCGAGGACGACGGCACCATCTATGTCGGCGCGGCGGACGGCCAGTCGGCCCAGGCCGCCGTCGACCAGATCAATGCCATCGCGAACCCGCAGATGCCGAAGGTGGGCGAGCGGTTCCTCGGCACGGTGGTCAAGACCGCCGCGTTCGGCGCGTTCGTGTCCCTGCTCCCGGGCAAGGACGGCCTGATCCACATCAGCAAGCTGGGTCGCGGCAAGCGCATCGGCAAGGTTGAGGACGTCGTCAACATCGGCGACAAGATCCAGGTCGAGATCGCCGAGATCGACCAGCGCGGCAAGATCAGCCTCGTCCTCGTCGACGACTCGGCCGCCGAGGGTGGCGCTGCCGCGTCCACGCCGGCCTCCGAGGAGTCCGCGAGCGTCGACGCCTAACTCCCGCGTAACGCCCTGTGTCGCGCTCTCCCGCCGTCGAAGACGGGAGGGCGCGACACAGTCGTTTCCGGACATCTCTGGCGACCTTGCCCTCCGAGGTGCGGGCGCTGATCATCGTGGCCTTCATGGTCGCGCTCGGCTTCGGTGTCGTGTCGCCGGCCATCCCGCTTTTCGCCCGCGAGTTCGGGGTGGGCAAGACCGCCGCAGGTGCGGTCATCAGTGCGTTCGCGCTGATGCGGCTGGTGACCGCACCGTTCGTGGGCCGGCTGGTGAACAAGTTCGGCGAGCGGCTGATGCTCGCGACAGGCATCGCCGTGGTGGCCGTGTCGAGCCTGCTCGCCGGGTTCTCGCAGCAGTACTGGCAGTTGCTGCTGCTGCGTGGCATCGGCGGTGTCGGCTCGGTGATGTTCAGCGTGAGCTCGGTCGGCATCCTCATCCGCGTCACGCCGAGCCACCTGCGCGGTCGCGCCCAGGGTGCCTGGGCGGGTGCCTTCCTGATCGGCATGATCGCCGGCCCCGCGGTCGGCACGGTCGCGTCCTTCTCGCTGCGGGCCCCGTTCTTCCTCTACGCGGGCACGCTCGTCGTCGCGGGCTCGCTCGGGCTGTGGACGCTGCGGCACAGCGAGTTCGCAGCCCGCCAGACCGTGCGCACCGAGCCGCTACCGCTGAGGACGGCGCTGCGCAGCCGGGCCTACGTTGCGGCCCTGGTCGCGTCGTTCGCGGGGGATTACGCCGTCGTCGGTGCCCGCACCGCGATCGTCCCGCAGTTCGTCACCGACGATCTCGGCCTCGGCTCGGGTTGGGCGTACGCCGCCTTCCTGATCGTCAGCGTCGTCAGCGGCGCGTTGTTGCTGCCGTTCGGCCGCATCGCCGACTCGCGCGGACGGCGGCCGGTGATCCTGGGCGGGCTGGCTGTCGGTGCGGTGGGCTTTCTCGTGCTGCCCCTTGCCCCGTCGATCGCCGGGCTGGTCATCGCCATGTGCCTGCTCGGCGTCGCGGGAGCCGCAGACTCGGTGGCACCGGGCGCGGTGATGGGCGACGTCGTCGCCGGTCGCGGCGGCACCGTCGTCGCGGTATTCCAGATGTCGGGCGACCTGGGGGCGGTCATCGGCCCCGTCGCGGCCGGCTGGATCGCGGATTGGCACGGCTATGGAGCGACGTTCGTGGTGAGCGCCGCGGTCGCACTCGCACCCCTGCCGGTCGTTGCGGCCGCCCCCGAGACGCTCGTCGCCCCGCCTCCGCAGGCCGTGACGCCAGCCGACTCCGATGTGACCTGACCCCCGCTGAGTGGAGGACGTCCGCCATTTCCTTTATTGTCTATCGGACACGTGGACTACACAGAGTTCATGGACAATCAGGAGGCGCCCCGAATGACCATCGTCCGCACTCGTCGCGACCGCGCCCTGGCGATGATCGCGCTTGCCTGCGCCGGGGCGGTCGCCGTGGCAGGGTGCTCCTCGAGCTCGAGTTCCGGCGCCGCCGGGGGTGGTGGCGGCGGCAAGGTCGCGATCGTCGCCTACTCGGTTCCGAAGCCCGCCTACGACGCCCTCGAGAAGGCGTTCGTCGCCACGGCCCCGGGCAAGGGCGTCACGTTCTCGGAGTCCTACGGTGCCAGCGGCACCCAGAGCAAGGCGGTGTCGAGCGGTCAGCCGGCAGGCTACGTCGCGTTCTCGCTCGAGTCCGACATGACCAAACTTGTTCCGCAGTTCGTCGACGCGGGCTGGAACAGCAACGCCACGAAAGGCATGGTGTCGGACTCGGTCGTCGTGATAGCCGTTCGCAAGGGCAACCCCAAGCACATCACCGGCTGGGACGACCTGGTGAAGCCGGGTATCAAGATCGTCACGCCCGACCCGGCGTCGTCCGGCTCGGCGAAGTGGAACGTCCTGGCCGCCTACCACCACGTCATCGCCGATGGCGGCACCGAGGCGCAGGCGCAGGACTACCTCAAGAAGTTCTTCGGCAACGTGGTCAGCAAGCCGTCGAGCGGCGCGCAGGCGACGACCACCTTCACCCAGGGCACGGGTGACGTACTCATCTCCTACGAGAACGAGGCGATCGGTGCCCGGCAGAAGGGCGCCGACCTCGACTACATCGTCCCGCAGGAGTCGATCCTCATCGAGAACCCGGCCGCGGTCACCAAGTCGGCACCCGCTGCCGCGACGAGCTTCCTCGACTTCGCCCTGAGCGCGCAGGGGCAGCAGATCTTCGCGAGCAAGGGCTTCCGGCCGGTCGTCTCGGGCACCCAGGTCGGGACCGTCCAGGGCGCGAACGACCCGGCGAACCCGTTCCCGTCGGTGGCCAAGCTCGTCACGATCGCCGACCTCGGCGGCTGGTCGGCGGTGAACAAGAAGTACTTCGACGCCAACAACGGCATCGTCACCGTGATCGAGAAAGCGACCGGGTGACGACCGCAGTACTCGACGCCCCCGGAGGTGTCGCGCTTCGGCGTGACACCCCCCGTTCGGCGTCCTCGTCCGGTCAGCGGCTCGGGGCCGCGTCGGGGGTCGGCCTCGGGTTGGCGGTCACCTGGCTGAGTCTGCTGGTGCTTGTGCCGCTTGCCGCCGTGGTGGCCGAGGGGGCGGCCGGAGGCTGGTCCGGCTTCTGGGACGCGGTGACCACCCCGGCCGCCTATGACGCCCTGCGGCTCACCGTACTGAGCTCGATCGGCGTCAGCCTCGTCAACGCGGTGATGGGGACGCTGATCGCGTGGGTGCTGGTGCGCGACGACTTTCCTGGCCGCCGGATCGTCGAGATCGTCATCGACATCCCGTTCGCACTGCCGACGATCGTGGCCGGGCTGGTCCTGCTCACGCTGTACGGCCCGACCAGCCCGGTCGGCATCGACTTGCTCGGCACCCAACGTGCCATTTTCCTGGCACTGCTTTTCGTGACGCTGCCGTTCGTGGTTCGGACCGTGCAGCCGGTGCTCATCGGACTGGACACCGAGGCCGAAGAGGCGGCTGCGTCGCTCGGCGCCGGGCCGCTCACAGTGTTCCGCCGCATCCTGCTGCCGGTGCTGCTGCCGGCGATCGCGTCCGGGACCGCGCTGGCATTCGCGCGCGCAATGGGGGAGTACGGCTCGGTCCTGCTGATCTCGGGCGGGACGAACCGCACCCGGGTGTCGTCCATGTACGCCTACCAGCTGATCCAGAACTACGACTACGCCGGCGCCGCAGCCACGGCCACGGTGCTGCTGGCAGTGAGCCTGGTCGTCATCACCGCCTTGGACCTGCTGCAGCGATGGGCGGCCCGCCGTGGCTAGCCCGGGGGTGGCACTCGGTACCCGGCGCCGGTCGAGGTACGGACTGCGCACGGCCGCCCTGGCGTACGTCGGCGTGATCGTGCTGCTGCCGCTCGGTGTGATCCTGTGGCGCACCATCCGGCAGGGCGGCAGCGCGTTCTGGGACGCCGTCAGCTCCGCACAGGCACAGGAGGCGTTCCGCCTCACGGGGATCGTCGCGGGGTCGGCCGTGGTGATCAACACCGTGTTCGGCATCGGCGTCGCCCTGCTGCTCACCCGCTACCGCTTCCCGGGCCGGCGGATGCTCAGCCTCTTCGTCGACCTGCCGATGTCGGTGTCCCCGATCGTGGTCGGGCTGGCGCTCGTCCTCGTGTACGGGCCGTACAACGGCTGGTTCGGCAAGGGGCTGCACAACGCCGGCTTCGAGGTGATCTACGCCGTGCCCGGAATGATCCTGGCCACCACGTTCGTCGCGCTGCCGCTCGTCGTTCGCGAGATCGTCCCCGTGCTCGAGGACGAGGGCATCGACCAGGAACAGGCGGCGCGCGTGCTCGGCGCGAGCGCATGGCAGCGGTTTCGCCGGATCACCCTGCCGACGATCAAATGGGCACTCATGTACGGGGTCGTGCTCAGCATCGCGCGCTCGATCGGCGAGTTCGGCGCGGTCAAGGTCGTCTCCGGGAACATCAGCGGCAGTGGCCAGACCCAGACCGCCACCCTGCTCGTCGACGAGCGGGTCGAGCAACTCGAGCCCGGCGCCTACCAGGTGGCCGTGGTCCTGATCGCCATCGCGGTGCTCGCCATCGTCATCGTGTCCCTGATCCGCCCGAAAGAGGAAGCACCATGACGGTCGAGCGACGGCTCGCGGAGCGAGCATGAGTATCGAGGCGAAGGGGATCGTCAAGCGCTTCGGCAGCTTCGTCGCGCTCGACGACGTCGACCTGTCCGTGCCGAGCGGCCAGCTGACCGCGCTGCTCGGGCCGAGCGGTGGTGGCAAGTCCACGCTGCTTCGGATCATCGGCGGCCTCGAGTCGCCCGACGCCGGCTCCGTGCTGATCGACGGTGTCGAGTCGACGGGCGTCCCGGCACAGCGCCGCAACGTGGGGTTCGTCTTCCAGCACTATGCCGCCTTCAAGCACCTTTCCGTGTACCGCAACGTCTCGTTCGGGCTGGAGATCCGCAAGCGGCCGAAGGATGAGATCCGCCGCCGCGTGCACGAGCTGCTCGAGCTCGTCCACCTCGAGCAGTTCGGGCAGCGGCTGCCCTCGGAACTGTCCGGCGGCCAGCGGCAGCGCATGGCGCTCGCCCGCGCGCTCGCGGTCGAACCCAAGGTCCTGCTGCTCGACGAGCCGTTCGGCGCACTTGACGTGAAGGTGCGCAAGGAGCTGCGGGACTGGCTGCGCCGCCTGCACGACGAGATGCACGTGACCACCTTGTTCGTCACCCACGACCAGGAGGAGGCCCTGGAGGTCTCCGACCAGCTGGTCGTCATCAACGCCGGCCGAATCGAGCAGGTCGGGACGCCCGACGAGCTCTACGACCGGCCCGCGAACCGGTTCGTCATGGAGTTTCTCGGGCCGGTGACGACGCTGAACGGCGCCGCCGTTCGCCCGCACGACATAGAGCTGCTCGACACGCCGAATGACGCGGCGGTGCCCGGCGAGGTCGTCCGGCTGACGCGGGTGGGCTTCGAGGTGCGGGTGGAGGTGCGGGCCGCGGGGGCCGACACGTGGGTCCAGATCACCCGCGGGCAGGCCGAGGCGCTGGCTCTCGCGGTGGGTTCGCGGGTCTGGCTGCGCGCCGCGCCGCATGCCGGGGCCTGGACTTTGCCAGACTACGGACGTGCAGATATCGGCGAAGACGGATTACGCGGTGCGGGCACTGCTGAGCCTGGCGGCCCGGGAGCCGGCGCTGACGAAGGTGGACGCAGTCGTATCGGAGCAGGGCCTGCCTCGTAAGTTCGTCGAGGCGATCCTCGGGGAGCTGCGCCGCGCCGGGCTGGTGCGCAGCCAGCGCGGGGCCGACGGTGGCTACGGACTCGCCCGCCCAGCGGCCGAGATCACGCTCGGCGCGGTGATCCGTGCCGTGGACGGCCCCCTTGCCGAGATCCGCGGCCTGCGGGCGCACGAGACCGAGTACGCGAACGTCGCCGAACATCTGCCGGAGCTCTGGGTGGCGGTGCGCTCGGCGCTGCGCCAGGTGCTGGACGAGACGACGATCGCGCAGGTCCTGACCGGGAAGTTCCCGCCACAGGTGCGCAAATTGCTCGACGCGCCCGACGCGTGGCTGCCGCGCTGACGATGCGACTGGAACTGGTACAGGGAGACATCACCGAGCAACGGGTCGACGCCATCGTCAACGCCGCCAATTCGTCGCTGTTCGGCGGGGGCGGGGTCGACGGCGCGATCCACAAGCGCGGTGGCCGGCAGATCCTCGCCGAGTGCCGCACGTTGCGCGACACCCGCTTTCCGGACGGGTTGCCCGTCGGCGGGGCGGTGGCGACCACGGCCGGCAAGCTCAAGGCGCAGTGGGTGATCCACACCGTCGGTCCGATCTACGGCCGCGGCACCGCGGAGCAGCTGCGCGCGTGCTACCTGTCGGCGCTGGGCGTGGCGAGCGAACTCGGCGCGCAGACCGTCGCCCTGCCGTTGATCTCCGCGGGCGCGTACGGGTGGCCGGTGCGCGACGCGATCGGGCAGGCCGTCTCGGCGATCGAATCCTTCACCGGCCCCGGTGTCGCTCGCCTCGTTCTGTTCAGCGACGTGGTGTTCGCGGCGGCGGTGCAGCATGTCGGCGCGGGCAGATCTGAGGAACCGTGACAAGGCAGGCGCCGGTTCGGCCCCGGGCGTACGGTGACCAGCACCGGGCGACGGGAGGCAGCGATGGGTGACATCGGACCGCAATCGGCGCGCTACGAGGTACTGGCGACGGGGTCCACCTCGCCCCGGCGCATGACCGTGCCGGACCCGCCCACGCCCCCGCCGGTCCCGGATCCCGACGTCCCGCCTCCGGTACCGGACCACGACCCACCGTCGCCGCCGGTCCCGGGACCGCCCGGTCCAGGTCCGGGGCCCGATCCGGTGCCGGGTCCGCCGGTACCGGTCCCGGAGAACGGTCGCGGCGGGTAGCCGGCGGTGTCCACGGCGTTCTCCGGGGTCGAGCCGCTGGTCGGCGAGGTGGTCGGGCTGCGGACGTTCCGTGTAGACGAGTCGGGGCTGTTGCTGCCGCTCTACTCGGACCTCGCCTGGTACGACGGCGCGAACACCGCGACGTGCGCTCCGCCCACGGGGGACCGCGGTCGGCGGGAGCACATGGTGCCCGCTCCGGACTGCGAATGCGGCTTCTATGCGTACGGCAGCGAGCGGGCCACCAGCGGCAACCGGCACGCGCGGTACGTCCAGGCGGTCGTGTCGTGCTGGGGCGGGGTGATCGCCGGAACACAGGGCGTGCGCGCGCAGCACGCGCGCGTCGACGCGATCTGGCTGCACCCGAACACCCCCGTCTGGCTGCGCCGGCGGGTGAGCAGCCGGTACCCGTCGGCTCGCCTCTACTGCGATCGGGCGGTGATGCTCGCCGAACACCCGCTCAGCCGCCTGGCCTGCTACGGCGAGCCCGGTCGGCGCCGCGCGCTGCCGCAGCTCGCCGGCGCCGCCGTCGGTGTCGCGGTGCTGGCTCTCGCGCTGCTGCCCGCGTCCGTCCTGCGCGGGCTCCCAGCGCTGCGGCTGGTGTGGCTCGTGGCGACGATCGGCGTGGGCGCCCTGACGGTGTGGCTGCTGGCGGCCAGGTCGGCGACCGGTCACCGGGCGGCCGCGGTGGTGACGGCCGGCGTGTTCGCCTGGCTGGTGGCGCCGTTGTTCGGGCCGCTGGGCTGGCTGCTGCGCGTGCCGCTGCTGCGTGCATTCGCGTTCTGCACCGCCGGCTGGCTGCGCTCGCTGCGCCCAGGTTTCTTCCCCGTCGAGCACTCCCCGCGCGGGCGTGCGTTCTGCGGGGTCCACGCCTAGAACCGGCGCCCTCTACGATCGTCGGATGACCTCGAGCCGTGCCGTGCCGCGCGCCACGACCCGCCGGCTCGACGCCACCGGCGGCGGTGTCATCACCCGCACGACGCTGCCGGGCGGCCTGCGGGTCGTCACCGAGGCGATGCCCGCCGTGCGCAGCACCAGCGTCGGCGTGTGGGTCCCCGTCGGGTCACGGGACGAGACGCCGGCTCTGGCCGGGACCAGCCACTTCCTCGAACACCTGTTGTTCAAGGGGACCACCACCCGATCGGCGCTCGACATCGCCAGCGCTATGGACGCCGTCGGCGGCGAGTTCAACGCGTTCACCGAGAAGGAACACACCTGCTTCTACGCCACTGTGCTCGATCGCGACCTGCCGCTCGCCATCGACATCATCAGTGACGTGGTGCTCAACGCGACGATCGCGGCGCAGGATGTCGCCGTCGAGCGCAGCGTGGTTCTCGAAGAGATCGCCATGCGCGACGACGACCCGGCCGACCTGGTGCACGACGAGTTCGCCTCGGCGCTGTTCGGCGACACCCCGCTCGGCCGCCCAATCCTCGGCACCGTCGAATCGATAGGTGCACTCACCCGACGCCAGGTCGCGGGTTACTACCAGCGCCGGTACGGGGTCGAGTCGATGGTCGTGTCGGTCGCGGGCAACGTCGAGCACGGCGAGGTGGTGCGACTGGTCCGGCGCGCGTTCGCCGAGCGGCTCGACCCCGACCTCGGTCCCGTGCCGCCGCGCTCGTCGCACCCTGCCCGGCGCCCGCGCGACGAGGCGAGGGTGTCGATCGTTCCCGACGACACCGAGCAGGCGAACATCGTGCTCGGAACCACCGGGGTCTCCCGGCACGACCCGCGCCGCTTCACGCTCGGCGTGCTCTCGTCGGCTCTGGGCGGCGGCATGAGCTCGCGGCTGTTCCAGCGCATTCGTGAGGAGCGCGGGCTGGCCTACTCCGTCTACACGTTCACCGGTGCGTACGCCGATGCCGGCCAGTTCGGCGTGTACGCCGGATGCCAGCCCGGCAAGGCGGACCAGGTCCTCGAGTTGATGCGCGCCGAACTCGACGCCGCCGGGCGGGGTGAGCTGACCGACGCCGAGATCGAGCGCGGCAAGGGCCAGATGCGCGGGGGCATCGTCCTGGGCCTCGAGGACTCCGGGTCGCGGATGACCCGGATCGGCAAGAGTGAGCTGACCTACGGCGACGTCATGGGGGTCGACGAACTGCTCGCGACCATCGACGCGGTGACCCCGGCCGACGTCACCGAGATCGCCGCCGAACTGTTGAGCCGGCCGCGCTGCCTGACAGTCGTCGGTCCGTTCGGTGACCACGACTTCGACGGCACGGTCTGACAAGGAGCACTGCGATGACCGAACCGATCCGCGTGGGGGTGCTCGGAGCCCGCGGGCGCATGGGCCAGCAGGTCTGCCAGGCGGTCGACGCCGCGGATGACCTCGACCTCGTCGCGATGGTCGACGCGGGGGACTGGCTGTTCAGCGTCGCCGACGCGGGCGCGCAGGTGCTCGTCGACTTCACGCACCCGGACGTCGTCATGGACAACGTTCGCTTCGCGGTCGACCAGGGCATCCACGCGGTGGTCGGGACCACCGGCTTCACACCCGAGCGGCTCGATACGATCCGCACCTGGCTCGCCGACACGCCGGACCTCGGGGTGCTGGTGGCACCGAACTTCGGCATCGGAGCGGTGCTGTCGATGCGGTTCGCCGAGCTCGCGGCGCGCTACTACGAGTCCGCCGAGGTCATCGAACTGCATCATCCCGGCAAGGCCGATGCGCCGAGCGGGACGGCTGAGCGCACCGCGTCGCTCATCGCCGCGGCCCGTCGCGAGGCGGGCATGGCGCCGCCGCCGGACGCCACGAGCCAGGAGGCGGACGGGGCCCGCGGCGCGGACGTCGACGGCATCCGAGTGCACGCCCTGCGCATCGCCGGCATGGTCGCCCACCAGGAGGTCGTGTTCGGCACCGAGGGTGAGACGCTCACGATCCGCCACGACTCACTGCACCGGTCGTCCTTCATGCCGGGGGTACTGCTCGGCGTGCGCGAGATCGGCTCTCGTCCCGGGCTGACAGTAGGTCTCGAGTCGCTGCTCGGATTGTGAACGCCCGGCGGGTCGTCGGGCTGCTGGTCGCCGCGCTCGCGGCGTACTTCGTGCTGATCGGCTACCGCGGCATCTACCTGCTCGGGCAGGATCGGACGGCGCTGAAGGTGCTCGGCGTCGCCGTGCTCGTCCTGCCCGTCATCGGGATCTGGGTGGTGCTTGCCGAGATCCGCTTCGGCCGGGCCACCGAGCGGCTGGGCGCCCGTCTCGACGACGAGGGCGCCGAGCCCGAGCCGGAGTTGCCCCGATCGGCAGGCGGCCGGGTCGATCGCAGGGCCGCTGACGCGCTGTTCGAGATCCGCAGGGGCGCGGTCGAGGCGCGGCCCGACGACTGGCGCGGCTGGTACCGGCTGGCACTGGCCTACGACCTGGCCGGCGACCGCAAGCGGGCACGGGCGGCGATGCGGACCGCGATCCAGTACGCGCAGGAGTGACGCTCAGCGCCGGACGAGCAGCAGGACCGCCCGTTCGGAGTCGTACGCGCGTGTCTCGCGGATCTCGAACGCGTCCGCGTCGCCGAGCCGAGCAACCTCGTCCGCTTGGCCGGCGCCGGCCACCTGCAACAGCAGGGGGGCGCCGGGTTCCAGATGGCCGGTCGCGACAGCCAGGCAGGCACGCACGACGTCGAGCCCGTCCGGGCCGCCGTCGATGGCGAGCGCCGGGTCATCCGGCCAGCGGGCGCGGTCGTCGCTTCGCAGGTACGGGGGGTCTGCGAGCGCGAGCGGGAACGTCTCCTCGGTACGCAGCGCCTGGGCGAGGTGAGCGGTGCGGACCTCGACGCGCGCGCTGCGTCCGGCGCGGGCCGCGTTGGCGAGCGCCCAGCCGGCGGCGACGGGGTCGAGTTCAACCTGCACCAGGTCCCGATCGGCGAGGACGGCCGCGGCCAGCCCGATCTGTCCGGCGCCGGCACACAGCTCGAGGATCGGCCCCGGCCCCACGCTGCTGCTGAGCTGCGCCGCCCAGCTGCTCTGCTCGAACGTCCACGGCCGCGGCGTCAGCACCCGGTCGTCGAACTCGATCTCGAGCGGCCCGAATCGGCAGGTACGCGTCACGCGCGGGGTGTCGTGGAGCGGGACGGTCGGCACGGCTGCGTTCTTACCCAGGTTTCACGCTCGTCACGGCCGGGAAGGAACAGTAGACCGAATCAACTAAAGGGGGCACCCATGCACCTCCCGCAGCCGCGCGGCCCACTGACGACGGGGCTGTTCGACGCGTTGGGACGAGCCGTGCCCCCGGAGCTTCCGGCGGTCCCGAGCCGGATTGAGGTCCCTGGCGACCCGCTCGGCGATGAAGATCTGCAGCTGGCGCTATGGACCTGTTACGAACTGCACTACCGCGGGTTCGACGGCGTGCCCGACTCGTGGGAGTGGCACCCGCGGTTGATCGAGTTGCGGCGCACGCTCGAGAGGGCGCTGCTCGAGCAGTTGCGCCGCGAGGTGCTCGTGCCCGGCGGCGACCTGCCGGTTGCGCAGCGGCTGTGGGCCCTGGTCGACGCAGACGGCGGGCCGCAGCTGTCGCGATACCTGCAGAAGCGCGCGACGCCGGAGCAGTTCCTCGAATTCGCTGTGCATCGCTCGCTGTACCAGCTCAAGGAAGCGGATCCGCACAGCTGGGCGATCCCGCGCTTGCGTGGGCGTGCGAAGGCAGCGCTGATCGAGATCCAGATCGACGAGTACGGCGGCGGGCGGGAACAGCACATGCACTCAGAGCTCTACCGGACGCTGCTTCGCGGCCTGGGCCTCAGCGACGAGTACGGCCACTACCTCGACGCCGTCCCGGCGATCACGCTCGCGATCAGCAACGTCATGTCCCTGTTCGGCCTGAACCGCGAGCTGCGTGGCGCCCTGGTCGGGCACCTCGCCGCCTACGAGATGACATCGTCGGCCCCGTGCCGTCGCTACGGCAAGGCAGTCCGCCGGTTGTTCGGTGCCGAGGCGCCGGCCGAATTCTTCGACGTGCACGTCACCGCGGATGCCCTGCACGAGCAGCTCGCGGCGCACGACCTGTGCGGGGGACTGGCTGCGGACGAGCCCGGGCTCGCCGAGGACATCGTGTTCGGCGCGGCTGCCTGCCTGCATGTGGACGGCCGGTTCGCGAGGCACGTCCTGGACCGATGGGGCGCGCGGCAGCCGTCCCTGCGCTCGCCCGTGGTCCCGGCTCGCAGCCCGGTGGTCGCCGCCTCGTAAGAGGTTGCCCCGCCCGCTCGAGGGGAGCCCGGTGGCACGCGGTGCACATCGTTTCGCGTCGCCCCTCGAATCGCCGGTTGGGGCCGTGTCACGCGGCGATACGAGGGGCCCAGCACGGTCAGTGCTTGGAGCGTGGGCGTCGCCGCGTCGCGACGAGCAGGCCTGCGCCGACGAGCGAGAGCAGCGCTGCAAGGACGAACAGCCGGGGAAGCTCCGCCGCCCCTGTCGCTGCGAGGGTGCCGGACGGGCTGCTGTTGCTCACCGCGCCGCCTGGACCGGTCGCTGTGCCGAGACCGGCCGTCGAGGTCGTGGCACTGGAGGCCGTTCCGCCGCCCGAGGAGGTGCCCGTGGAGGTGCCGCCGCCGGAGGTGCTGGCCGTGGTGCTGCCGCCGCCGGAGGTGCTGGCCGTGGAGGTGCCGCTGCCCGAGGAGGTGCCTGTGGAGGTGCCGCCGCCCGAGGAGGTGGCCGTCGTCGAGGTCGACGGCGTCACTGGGATGATGTTGTTGATGATCGAGCTGGTGCACGTGACGGTGGCGCCGCCACCGTTGCCCGAGCCGTTGCATTGATCGATCGTGACGAGCAGCTCAGCGCTGCTCGTCGCTGTCGGCACCGTGCACTTCACGCGCGCGGTTCCGCCGCCACCGTTGCCCGAGCCGTTGCATTGGGTGACCGTGGCGTCGGTGGTACTGCCGAGGGGAGTGCACACCATGGTTGGTTGGATACCGCCGCCCGCACCCGACCCGTTGCACTGATTGACGGTTGCAGGGGTGGCCGTAGTTGATCCGGTGATGTTGTTGATCACGTGGACGTTGCAGTTGACGGTGCCGCCCCCACCGCTGCCGGAGCCGTCGCACTGCGTCACGGAGGTGACGAGCGAGCTGCTGGGCGTCGTGGTGGTGACACACGTCAGTACGGTATTGGCGGCCCCGTGACATTCCTTGACCGTCACTGTTGACGACGCGGTCCCGGTCGCCATATCGAGATTGTTGATCACCGTGACGTCACACGCCACCGCTTCGCCGCCGACATTGTCAGTGCCATTGCACTGGTTGATCGAAATGGGCGCTCCCGCGGCGCCCGCGGATGGTCCGCCGAATCCGATGATCGCGAGCATGAGTGCCGTCGCTGCCGCGCAAACTGCCGCGACCGCAAAGGCTGGGTATCGAAGGGCAGGGGCGGTGCGCCCATACGTACGTTGACGTGGAGTGAACTCGGTAAATTTCATCAGTCGCCGCCCGGTACTGTCATCGATCATTTGTAGCGCCGAGGGGCAATTCAATTGGCTCGAGCCAGGACGCTGAGTCGATTCATTGTCACACGCGTGTGCAAATCGGACTGATATCTGTTCAGCCAGCTAATGCTGCGCGAGTAGTTGAAAAATGCGCTTGTTCGGCGCGGGGCCGCCGGTACCCCATGCGTGCGGCGTTTGGTCTGCCGCCCCGCCGGGTAGCTTCGACGGTGCACCGGTCATCGAGCCGCTGCCCCAGCCGCCCGGCCGAACCGCGGCTCGCAGGCGATTTCCCGCACGCACGGGACAAGAGCGAACACCGGCCGATCGCCAGATCGTCGGGTGAGGGGACCTTATGCGCGCAATGGTTTACCGCGGCCCGTACCGCATCCGGGTGGAGGAGAAGGACATCCCGCCCATCGAGCACCCCAACGACGCGATCGTCCGGGTCAGCACGGCGGCGATCTGCGGATCCGACCTGCACCTGTATCACGGCATGATGCCCGACACGCGGGTCGGGATGACGTTCGGGCACGAGTTCATCGGCACGGTCGAGCAGGTCGGGTCGTCCGTGCAGAACGTCGTACCCGGTGATCGCGTGATGGTGCCGTTCAACATCTTCTGCGGCACCTGCTGGTACTGCGCACGAGGCCTGTACTCGAACTGCCACAACGTGAACCCGAACGCGACCGCTGTAGGCGGCATCTACGGCTATTCGCACACCTGCGGCGGGTACGACGGTGGCCAGTCCGAGTACGTGCGGGTGCCGTTCGCCGACGTCGGACCGTCCCTGATCCCGGACTGGATGCAGGACGAGGACGCGGTGCTGTGCACGGATGCCCTCGCGACCGGCTACTTCGGTGCGCAACTCGGCGACATCGTCGAAGGCGACGTGGTCGTGGTCTTCGGAGCCGGCCCGGTCGGGCTGTTCGCCGCCAAGTCGGCGTGGCTCATGGGTGCAGGCCGGGTGATCGTGATCGACCACCTCGACTACCGGCTGGAGAAGGCGCGGACGTTCGCCAACGCGGAGACCTACAACTTCACGGAATACGACGACATCGTCGTGGAGATGAAGAAGGCCACCGACTTCCTGGGCGCCGACGTCGCCATCGACGCGGTCGGCGCCGAGGCCGACGGCAACCTGGTGCAGCACGTCATGTCGGCGAAGCTGAAGCTGCAGGGTGGTTCGCCGGTCGCGCTCAACTGGGCGATCGACTCGGTCCGCAAGGGCGGGACGATTTCCGTGATGGGTGCGTACGGCCCGATCTTCAGCGCGGTGAAGTTCGGCGACGCGATGAACAAGGGGCTGACTTTCCACACCAACCAGTGCCCGGTGAAGCGTCAGTGGCCACGGCTGTTCGAGCACATTCGCAACGGCTATCTCACGCCCAGCGAAATCGTCACCCACCGCATTCCGCTCGAACACATTGCCGAGGGCTACCACATTTTCTCCGCCAAACTCGACGGTTGCATCAAGCCGCTCGTCGTCCCCGACGCTGCCTGAAAGGCGAGCCGACCGTGACCTATACACCGCAGAAGCCGCACATCGCGGAGTCCAGCGAGCAGCTTCGTGCCCGCATCCCGGGTTGGGGCGCAGACCTCGACCCGCACGACCGCCCCTCGGTGCCCAAGCTGCAACACATGGCCGACCGCACCGGAGCGCATTGGGAGTTCCCCGACCGCCAGCCCGAAAAGTGGCCACGCGAGCGGTCCATCGAGCACGAGTCCCTCACGCCGGTGTTCGGTACCGCATGCCCGCCCCACGGCCTGTCCGGGGCGATCCGCAAGTTCTCCTACAAGAACTACAGCGAGGGGCGGGCCGCTCACTGGCTGCTGCTGGTGGCGGCAGATCGGGTCGACTCGGTCGGGAGCAGCTTCCGGTCGTTCCTCACCCCGCATCCGGACAACCCGATCACCGAGACCGGCGTGCTGGCGGAGTTCTCGCACCACGGCCTGTCGTCGCGGCTGGGGCACAAGCGGACCGACGTGAAGCACCAGCTCCTCGACCCACTCATCGTGGGGGGACCGTGGCTTCTTCGCGGCGGTCTGGCCTTCTATTTGATCAGGGCCCTGGCCGGCGCCCGGAAATCGCGCCGAGCCCACTGATCGCGCCGAGCCCACTGATG
>JAVHVN010000182.1:0-9893 GCA_032160545.1 Pseudonocardiales bacterium | reverse complement strand
GCTCACCAAAGGGTTGCCAGGACCCCCGCCACTGGGTCTAGCGTCCGGGTTCGACACATCTGTATGCATTCGCGATGAAGGGGCGGGACATGCGAATTGCGCGACGAACCCAGCTGGCGCGGCGAGTAGTGGGCGCCGCGACGGCGGGACTGCTCTGTGCCAGCGCGGCGGCGGCTGTGGCCGATGCGTCGCCGGTCCAGGCGACTCCGAAGACGGCGACGACGACCTGCCAGCTAGGCAACGGCGTGCAGCATGTCATCAGCCTCGTGTTCGACAACGTCCACTTCGCGCGCGACAACCCCAACGTCCCGTCCGACCTCGAGCAAATGCCGCACCTGCTGAACTTCCTCGAGGGCAATGGCACGGTGCTGTCCAACGTGCACACGCCGCTGATCGCGCACACCGCGAACGACAGCCTGGCCATCTACACCGGCCTCTACGGCGACCGTCACGGGCAGCCCGTGACCAATTCGTACAAGACCTACAACCCCGACGGCACGACCGACCCGGCGACGTCCTTCGCGTACTGGACGAGCCCGGTCGTCGACACCGCCGCGAATCCGGCGGCGGGCCACGACACACTGCCCACGATGGCCTACTCGGCGTCGACGCCCGCGACCAAGCCGAACACCGGTCAGCAGACCCCGGCGCCGTGGGTGCCGTTCACCCGCGCGGGCTGCTCGGTCGGCAACTTCTCGACGGCCAACATGGTCCTCGAGAACACCAAGCAGGACATCTCCACCGTGTTCGGGCCCAACTCGCCGGAGGCCGCGCAGCTCGCCGCGGATCCCAGCGCCTTCAAGGATCCGGAGACCGCCGACTACGTCGGCGTGGCGGTGCACTGCGCCAAGGACGACGCGACCTGCGCGAATGCCCAGGCCGTCAAGTACGGGCAGTCGACACCGTCGCCGACGGCGCGTCCCGACCTGCTGCCCACCGAGCCCGGTGGCTACACCGGCTACCAGGGCTTGTTCGGCGCGCGGTACGTCGCGCCCGTCCTCGGGGCCGGGACGGCCAATCTGACGCACGCGGGGTACCCGGTCACCGACGCCAACGGCGCGCTCACCGACCTCGACGGCACCGCGATCACCAACTCGTTCAGCCACACCGCCGGCTTCCCCGGATTCAACCCCACCCCCACGCAATCGCTCGCCTACGTCGCGGATATGCAGGAGAGCGGCATCCCGGTGACGTACGGCTACATCTCCGACATCCACGAGCGCAAGCCGGGGACGAGCAACTGCACGACCGCCACGGCGACCGGTTCGGGCAAGCCGCTGGGCCCGGGTGATCGCTGTTACGTCAGCAACGCCCAGACCTACGACGCCGCGTTCGCCAAGTTCTTCGACCGGTTGCAGAAGGACGGCATCACGCCGGCGAACACGCTGTTCGTGATCAGCGCCGAGGAGAACGACCAGTTCGCCGGCGCGAATGTCGGCCGGGCGTCGCAGCCCACGCCGGCCGGTTGCGACGGCGTCGTCACGCCGTGCAATTACGCCGCTGGTCAGATCGGTGAGCTGCAGGCCAATGTCAAGGGACTGCTGTCCAGGTCGGCCAGCAGCAGCACCGCGTTCGACATCGAGCCCCAGGGCGCGTCCATCTACGTTCACGGCCGACCCGGGGCGAGTGACCCGACGGTGCGACAGCTCGAACGGGACACGGCCGCAATGACGGGCGACAACCCTTACAGCGGCGCGCAGGGCGAGAAGATCGTCAACTACCAAGCGGGTGCGACCGAACAACGCATCCTGCATATGCAGACGAGTGATCCCTTGCGGACGCCGACGTACTCGCTGTTCCCCAAGCCGGACTACTACTTCTCCACGAGCGGTCCGAACGTGTCGATCAACAGCTCGTTCGCGTGGAACCACGGCTACTACTCGCCGAACATCGACGTCACCTGGGCGGGGTTGGTCGGGCCCGGTGTTGCTCACAACGGGGTCGACGGCCCGCAGCCCGCGCAGGGCAACGAGGCGTCCGATCCGAACTCCACGAACACCGTCCCGCAGGCGAGCAAGGTAGGGACGTTCGTCGACGAGGTCGACCTGCGTCCGACGCTCATGCGCCTGGCGGGTCTGGTCGACGACTACCCGAGCGACGGTGCGGTGGTGAGCCAGGCGCTGACGGGGCCGAAGACGCAGGCGGACGCGCTCGCGGCGACCTACCGTCAGTTGAACTCGAGCGTGGGCGAGTTCGCGACCGACACCCTGGTCGCGGAGTCTAAGGCGCTGGCGAGCGGATCCGCGACGGACGACTCGCATTACATCTCCGTCGAGCGCACGCTGCGCGTGCTCGCGGAGGCGCGTGACGCGGTGGCAAACCAGATGAAGTCGGCGCTGGCCGGGCCGAGCGGGCACAGTTCCGCGCACGACCAGGCCCGGATCGCCGCGCTGCAGGCCGTCGGCACGGCATTGCTACGGCAGGCTTCGCAGCTCGCTGCGACAGCCTGAGGGGGACGCACACCGGCTCCGGCGCCACCGGCGCCGGAGCCGGTCTGCGTCCGGGCTCAGAGGTCGCGAACGTCGGAGCGCGACGGCATGATCGCGCGCTGACGCCGGCCTGATCCCGGTAGATGCAGTCAGGGTGCCGCCGTGACGCGCGCCGTGAAGGTCGTCTGATCGGCGCCGCAACGCAGTGCCTCACCGCAGACCGTGCGATGTGCGGCAATGGTCGCATCGCCCGGCGCGCGGACAACGAACGACGCCTCGGCGCCGCCGCAGCCGCTGCCCGGTGCGCAGCTCGCCGGCGACGCGGGCGTACGCCGCTCGACCAGCGCGAGAACCCGGGATGACGGCTGGTCGAACATCCAGTACGAACTCGACAACGTCACGACCACGCGAGCGCCGACGTGGACGGCGACCGATCTGCCGTTGTCGCCGTCGGTGAGCCGAATGCTTGCAGCGATCACGCTCGACGATGCGGTCGCGGCGGTGGCCGTCGCAGAGCGCGACGCAACGGTCGACGCCGGCGTCGGCGACGAGCGCGGGCGCTCACCGGCGGAGGTGTTCCCGCAGCCTTGGACTGCTATTGACAACAACAATGCGGCGACGGCACTCGCAACGCGTGTACTCGACCGGTTGACCTTGCGTCCTCGCATGTCGGGGCCCCTTGACCGGTGGACGTATCAGCAGTACTAAGTGGCGGTCTTTTATCTGGGAAGAGCCGCCGGACCGGGTTCGCCGTAACCCGCGTCGGCTCTATCGGGAGGGTCTCATGAAACTGCTCGGAATGACCGGTCGCCGGCTCACAACGGTGCTGACCGGTGCGGTGCTTGCGATGAGCGCGGCAGTCGTAGTGTTGCCCGCGTCTGCCCAAGCCGCAGCACCCGCATCAGGCTGTCAGCAACCGGTGTCGGTCAACGGCTCGGCCGTGCCGCACATCGTCTGTCCCAAGGTGAAGGGCGTGTCGGCACGCGCGGCCGCAAGCAGCTTCGGTGCGCAGAACCCGGCGCCTATTCCGGGCAATGACATGACCAACCACGGCGGCAACATCATGAAGGCCGCGCAGGTCTACAACGTCTTCTGGCTGCCGGCCGGCACTCATTTCGAGAGCCCCGGCTCGGCCACGACCGACACGAACTACGAGAACCTGCTGAACCGCTTCTTCCAGGACGTCGGCAACAGCGACCTGATGCAGCTGATGCGGCAGTACCCCGGCGCCAACGGGACGCCCAACCTCTCGCCGATGAACCGGCTGGCCGGCTCGTACGTCGACACCACGGCCTACCCGCACGCCGGCACTGCGGCCGATCCGTTGACCGATGGGGACATCCGGGCCGCGACGACCCGTGCCGCCACAACGAACTCGTGGGCGCAGGACACCGACCACATCTACATGATCTACACGGCGTTCGGCATCGACGAGTGCTTCGGCGCCAACAACTGCAACTACCCGTCGAACCCGACGATCCCCAACCCGTTGAACGGTTGGAACTACTGCGCCTACCACTCGTACTTCAACACCTCGACCATCTACGCCTTCATGGGTGACGATGCGTCCGAGGCGTACGGCACCGGTAGCTGCGCCATCGGCAGTGCCCCGAACGGCGATGCCGCTGCAGACTCCGAGATCAGCACCGCGTCGCACGAATACTTCGAGGCGCAGACCGACCCGCAGCTCGACGGCTGGTACCACACGAACCTCAGCGGTGAGATCGGCGATCTCTGCGCCTACGACACCGGACCGACCAACAGCATCGGCGCGAACCTCTACCTGAACAGCGACCCGTACATCGTCCAGCGTGAGTGGAGCAATGCGATCCACACCTGCTCGCTCGACATGAATGCCGCGCTGACCTCGGACGTGCCGCCGACGCTGACGGCAACCAAGACCGGCCCCTCGACGCTGGTTTCGGGCCAGACGTTCACGTACACCATCACCGTCAACAACCCGAGCGGAACCAACGCGTCGTCGCTGACGAAGATCAGCGACCCGCTGCCGAGCGGGATCAGTTACGTGTCCGGCTCGAGCACACCCGCGCCGACGAGCACGTCGCCGCTGACGTGGAACCTGGGCACGATCGCGGTGCACGACACGGCGACCATCACCTTCCAGGCCAGGACGAGCACGCCGGCGAGCATCAACAACTGCACCGCTCTGGACTACTGGGACGAGTACGAGCTGCAGCACATAACCGCATCGGGCGGCTGTGCGGCGTCGACCGTGTCGAAGGGTGCCACCTCGACGACGGTGAGCGGCTCGCCGAATCCGTCCGTGTACGGGCAGACCGTCACGCTGACCGCGAACGTCTCGCCGCAGGCGCCCGCCACCGGTACGCCGACCGGGACGGTCGCGTTCACCGACGGCGCGACGCCGCTGGGCTCCGCGCCGGTCGTGGGCGGGACGGCCACACTGACGATCTCTACGCTGAGCGTCGGCAGCCATGCGATCGGCGCCGGCTACTCGGGTGACGGCTCGTTCCTGACGAGCAGCAACTCGTTCACCCAGGTCGTCAACAAGGCGCCGACGAGCACGAGCGTGGTGTGCGTGCCGCCGGCACCGCACGTGAACCAGGCAGTGACGTGCACGGCGACGGTCACCCCGACCGGCGCGCCGGGGCCACAGCCGCCGACGGGAACGGTCTCGTTCTACATCGACGGCTCGGCGACGCCGTTCGCAACGGTGCCCCTGACGGGCAACCACGCGAGCATCGTCACGACGTTCGGCGGTGGTGCACACTCGGTGGTCGCCACGTACAACGGTGACGCCAACTACCTGGCCAGCACGTCGGCCGCGATGACGGTCACGGTGGCATGCGACCAGACGATCACCGGTGTGCACTCGTCGCTCATCGTGACGAGCGGGACGACCTGCGTGCTGAACGCGACGATCACCGGCGGCATCTCGGTCGCCAACGGTGCCGTCCTCGACGTCGAGAACAGCACCGTGAACGGCTCGATCTCGGCCAACGCACCGGGGGGCTTGCGCATCTGCGGTAGCCACACCGGCACCATCACGGTGAGCAAGGCGACCGGATTCGTGCTGATCGGCGACCCGGCCAACAACTGCGCGCCGAACACCGTGGCCGGATCCATCCTCGCCTCGAACAACACCGGCGGGCTGGTGATCGTCGGTAACACCGTGAGCGGCACGGTGACGGCAACCGGTAACAGCGGCGCCGGGCCGTTGCCGGGAGAGACCGGCCCGATCGTCAGCGGTAACCACCACTGACGACAGTGATGAAGAGGTCGGCCCCGGCGGTTTCCGCCGGGGCCGATCGCGTCGAGACGGTGCCGCCGCTGGCCCGGCCGGCGAGCTGGTCAGCTCTCGGCGGGGCCGCCGATCGGGCCGTGCTCGGCGACGTGCTTGTCGAGCGCGGCCAGTGCGGTGTCGACCTCGGCCTGCGTCCCGCTGCCTCGGTGCTGCGAGTAGACGGCCGCACCGAGCTGCCGCAGCAACGCGTCCGCGGCGCGCTTCGCCTGCAACTCCTCGATCTTGTTCTGGCCCTGCGCGAGCCCCTGCTGTGCCTTGACCATCGCCTGGTCGGCCTGCGCCTTGACCTTGTCCATCAGACCCATGGGAGTCCTCCTCTTCTTGCCGGCATTCCGATTGTGCCTGACCGACGCTGTGGGCCGGAATGGTCCGGCCTGTGGTTGGTACCGGTGCCGGCCGTGCACCGGTCGGGTCAGCTCCTGCTGGGCCGGAGGTCGTCGGCGGCGATCACGGCGAAGTCGTCGCCGCCCCTCCCGGCCCGGCTGGCCCGCCGCAACGACTCGCCGACGGATGTCACCGCTGGGAGCGGCGCGTCGCTGCTGTGCAGCATGAGCCGGACGTCCTTGGCGAGCAGGTCGGCCGAGAACTGCGTGTCGCCGAACTCGCCGGTGCGCAGGGACTCGGCCTTCATGCCGACGAGCCCCGCGATTGCCGTGAGTTCGAGCGTCGAGAGCACCTGCCCGGTGCTCATCGCGTTCGAGCCACCGACCCGCAGCGCCTCGACGACGGCCTGCATGCTGACGCCGAGCGCCAGGTTGGCGATGAGCTTGCCGGCCGCGGCCTGGGCCGGCGTGTCGAACGTCCGGACCTTCTCGGGGTCGGCCCATACCGCGATCTCGCGGGCGCGGTCGACGGCCTCCGGGGCGCCGCCCAGCAGCACGCCGAGGGCACGGTTGCGCGCCGGCGCGAGCGAGCCCACGACCGGGCCGTGGACGAACGACACGCCGCGGCCGTCGGACCACTCGCCGAAGGCGGCGGCGTCGCTCGGTGCCACCGTCGTTACGTCCAGCCAGAGTGCCCCGGACGGTATCGGCAGGCCCGCCTCGACGACGACCTCGCGCACCGCGTCCGGCCCGAAGAGGACCGTCACCACCGCGGTTGCCCCCTCGACGGCGTCCGCCGCTGAGGTGGCCGCGGTGGCGCCGCGCTGGACGAGCGGCGCTGTCGCCGCGGCGCTGCGGTTCCACACCGTGACCTCATGCCCGTCGGTGACGAGATGGGTGGCGAGTTCGGTGCCCATGCGGCCCAGTCCCAGAAAAGCGATCCTCACCGGTATGCCTCCATCCACCGTCGCCTGCTGTCCCCTTCATGGGTATGCCCGCACGCACGGCATCGCCACTAGGGTCTGCAGATTCACAGGTTGGAGGCGGCATGGGCGATCAGCACCCGAACTACACCCGCAACGAGTCGGACGCCGAACGCCTCGATCGCAACTACAACGAGCAGCTGCAGGAACTGCGGGTTGCCGAGACCGGAGTGCAGATCCTCTTCGCCTTCCTGCTGGGCATCTCGTTCCAGCAGCGATTTGCGTCGATCTCCGACTTTCTCAAGACCGTCTACGTCATCACGTTGATCTTCACGGCACTCGCGGCCGTGATGTTCATCGCGCCGGTGGCGATGCATCGCGCCATATTCCGCAAGAACAAGAAGGACGAGCTGGTCGCGTACACCGCCAAGCTCATCGCGATCGGGCTCGTGTTCCTCGCGCTGTCGATGCTCGGAGCGTTGCTGCTCATCCTCGACTTCGTCGTGCACTCGTTCGCGGCCTGGATTGGGACGGCGGTGCTGGCGGTGGTGTTCGGTGTCTTCTGGTACCTGCTGCCGATCGGGATGGGCCGGCGCCTCAACGACTCGTGATCACTGCGCGGCCACCGCGCTCCAGGCGACCGTTACTTCGCCCCGGCGGGCCCGCCGGACGTCGACGGGCCAGCGCCCCGCGAGGGATTCGCACGCGGCGACCCACCGCTGCCGGGCACCGAACGCCGACAGCGGCGCGGCCGCGTCCCACCCGGCATCGAGGTCACCCAGGAAGTCGTGGATGCGCTCGCCAGGGGCGTTGTGGTGGATCAACGCCTTGGGCAGCCGCTCCGCGAGGTCGGACGGGCGCTCGATCGCGTCGAGGCGGCAGGCGAGGGTCAGGCTCACCGGGCCGTCCCCGTCGATCAACGCCCAACCGGCCCTGCGCCCGGTCTCGTCGCAGGTTCCCTCGACGACCACTCCGCCTGGCGCGAGGTTCGTGCTCAGCGTCGTCCACGCGTCCGCGGCCGCCGCCTCGTCGTACTGGCGCAGCACGTTCGCGACCCGCACGATCACGGGTCGGGCGCCGGCAAGCTCGAAGCCACCGCGGGCGAAGGTCAGCGAGGGCGGATCCGCGGCGGGTGCGGCGGCGGCCACCCGGTCGGGATCTCTCTCGAGCCCCAGCACCCGGACGTCCGGGCGGACCCGTCGCAACCGCGCCACCAGCTCGACAGCAGTCACCGGGGTCGCGCCGTAGCCGAGGTCGACAACCAGTGGGTCGGCGGCTCGGCGCAGCAGGTCGGCGAGGCCGGCGACGATCCAGTTGTCCATCCGCCGCAGCCGATTCGGATTGGTCGTTCCTCGCGTCGGCACGCCCAGCGCCCGCGCCCGTCCGGCCGAGAGGCGCGGCTTCTTCTCGCGGGGACGCGCCGGCCCGGTCACGACGCGTCAGGGTAGCCTCGCGAGCCGTGCCTCCCGTGCTCGCGGACTTCACCACTGTGCGCCTCGGTGGTCCCGCGCAAGCGATCGTCGAGGCGACCACGGCCGGTGACCTCGTGACCGCGGTGCGCGATGCCGACGCCGCCGGTGTGCCACTGCTGGTGGTGGGCGGGGGCAGCAATCTCGTCGTGGCCGACGACGGCTGGCCCGGCACCGTCGTACTGGTGCGTACGACGGGCGTCGACGCTGTCGACGCCGTCGATGCCGTCGATGCCGTCGAGGTGACCGTGCAGGCCGGCGAGCCGTGGGACGCAGTCGTGCGGCGCACCGTCGAGTCGGGGCTGTCCGGCCTCGCGGCGATGTCGGGAATCCCCGGCAGCACCGGTGCCACGCCGATCCAGAACGTCGGCGCGTACGGCAGCGAGGTCGCCGACGTCATCAGCGCGCTCACCGTTCTCGATCGCCAGTCCGGCGCGGTCGAATCGTGGACGCCGCAGCGTTGCGGGTTCGGGTTCCGCACGAGCGCGTTCAAGCACACCGATCGGTACGTCGTCGTCGACGTGACCTTCCGCTTGCGGCGCTCGCCCGACGCGCCAGCGGTGCGCTATCTCGAACTCGCGCGCCGCCTCGGCGTCGAGCAAGGGTCGAGCGCGCCATCCGCGCAGGTGCGCGAGGTCGTCCTGGACCTGCGGCGCAGCAAGGGCATGCTGCTCGACGACACCGACCCCGACACGTGGAGCGTCGGCTCGTTCTTCGTGAACCCGTTCGTCGAGCCCGAGCGGGTTCCGGACGGATGCCCGAACTGGAGGGTGGACGGGCGCATCAAGCTGTCTGCGGCCTGGCTGATCGAGAACGCCGGCTTCGGCAGGGGATTCGGGCTCGGTTCCGGGCAGGTTTCCGTCTCGACCAAGCACACCTTGGCGCTGACCAACCGGGGCGGCGCGACGACCCGCGAACTGCTCGAACTGGCGCGCACGATCCGCGACGGCGTCGAGGCCCGGTTCGGCATCCGGTTGCGGCCCGAGGCGCATCTCGCGGGCGTCGAACTGTAACCCGCCCCACCCGCCGGCTGCCGTGCGTGTTTGGTGATCGTTGCTCGTGGGAACTCTCCCCAGATCGAGCGGGACGGCAACCCGACCCGCTCCCAGACAAGGGAGAGCAACATGAGAATCGGTGCGAGCCTCGTACTGATCGCCATCGGCGCGATCCTGAAGTTCGCCGTCAACACCCAGAACACGCACGGGTTCAACGTCGGCACCGCCGGAGTCATCCTGATGATCGTCGGCGCGATCGGCCTGGCGATCACGCTCATCATGATGTCGACGCGCCGCCGTACCGACGTCATCCAGCGTGGCCCCGCCGGCACGGCCGGCACCACCTACGTGACGCCGAACGACCCAGCCGTGTACTGAGCCCCCAGCACCGACTCCGATGCCCCCGGATTCCCATGAGCCGGGGGCATCGCGTTGTCACGGTGCCGTCGACGTCATGGCCGGCGGTCGACC
>JAVHVN010000140.1:0-3228 GCA_032160545.1 Pseudonocardiales bacterium | reverse complement strand
CGGTCCACGGACGCCCAGGGTCGGCGAGCACGGCGATCGTGTAGAGACCGCGGTCCATCACGCCCTTCTCGACCTTGACGACGTACGGCGTCGAGACACCCTGATCCGTCGTCGTTGCCGCGACGGTGGCCGTGGGTGGGGGATCGGCCGGGTCGTATGCCTCGAAGCGGCCGGTGACCGCGGACTTGTAGACCCAGCTGACGAGAGCCGGGGTGCTGCACCCCCTGTCGCGTGGCGGACCGAGTCCGTGCTGGGCTGTGTTGCACACCCACGGCTGCACCTGGGTGCCCGCGAACACCGGTCCCGTCGACGGGTGGTTGGTCAGCACGAGGGTGGCCTCGCCGCCCGCAACAGTGCGGGCAGTCAGGGTCGTCTGCCCGAGTGCCAGACCCGTGACGAGCCCGCGCAGATGTGTGGAGTCGACGCGTGACAGCTCCCTGGTCACGTCGCGGTCGGCCGCGGTCACCGAGCTGAGCTGGTCGCCCGAGGGAAGGGCCACCTCGACGAGGGCATCACCACCGGAGATGAGGTCGGGGCGGTTCGAAACGGTCGACAGCGCCGGCGGCGAGGGCCGGGCGACCGCGGGAGTGACGAGACCGAACAGCAGGAGAAGGGGGGCACACCAGGCCCGGCGGATGGGTCTCAACGGTCCTCGGCGCTGAAGGCGTAGCGGGCGTAGTGGATCCCGAGGGAGCCCTCCCGCCGGTCCCCCCACGCAGCGTGCAGCGTGGTCCGGTCGAGAGCAACGAAGGACGCATCGTCACCGGCGACCTGCGAGACCGGCCCGGGCGAGGTCTTGCTGCTCAGGCGCACCGGGCGGCCGAACGCGGCCGTGCCGGACCGGGACACCGCCGCCCACACGGAGTACGAGCCGTCGGCCACCGTGGTCCGCCACATCGCACCGAGCGCTCCATCCGGGCCGTAAGCGATCCACGGGAGCCAGCGCTGCGCGCCTCCGGGTTCGGCCAGCTGCGCGGGCGCACTCCACGTCGACCCGGAGTCCGAGGTCACGAAGACCAGCAGCTGCTTCTGCGTGCGGTCGAACACCGTGACGGCATAACGGCCGGGGCGGGACGGGACCGCCGCGAGGTAGGGCTCGAACGCCAACGACGAGCTGATGGCGAGTGGGTTCAAGACGTGCGCGCCGAGTGATGGGCCGTCGACCGTCGCCGGCACGACGTGGCGCGTCCACGTCGTGCCGTCGTCTCGGGAGGTCTGGAACATCAGGCACGTCGTGCAGGTGCTCCCAGGCGCCTTGCCGGCCAAGTAAGACGTGGCCAGCACGCCACCACGGGCAAGGGGGATGCCGGAGAAGCCGTTCGTGTAATCGGTCGGGGCATCGGCGGAGTCGACGGGCACGAACGGCTTCCAGGTCTTCCCACCGTCGCGCGAGGAGGTGACGTACTGCCGGCCGCAGGAGAAGAACTGGTTGGTCGCTGTCGATGTCTTGCACTCCGCGTTGGCTGTCGCCGTTCCACCGCTGCCGTCGGAGTGATCGACGAACGAGACGTAGTAGTGGCCCGGCACCGTCGCATCGGCGGTCAGCCACGGGCGGTCGCAGCCGATCACGTGCAGCCCCGGGCCGTGCACCGGGTCGACCGGCCCGAACGGCAGCGGCGCGTTGCAGCCGAGGAAGCGGAACGGCACATCCTGTGCGCCCGAGCCGCTCCACAACGCGGCGAGGGATCCGACCCAGTTGCCCGCCGACGCCCACGAGTTCCCGCGGTCTTTCGAGACCTGAAGGTCGCCGTCGAGTGATGTGTAGGCGTAAGTGCCGGCGGCATCGATGGCAAGAGTGTTGTCACCCTGGTTCGGGATCGGGATCTGCTTCCACGTGCGGCCGTGATCGTGGCTGACCGACACGCCGCTGTTGTTCTCCCCTACGACAACGTCCGCTGGGTGCCGGGCGTCGACGGCGACCTGTGGCTCGCCGACTCCCGTGTTCCCGTGCACCAGCACGTCGATCACGACCGGAGGTGCCGCGTGTGCGCTGAGCGT
The DNA here is from genome assembly GCA_032160545.1 of Pseudonocardiales bacterium. GTDB lineage: Bacteria > Actinomycetota > Actinomycetes > Mycobacteriales > Jatrophihabitantaceae > DATGFB01. The sequence goes on along the minus strand of JAVHVN010000140.1, from coordinate 1,230 downwards.
CGGAGCCAGCAGCAGGATGAGCACGGCGCCCGCTCGCGCGCTTCCCCGCGCACCGCGGCTGAGGGTCACGGCGACTCCTCGACCTTGCCGTCCGACGTGACGCTCAACGCCAGCACCTCGACGACGTCCGTCACTGATCGGGCCAGCAACACCTCCACTGCTCCGGCGTCGACGTACCAGCCCTTCTCCATTCGTGGCACCGGCCCCTGATCGGCCGGAACGATGCTGCCGTCGCCCAGCCGCTCCCGCAGCAGTGCATGCTCGGTCGATCCCGAGTCCCAGTAGGCGAAAGCCCGATCCGTGAGGGCGATCTCGACCTCTCGCGTCTCACCTGGGTCGAGCTCGACCTTGGCGAAGCCACGCAGCTCCGTGCGCGGGCGCTCCAACCGAGTCGCGGTCGGGCGGACATAGACCTGCACGACCTCGCTGCCACGTCTCGATCCCGTGTTGGTGATGGGCACGACGACGGTGACGCGCTCCCCCGGCGCGAAGGTCGGCGACGACAGGCGGCCGGCCCTCCAGGAGAACGTCGTGTAGCTGCCGCCGTGACCGAAGGGGAACCGCACCGGCAGGTGCCTCGTGTCGTACCAGCGATAGCCGACGAGCAACCCCTCGCGATACGTCGTGACGTCGTTCTCGCCGGGAAAGCTGCCGAACGCCGGCGTGTGCTCGATCCGCTCGGGCAGCGTGACGGGCAGCCGGCCGGACGGCTCCGCCCGACCGAACAGCACGTCGTCCAACGCATACGCCATCTCCTGGCCGGCGAGCCAGGGCAGCAGGACCGCGGCGGCGTCGTCCGCCCAGGGCATCGACACCGGGCTGCCGGCGCACACCACGACGACCGTGCGCGGGTTGACGTCGCACACACGTCGTACCAGCTCGTCCTGGTCGCCGGGCAGGGACATCGAGGCGCGGTCGTGACCCTCGCTCTCCCACTCCTCCGTCGTGCCGACCACGACCACCGCGACGTCCGCCGAACGAGCCGCCTCGATGGCTGCGCCCATCAGGTCGTCGACGCGGGGCGGGCGATGCCCGATCTTCACGCCGTGGAGGAACTGCGACAGCTCGGCGGCGTACTCGACGACCACGTCGACCTCGCGTCCGGCCTCCAGCTCCACCGTGGCCTCGATCTCCTCGCTGCCGAGCCCGAAGAAGTCCGTGCCCATCGCCGGCGGGTGCGTGAAGCCGTCAAGGACGACAACGCCGTCGACCAGCAGCCGAGCGCGACCG
>JAVHVN010000134.1:0-2855 GCA_032160545.1 Pseudonocardiales bacterium | reverse complement strand
CTTGCCGGCCTTGGGCACCCCAAGCCATGAGCCGCCCCAGTTCGCGGCACCGCCCGGAAGGTTGGCCACGTCCCACGACCCGGAGACAGCCTGGCCCGCCTGCGATGTGAAGTAGCCGGTCATCCATGACGGGCACGCGATCGCTGCAAACGCACCATTGGCGAACGCCTTGTTCCATGGCGTGGTGAACTGCCCGAGTCCCGCCGTGATCTTTGCCTGCGCGGCCTTGGTCGCGAGCGCCCAGGCCGTCTTGACGCCATCGGAGTTCGCAACGTCGGGCTTGCCGGCCGAGTTGTTGTACTCCTCGGTCCCCTGGGTGACCGCCGTATTGAACACACTGGCCGCCGAGTCGAGGAAGTGACTGCCTGCGGGCTTGTTCGCGGAGGCCTGATACTGCTGGCCGAATTTGATGAAGCCGTCCCACGTCGCCCATTGCGCGTTCAGCGTCGCGCGGTCCGACGGAAGGCCCGCCGCCTTCAGCAGGTCGGTCCGGTAACACATCGCCTCAGGCCCAGCGTCGGTGCCGACTCCGAGCGTCTTGCCATCGGACGTCGAGGCCATCGACCACTTCCACGGGTAGAACGTGGACTTCAGTTGCGCGCCCTCGGGGAGCGAGTTGAAGTCGACGAACTGGTCCGCATGGTTCGCCGTGATGTCGGCCACGAAGCCGATCTCGATCGCCTGGATGTCGTCGAGTCCCGAGCCCGCGGCAAGGTGCGTCTGAAGCGCCTTGTAGTAGTCGGACGACTGCTGGACGGTGTCTTCCTTGATGGTCACGTTGGGGTGCAGCTTCATGTAGGCGTCGTAGAGGCCGGCCTCCTTGTAACCGAATGTGCCGAAGTCGCCGATCGTGATGGTGACCGGGGCGCCGCCTGAAACCGGTGCCGACGCTGCCGGCGCTGACGTAGGGGCCGCCGGCGCCGACGACGAATCGCCCGCACCCGTCGCGGACGGCGATGCCGACGCCGCGACCTTGCCCTTCGAGGACGAACAGCCAGTGATGGCGACCGCGGTCACGGCTAAGGCGCTGAGCACCAGTCGCCGTCGCCGATGGGCAATGAACATGGACCCTCCTTGAGGGCCCCCTCAACGAGGACCCGATGCCGACAGACGATGGGGCGGATTGTGTGGGCACGTTCCCACGAGGTCGGGCCAAAGTGTGGAAGCGGTTCCTGGTCCTGTCAAGGAGATGCCTCGAAACCGTTTCAATACTGAGATAAATGAAGAGGCCGTTCGACGGATCGTTGAGGGTACGTTCCCACCACGAGCACGTCCGCCCTACGTGGCGGCACAATGTGCCTGTGCCATCGCGCCGGCTCTTCGTTCTGCGGCATGCCAAGACGGCTGCCGCGACCCCGGGACCCCGTGACCACGACCGGCCGTTGGCCCCTCGCGGCCGCCGGGCGCTCCCCGTCGCGGCCGCCGAAATCGACCGTCACCTCGACGCGCCGCTCGACCTGGTGCTCGCGTCGACCGCCCTCCGGGTGCGCGAAACCCTCGCCGGCGTGCTGCCCCTCATCGCCGACCCGGTAGCCGTCAGGTACGAACGGGCGCTCTACCTCGCCGGCCTCGACGACCTGTTCGCCACCGTGCGCTCAGTGCCGGCCGAAGTGGACACCCTCCTGCTGTGCGGCCACAACCCCGGCCTGCACCAGTTGGCGTTGAGTCTCGTCGGCGACGCCACGCCCGAGGCGCTGCGGGACAACCTGCCGACGGCCGGGTTGGTCGTGATCGATCTGGACGCCGAGTGGCCGAGCGTGGGCGAGGGCGACGGGCGGCTCGTCGCGTTCAGCGTGCCCCCGCACGGCTAGCTGTACTGCCCATGGATCGCGTCGTGGATCGCATTGCCCCGACGGTGTCGAGCATGAAGCCGAGCACCCTTGCTGGTACGGGGCTTTCAGGCGTGACACCTGTGCGAGCGTCGCGCCACAGCGCATCGACCGCGAGCTGCGGCACTCCGGCGACAAGGGCGCCCAGCGATGTCGCAGCTTGCAGCAGTGCGACCCGGGCCGCGACCAGGTCGCCACGCAACCGAGCCACCTGCGCGCCGCCATACCCGCGCACCAGGATTCGATAGGCCGTCGAGCCGACATCGGCAACGAGAACGGCCGCCTGGGTGATCGACAGGTCGCCGTCGAGCACGGCGAGCACGTTGCGCCGCCGTCCAAAACCCACGCGCGGGTCTTCGAGCCGGTCGGCGACGGCGTCGTGATGCCTGGTCGCCCGATCCGCCAGTTCGACCGCACAGGCCACGTCAAGCAAGTCGTCGACGGCCCAGACGGTCCCGAGGCGCGCGGTCGCGAGCACGACGAGCGCGTGCATACCGTCGTCGAGCGCGCTCGCCGGCAGCTCGCTCACCGTCGCGACGCTCGCCCGCACTGCGCTCACCGGCATGGCGTTCGTCGGCCTGCGCAGGCCGGTTCGCCCGGCCGCGAGGACGCGGCGCTCGACGTCGTCCAGTTCACGACGCCAGCCATCGGCAAGCGCCCGCGGCACCGGACCGGCAGTGGCGAGGACGTTGTCCACGGCCCCGCGCCAGCCAGGCTGCGACGGACGACGCTGGGTCACGCGACCTCCCTGGCTTACGCTGACTCACCGGCCGCACTCTTGGAGCGAGTATGGGCACAGAACGTGCGCCAACGGAGGTCAACCGCTTCGCGCGTTCACTCTTTCGTGGGCTTCCTTCCCGTTATGACACGTTGGCGTACCTGCTTTCGTTCGGTCAGGACCGGCGGTGGCGCGCCGCCGTCGTCCAGCGCGTCGTGCAAGCCCGTCCTAAGCGGGTGCTGGACGTCGCCTGCGGGCCGGCCGGCGTCACGCTCGCGATCGCCCGGGCGTGTGACGCCGACATCGTC